>QWRL01000156.1 GCA_003670425.1 Chloroflexota bacterium
TTAGCGCGGGCGCAGCAGTGCCCCGCGGCTGTGCAGTGGCTCCCAGCCCGCAGCCGGCCGGCGCCCCCAGCAGGGCAAAGGGCAGCAGCCAGCTGCGGGCAGCCAGCCGCGCACCGCGCTGCAGCCTGCACTGCAGCGCGCTGCGCCCCGCCGAATCAGTCAACCAATGTAATTTCAAAACTCCTGCCAGCCAAATGGTAATGCATAGCGGGGTGAAGTGCTGAGCCAAAACAGTGCCGCCTCCCATGCCCGGGAGGCGGTGGAAACATTAGTGCCCCCACGGGGATTCGAACCCCGGTTTTAGGCTTGAAAGGCCCACGTCCTAGTCCCCTAGACGATGGGGGCTCAGCAAGCAAGCACCGCAGTTTACCATATAGAGATTAAATTCGGCCGGAAATATTTTATTGCGTGCGCGATGACGCGCATCCGGCCGATAGCCGCGGCTCGGGCGCGGACCGGCTGCCGGCAACCGCGGCTAACTGGCGCCAGAGCTGGCTTTGGGGCGGCGCTGCGCAGACAGCACGCGCTGCCGCCGCGACCAGCGCAGGCGTTGCTGCGCAAACTCCGCACTTGAGCCCAGCACAGTTGCCACGCGGCGCAACGTTGGGCTGTCATGTTCTACGTATCCACAATAAAAGCACTTCCACGCGGGCAGGTTTGGCACCAGCACAAAGTGGTTGCCGTGCCAGCTGGCATGCGTGGCAGTGTAGGCGCGCAGTACGCCAAATCCACAGTGCGTGCACTGCCGTCCGTCGAGGAATGGGGAGATGTTGGTCAAGTATTAATCGGCTTGTGGCTTGCTAGTTTGATTAGGTCTCTATTTTATCACCGTGATGCAACGCTGCGACTCGCATTAACGCCAACTTTTGGCGTGGCCGTTGTGCAGCATCAACCTGACGGCAGCAGTTCCGGATACACATGGCGCACAATGCGGCGCCAGCTGCCAATCGGAAAGTACACCGCCCACACTTTGCCGACCACTTGTGCGCGCGGAATCAGGCCCACCTCCGGATCGCGCGAGTCTTTTGAGTAATTGCGGTTGTCGCCCATCACAAACAGCTGGCCGGCAGCCACCTGCCAATTGCGGCCGCCGAAATCAAGCATCAGCTCCGGCAGATATGGCTCCGCCAAAGCCGTGCCATTTACAAACACCTGCCCGTCCCGCATCTGCACTTTGTCACCCGGGATGCCAATCACGCGCTTGATGAAATCTGTTTCGCCGGCACGCCCAAGCATTCCATCCAGCAGCGAACCCGGCACGCTGCTGGGCGGCACGAAGACAACAATTTCACCGCGCTGCGGATCGGCATACCAGTAGCTGAAGCGGCTGACTACAATGTACTCGCCCTGCCGAAAAGTGTTTTGCATGCTGGCGCCGTCGATGCGGAAGCGGGCGCTGAAAAGATTCACCGCCAGGAAAATCACGGCCGCCATCACGGCGGTCTCCACCACTTCGATCACCAGCATGCGCCAGTTCAGGCGCACGCGATCCGGCGGCGTTTCAGCGCTGCTCATGCGCAATCAGGCCCGGCGCTGCGGCGCACTGCAAAGTGCAGGCGCTGCACTATTCCTCGCGCTCGCGGAAGCCAATGCGCAGTGGCGTGCCGTTGAACGGATATTGCTGGCGGATGGCGTTGACGAGGTAACGGGTATAGGAAAAGTGCACCAGCTTGCGGCTATTAATGTGAAACACAATGAACGGCGGCGCAGTCGCCACCTGCGCTGCAAAGTAAATTCGCAGGCGCTGGCCGGACTGCGATGGCGGCGCGTGCTGGTCCATCGCTTGCTGCACCAGCCGGTTTAGCGCGGCCGTGCCAATGCGCTCATTGCGCGCGGCCTGCACTTCAATAATGGTGGGCAGCAGCTGGTTCACGCGCTGGCCGGTCACTGCAGACACAAACAGCACCGGTACATAATCCAAAAACTTCAGGTGCTCGCGCACCCGCAGGCGGTAATCCTCAATCGTGTGGCTGTCTTTATCCACCGCATCCCATTTGTTTACGAGCACCACCACACTGCGCGCCTGCTCCACTGCCATCCCGGCAATATGTGCGTCCTGCGCAGTAAACGGCTCCAGCGCATCCACAACCACAGCCACAATGTCCGAGCGTTCGATGGCCCGCAACGCGCGCAGCACACTGTATTTTTCGACGCCGCCCTCAATGCGCCCGCGCCGGCGGATGCCGGCCGTGTCAATCAGCGTGATGTCCGTGCCCATGTAGCGCAGCTGCGTGTCCACCGCATCGCGCGTGGTTCCGGCAATTGGTGACACAATTACCCGCTCTGTACCGAGCAGGCGGTTGAGCAGGCTGCTCTTGCCAACATTCGGCCGGCCCACAATCGCCACCTTCAGCGTGCTGTCGGCGGGCTCCGGGCTGGCCGGCGGCAGCAGTGCCACCACTTCATCCAGCAAATCTCCAGTTCCAATTCCATGCACCGCAGAAATTGCCACAGGGTCGCCCAATCCAAGTTCGTAAAAATTGGCAGCCATTGCGCGGCGCTCCGGGTTGTCGCCTTTGTTCACCGCCAGCAGCACCGGCGGCCGGCGCACACCGCCCGCGCTCTTTTGGCGCCGCCGCAATAGGTCGGCAATCTCGGCGTCGGTGGCGGTCACGCCCACATTTGCCTCCGCCATAAAAATAATCACGTCGGCATCGGCGATGGCCATTTCAGTTTGCGCGCGAATCTCGGCTAGAAAATCCACCGAGCCGGTGGCCAGCGGATTTGGCCGCACCACATCATCGAAGCCTTCGATGCCGCCCGTGTCCACCAGTGCAAAGATTCTGCCGTTCCATTCCACCGTGGCAAACAACCGGTCGCGCGTAGTGCCCGGTTCGTCATCCACCACGGCAAGGCGCTGTCCGGCCAGCCGGTTGAACAGCGTCGACTTGCCGACATTGGGGCGGCCAACAAGCGCCACGATTGGTCTGGACATTATTAAAGTGCTGCACTCGTCCGCGGCAACTCGCGCGCACGGAGCAGGGATGGTTGGTTGTTCTTCATTGCAGTTGGTTGAGCGGGCAAGCGCGCAGCATGGTGCACACCCGCAGCATGCTTGGCTAGGGAGCAGCCGGCTTGGGCGTGGGTGTGCTTGCGTCGCGCGTAATGGTCACTTGCAGCTCTTCTGGCAGCACCTGGCCCGCTTGCACAGACTGCAGCCCGGTCACCAGCACTGTCGGCTTCACAGTATGGACACCGATGCGCAACCCCATCAAGTCCAGCACCACCTTGACATCATCCGTGCCCAGCTTTTCCAGCGCTGGCAGCGGCCCGGACAAAATCACATCAACTTTTTCCGGCGCAAAATTTGCAACCAGCCGCGGGCCAAGCCCGGTAGCCTCCACCTGCCGGCGGATGCGGATGCTGCTCTCCACCGCATCAATGCTCACCGCTACCGCAACTGTCTGGTCGCTGGCGAGCGACACGTCCGGCGGAAGTTTCATCGCCAGGCGCGCGTCAATTGTGGCGGTGGCATTTGTAATGTCGAGCGGCTCGGTCTCAAGGTAACCGGGCAGCGCCGCCACCACATCCGGGTCGGCAGAAAAAACAGTCACCGAGGGCGGGACAGCGGTTATGTTCTTGATGCGGTAGCCGGCGGCTTGGCTGCCCTTGAACATTACGCGCACGGCCAAGTCGCGATAGCCGCCGAGCTGGGTGACGGCCACCCGCAAGCCAACGCTGGGCGGTGTCACCTGCACCCCATTCACAGACTGCAATTCCTTGTTCAGCACCCGCAACACAACCGTTTCCGCAACGGCTTCGCGCTGATCGCGCAAATCGATGCGTGCTTCCAGCGAAGCGACCGCATCAACCAGCTCCTCCGGCCCGCTGATTGCGGCATCAACCACCGAAAGTACCGGCGACCCAAATGTGTATCCAATAGCCGGGTCGCCGATGATGCGCACACGCACCGGCAGCGTACGCGTCACCACCCGCGCCAGTTGAAGCGTAACCACCGGCGGCTCAATAACCACCACCTCGGCCTGCTGGTCCGGAAACACGCCGCGCAGCGTAACCACTTGCGAGCCGGATTGCCACTGCGTCACATCCGCCACCACGCGCAGCTTGTTGATGGCCAATGTGGGCCACGTAAGGCGTGGCGCGCGCAGCGTAACGGTGGCCTCAGTTGCCAGCCCGCCCAACACCATCACGTTGGCCTGCAAGCCGGTTACTTCGACCGGAATCGCACGCGGCACAATGCGCTCCTCAAGCGGGTTGTCCTCGTTTACCGCCACAACCCAAACCACAACTGCCAGCACTAGGCTGCTTGCAACCAAGCCAAGATTGCGCAGTACGCCCGCCCCCGCGCCGGTCATGCAGGCGTTCCGGTGTCAGCGCCTGCAAGTGGAAGATTGCGCCGGGCGTCTTTCCCATTTTCAGATTGGTTGCCATAGTGCATCAACAAACCCGCGCGCAGTTCGCTCGCGCTGAGGTCATTGTCGATCAGGCCGTTGTGCACAATGGAAACCGAGCCGGTTTCCTCCGACACCACCACCGCAACGGCATCACCCAGCTCGCTGATACCCAGGGCAGCGCGATGGCGCAGCCCAAAGCGCAAATTTGTCACGCGCGCACTCACCGCCAGCGGCAGCACACAGGCCGCAGCAGCCACGCGGTCGCCGCGCAGTACTACCGCGCCGTCATGCAGTGGCGTGTCCTTGTGAAAAATCTGCTTGAGCAGGGCAACCGAAAGTGCGGCGTCCAGCTTGACACCGCCATCCACAAACTCCTGCAAGCCGCCCGTGCGCTCAATCACAATAAGCGCGCCCTGCTGCAGCCCGCTCATCTCCATGCAAGCCGCCACCAGCACCTCAACAATCGCCGCAATGTTTTCGTCGCGCTTGTAAAAGTTGAGCCATGTGCCCGCCCGCCCAAGGCGATCGAGCGCCCGCCGGATTTCCGGCTGAAAAATAACCGGGAACGCCAGCAGCAGCGCCGGCAGCATGGCCCGCAACAGCCAGGAAATTGCGCGCAGGCGCAGCGCCCCGGAGAGCACCACCACCGCCACAATCAGCACCACCACACCGCGCATCAAGTTCACGGCCTGGGTGCCGCGCAAAATTACGAGCACGGCATAAAACGCGCCGGCCACAAGCAGAATATCAAGCAGGCTAAGCCAGCCGATCTGTTGGGTAAAACGTGCAAGCGTGCTGCTAAAGGTGTCCATGGTCAATTTTGGCGGTAAGAGCAGCAGTGAGCAACGGCGCAGCAGCCTGCAGAGTCAGGATGATGTGTTGTCCGCCGCAGCCGGATGCGCTTGTGGGCGAGATAGGGTTCGAACCTACGACCTCTTCTGTGTAAGAGAAGCGCTCTAACCAACTGAGCTACACGCCCTATCTGTAAATTATAGCATTGCAGTTTAAAATTGGATCAATGGCGCGCGCGACCAAGCCGCAGTGTTGCGTCCGGCAGCACCGAACTCTGGATGCATGTGGTGGAGACAGCCGCCGCCATCCGCCAGCATCTACAATCAGCCTGTGCAGCCAACTTCGTGGATCACACTTGCTGCGCTCGCAGCCTCGTTGCTGGTATTGGCGGGCCTCGCCTATTGGGAGCTGGTAATTGCCGAAGGTGCGCACCTCGGCCAGCGCGTGGTTGTCCGCCTGTATGACTGGACCGCACAACGCTACGAATCGATAAAAAAATTCGACGCTGAATATGAGGACCGTGCACTTGGCCAGCCGCTGGCGCTGGCCTTGCGCAGCACATCTGCCTGCCAGG
>QWRL01000157.1 GCA_003670425.1 Chloroflexota bacterium
GCCAGGCTGGCCAGCAGCATGCCGCCATAAATCGCAATATCGCGCTCGCACAGTGCCAGCTTGTATCCCAGCACCGCGTCGCCCACAAAACTCTTGCTGGCCAAACGGCCGGCAGCAGTATATGGATCAATGCCGGTGAGCAGCTTGAATTCATCGGCTGCATAGTAAAAATGCGCGCCAAACAAAAACCAAGAGCGGTAGGCAAACTGGTGGCACACGGGCCAGTACAACCGATACATAAGCGCGGCAGTGCGGACAAAGCCAAGCTTTAGCAGCACTGCCGGCGAGACCGCCAGCCCCACATAACTGCCGATCACGGCACAGCACAGGGCGAGCCAATGCGTTGCAGCTCCATACAACAAGCGCTTGCCAGCCTTGCTGTCCGCGGGCAGCGCATACCTGCCAGGCGCAGCCGGTGCTTCGCTAGTCAGCGGCATGGCTCAGCCAATGTTCGCAGCCCACGGCGCACGCCTGCGCGCGCGCACCGCCCGCAGTCATTCCGCTGTGCGAAACCATCACTGCAGAATTGTGGCGAGGCGCGCAGTCAGCGCGCCCTCGGTCAAGATTCCAAGATGCAGCGCAGCCACCCCCCCCCACCGGGCCATAAAAAAAAAGGAGGGGTGACGGGGCGCTCGCGGCCCAGACTGATCCCGGCCATCCGAATCGAGCAGCAGAGGAATTTTGAGTCCAAGCTCGGCGGCAAACGCAAGCACCGCCGCCTGCGATTCACCGAAGTTCACCGCGAGGATTTCAAGGCCGTCGCTACGGTAGGTAATGGCAGCTTTTTCCAGCGCAGGCATTTCTGTGCGGCAGGGCGCACACCATGTGGCCCAAAAGTTTACGAGCACGGGCCGACCGCGCAAATCAGACAGGCGCACCTTCTTGCCGGACCCGGCATTGATGAGCTCAAAGTCTGGCGCCAGATCACCTACAAGCGGGCCGGCAGCCGCCACGGGCAGGCTGGAAGCTGCCCGTTCCGCGGGCGCGTCGGTGCGCAACCGATTGAACCAGTCGGCGCCCACCAACGCAGCAGCCATCAACAAACCGACAAGAAATCCACCACCCAGCAGCGCGCGCAATCCGCCGCGGGGCGCAGGCGGGCTATCCACCCCCCCACGCGCCCCAGATATTTAGCAATCCGCCGTCAATGCGCTCCTGTAGCATCAGCAATGTCGGCAATTGCGAAAGTTGAATTGTGATCAAACTAAGTGCACCCGTGAAAAGCAGGCCGCCAATAACAATCAGCAGCACACCATTGGCAAGCTCAATGTAGCGCATGTAGCGCCCCATGCTCCGGATGAGCTGCGACACGCGCCCCACCGCCAGCGCCGCTGCCAGAAAAGGCAGGCCCAGCCCGGCTGAGTACGCGCACAATAAAAGTGTGCCGCGCTGCGCGCTCTCGGCAGAGAACGCCAGCGTCATGATGGCGCCAAGGATTGGCCCGAGGCACGGCGACCAGCCGGCGGCAAAGAAAATACCCATCAAGCCGGAGGTTGCAAAGTTCAAACCTTGCGCGGCATGCGCGTACTGCGGGCGCGTATCACGGTACAAAAATGGAATGCGCACCACGCCCATCGTGTGCAAGCCCAGCACAATCACAACTACTCCGCCCGCCTTTGTCAGAACATCGCGCATGTCGAACAGCACCTGGCCCAGTGCACTGGCGGCTGCACCCAGCGAAACAAACACAAAACTGAAACCAAGCACGAATGCGACACCGTGCAGAAAGGTCTGCGCCCGATCAACAGGCAGCTCTGCACCGCCCGCCGTGACTGCACGCCCGCCAAGATAAGTGATGTAAACCGGAACGAGTGACAGCACGCACGGCGAAAGGAACGACGCGATGCCCGCGACAAGCGCTAGGCCGTAGGTTAAATTTGCAGAAGCCATAAACTATCTCCGCCCCAAAAGAGGCCTGCCGGTTGAAATATTGGATCTGCGAACATGCACCTCTGCGTTAACCGCGTTGGGCGTGTCACGCTCAGATCACAAAACACTTGCACGGATTGTATGCCTTGCCGCCGTCCAGCGCAGAATTTGGAGATTCCGCTCAAGCCGCACGCTTTGAGGCACAACAACCCGCCTGGGCGCCCTGCCAAACTTCAGTGAGTTTATTGCAGCGCTAAAGAGTTCCGTGCTCAATCTGAACGCGTGTGCCGCCCGGCCAGGGCGAGTCCGCAAAGCCCGGAAGATAATCAACCTTGGGCAGCGTCCAGCGAAAAATCCAGCGCGCTGCCTCTGGCGTGCAGTTGATGCAACCGGCGGAGCGCGGCTGGCCAAAATGGTTGTGCCAGAATGCGCCGTGCACGGCGGCACCATTGCTGGAAAAAAAGGATACAAATGGCACGCCCGGGATGTCCCAACCTGCTGTGGCTGAACCACCCTGCATGTGCCGGGTTATGCGCTTGCTCCAGAGTGGCGCAGTAATCACGGGCGTGGATTGGGCATCAACCCATTGGCCGTCTTTCACGTAGTGCTTACCGGTCGACACCAGCGTGCGGAATACTTCGTTGGCCCCCTCAAACGCAGACATGGACTGGCGCGCCAAATTGACCACAATTAACTTTCCGTCCGCATGCGGGGAAATCGGCGCAATGTCTGCCTGCGTCAATGGACGCAGGATGTGGGCAGGCAGCCAAAACTTAACATCGGCATCGTCTTTTACCCGCAGCCAATAGCTGCCGTCGGGCGCCTGCTGCACTCCGTAAACCTGGAACACCGCCGAATAGTAAACGCGATACGGCGTAACCGCGCTCGGATTGGGCTCACTGCGCGCATCGGCAAACGGCACAGAAACCTCGCCAAACAATCCGTCCGCCGGAAGTGACCGCAGCGACTCGTTTGGTTCGTTGCGCACAACTTGCATCGCCGTCGAATAAATATAGCCGTCGGGCAACTCAAACCAGATGTGATTGCTAGGATGCAGGCCTTTGCCAACCACCTCGCGCACAATCGGCACTACATCATCGCGCAGCACTTTGCCAACAATGCGCCCATCTTGCCCGGGGCGCGCACGCACAAATCCATAATCGATTGCCACGCGCCCAAAGCGCGCACCAGTGCCCTGCACAAGCGCCGGCAAAGGCCGCCGCAAAACCGGCGGCGCAGCGGCAATCCCAACCACCGCCAGTGATGCCAGCTTTAAAAATTCACTCCGCTGCAGTTTGTGCTCCATCCCGCAGGATTATACAAGCGCGCCGGCGCAATGAACGCGCATGCAGCCTACGCCAGCCGCACGCGCCGCAGCCGCAGGCTGTTGGTCACCACAAAGAGCGAGCTGAAGGCCATTGCCGCAGCTGCCAGCACAGGCTGCAGCAATCCCGCCGCAGCCACCGGGATTAGAAGCGTGTTGTACGCAAATGCCCAAAACAAATTTTGCCGGATGGTGCGCATCGTCGCCCGCGAGAGCAGGATGGCGCGTGCAATGCCGCGCAAGTCGCCGCTCATCAATGTGATGTGCCCCGCCTCCAGCGCCACATCAGTGCCCGCCCCGATCGCCATGCCCACATCCGCCTGGGAGAGCGCAGGCGCATCGTTAATTCCGTCACCGACCATCGCCACCGGCGCGCAATGCGGCTGCGCTTGCAAGTTGCGGATGGCTTCCAACTTTTGCGCCGGCAGCACCTCCGACACCACCCGGTCCACACCCAACTCACGCGCCAGCGCGTTTGCAGTGCGCGCGTTGTCACCGGTCAACATAACCACACTGATCGCCATTTGGCGCAGGCCAGCGATGGCGAGCCGCGCTTCAGCTTTGGCCGCATCGGCCACTGCCACCAATCCGGCAGCACTTCCATCAATGGAAACGAAAACCACAGTCTTGGCCTGCTGCTCAAGCACACCAGCGCGCGCCTGAAGATTTTCAACATCGATACCGCTATCTGCCATCAAGCGGCGATTGCCGGCCAGCAAGCGGCTGCCATTGACGAGCGCAGAAATTCCGCGGCCCGCGAGCGCTTCAAACTCTGCCGGCTCAAACAAGCTCAAGCCGCGCTCCGTGGCGCCGGCCATGATGGCTTCGCCAAGTGTGTGCTCGCTGTGCCGCTCTGCGGACGCCAAGCGCTGCAAAAAATCAGCCTCTGACCAGTGCGCGCCGTCCGCAAGCAGAACGTCGGTTACGGTTGGCCGCCCGCGCGTTAGCGTTCCCGTTTTATCAAGTGCCACAGTGCGCACCTTGCCGGCATGCTCCAACGCTTCACTGTTGCGAAACAAAATGCCAAGCTCCGCACCGCGGCCCGCCCCAACCATGATCGCCGTAGGCGTGGCAAGGCCCAGCGCACATGGGCACGCAATCACCAGCACCGCCACCATATTGATTAGTGCACGGCTCACATCCCCGGCAGCAATGTACCAGCCTATAAATGTCAGCAGTGCCAGCACCACAACCGCCGGCACAAAAATACTGGAAACGCGATCCACCAGTGCCTGCACTGGTGCCTTGCTGTCTTGTGCAGCCTGCACCAGCCGCACAATATTTGCCAGCGCAGTCTCTGAACCCACCTTGGTTGCCCGGAATTTAAATGCGCCCTGCCGGTTGAGTGTTGCGCCGAACACGCTGGCGCCCACGCCCTTTTCAGCCGGCAGTGCCTCACCCGTGAGCATTGACTCATCAACACTGGAACTGCCCGCGACGATCACACCATCCACCGCAATCCGCTCGCCAGGACGCACCAGCACAACGTCATTAATCATAACCATGCTTGCCGGCACATCCACCTCCACATCAGCCCGCACCACGCGCGCCATGCGCGGCTGCAACGCCAACAAGCGCCGAATGACCGCAGAGGCACGCCCTTTGGCGCGCGCCTCGAGCAGCTTTCCCAAGCCTATCAGCGTAATAATCATGGCTGCTGTTTCAAAGTAAGTATGATGTGGCACTCCCGCCCAGCCCGCACTTTTGCCTGCCAACACCACGCTGCTGTAGAGGTACGCCGTTGAGCTGCCCAGCACAATCAACACATCCATGTTGGCCGCGCCATTGCGCACAGATTTGAGCGCTGCCACGTAATGCGGCCAGCCCACATAAAACTGCACCGGGCTGGCCAGTGCCCCGAGCAGCAGCGCAAACCATGGCGCGTGCCCAATCGCCATCGGCACGAATGCAAAATCGTTGGCCATCGAAAGTAAAAACAATGGCACGGTGAACACCGCGCCCACCAAGAGGCGCCGCGTGCGGCGGGCCGTCTCTGCAGCCCGCGCCAGGTCTTCACTGTCGCCGGCATCGCCATCCCGTGCGGCCACGCTAAAACCCAGGCGGCGCGCCACAATGCGCATATCTTCGAGTGCCACCAGCGTTGGGATGAACTCCACGCGCGCACTCTCAGCCGCAACATTAACTGACGCCTGGCGCATGCCGGGCAGCTGCTCCAATGCGCGGGTTAGCGCCCGCGCATCGTTATCGTCCACCAACCCCTCCACCCCAAGCTGCTGCACGGTCGTGGCCACGCCGTACCCAATATGTTCCAGCTTGGCGATGAGATCAACGGCTTTCACCTGGCTCGTATCAAACGCAAACGTCGCGCGTTCGCTGGCGAGATTCACGGTGGCAGACTGCACCCCGCCGACACGCTTGAGGCTGCGCTCAATGGTGACTGCGCAGTTCGCACACGTCATGCCCGTGATGGGCAATACCAGATGCTCGGTGGACATGGCTAGCGCTTGGTATCAGTCCGCGCCAGGTCAGGCAGCAGCTGGATAGCCG
>QWRL01000158.1 GCA_003670425.1 Chloroflexota bacterium
GGGATCACATTCTTGGTGCTGCGGTGCTGGTACGCCGCGCTGCTTGGGAGCAGACCGGCGGATTAGATGAAGGGTTTGCGCTCTACTTTGAGGAAACCGACTGGTGCCGGCGTGCACAGCGCGCAGGCTGGCAGCTCTGGTATACGCCACATGCCGCCATCACGCATATTGGCGCGCATGCCACCAGCCGGCAGCCGGAACGCAGCGCTGTGCTGTTTGCCCGCAGCCAGGCGCGCTTCTTTCGCAAGCACTATGGTGCCGGCTGGTATCTGCTGTTGAAGCTGATAACCGTAGCCGGGCTCTCGTATTGGCTGGCACGCAGCCTGTATGCGCGCATGCGGCAGCGCATTGACGGCGCCACGCTTGCGCGGCGCACTGCCAGCTATTGGCACATACTCGTCAGCTAAACCGTGCGCGCACTCGCAATCATTATTCTTTGCCACAACTCGCGCGAGTATCTGGGCGCCTGTCTGCGCAGCGTGGGCGCTGCCATGGCTGGCATTGACGCTGCGGTGTGGGTGGTGGACAACGCCGGCGATGATGGCACCCCGCAGTTTGTGCAAACCGAATTTCCATGGTGCCAAGTCATTGAGAGCGCGCACAACGGCGGCTATTCCTACGGCAACAATCTTGGTTTGCGCGCAGCCGGCTTCCCGGGCGCGCAACAATTTCGCCACGCAATGCTGCTCAACCCGGACACAGAGCTGCCTGCCGATGGCTTGCGATTGATGCTGGCATACTTGGACGCCAATCCAAATGTTGGCGTGGTGGGTCCCAAGCTGGTGCTGGCCGATGGCAGCTTGGACAAGGCGTGCCGGCGCGGCGCCCCCACGCCCGCCACCGCGCTTTACCATCTGCTCGGCTTAAGCCGTATCTTCCCCAACAGCGCACGCTTTGCCCGCTACAACATGACGTTTTTACCCGTGGACGAAACCGCGGCTGTGGACTCCACCGTGGGTGCCTGCCAGCTGCTGCGCGGCAGCACGCTCGCAAAAGTTGGCTTGATGGACGAGGATTTTTTTATGTACGGCGAGGACCTGGATCTCAATCTGCGCATACAGCGCGCCGGGTATGCCGTGATGTATTACCCGCGCGTGGTGGTCCGCCACCACAAAGGCACATCAACGCGCAAAGACAGCACCCGCATGATCCACGCCTTTCATGATGCAATGAAAATTTTTCATCGCAAGCATTATGCGGCGCAAACTCCGGCAATAGTGAACAGCGCCATCTATGCGGCGGTAAATGTGCTGTGCGCCTACCGCCTGCTGCGTAACCGCCTGCGCCCGGATGCAGCGCGCACTGTGGGCTCCGCCCCCGGCCAGCGAATTTAGCGGGCAGCAGCTTTTGCGGTTTAGCCGGCCGCATCCGGCACTACGCGCCAGCGCAGGGGCTTGCCGGTCAATGCCGCAGCCACTTCATCGCCAATATCCACACCAGCGCGCTCCTGCGCTTCCGCGGTCTGCGCTCCCACATGGGGGGTTGCAATTACTTGCGGGTGGCGCACCAGCTCGCTTGCACCGGGCGGCTCGCTTGCAAAGACATCGAGCCCGGCAGCCGCCACCCGGCCGCTTTGCAGCGCGGACAGCAAAGCCGCCTCGTCTATCAATCCGCCGCGCGCAGTGCACACAATGCGCACGCCCGGCTTGCACGCTGCCAGCGCTGCTTCATCAATAATGTTGCGCGTTGCACTCGTCACCGGCACATGCAGTGAGATGTAGTCTGCCGCAGCCAGCACCTGCGGCAGCTCCAGCAAACTGGCCAGATGCGCAACCGATGCCGGATCAATCGGGATAACCTCATATGCAACAATGCGCATGCCAAACGCTTGTGCGCGCCGCGCCACCTCGCGCCCGATGCGGCCGAAGCCAATCAGGCCGAGTGTCTTGCCTTCCAGCTCTGCGCCTTGCAGTTTCTTTTTGGGCCACTCGCCCTGCTTCATCGCCGCATCTGCAAACGCAACCTGCCGCGCCAGGGCCAGCATCAATGCCAGCGTCAGCTCTGCTACGGCGGTGGTGGCTGCCAGCGGCGAGTTAACCACGATCACATCACGCGCCACCGCGGCGGCCACATCCACATTGTCAACGCCCACACCCGCACGCCCCACCACGCGCAAATGCGCTGCGGCCGCCAGCAGTGCAGCATCAACTTTCGTGCGGCTGCGCACCACCAGCGCATGGTAGTTGCTGATGCGCGCCAGCAATTGCGCAGCCGTGATTTCCGCTTCAACGTCCACGTGCGCCACAGTGCGCAGGCGCTCGATGCCCGCCGCGGCAATATCATCGGCAATCAGCACGCGCAAATCCGGGGTTGTGGGCATCGTTCTATTTATCTCCAATCCAACAAAACAAGCGGGAATTGGCGTGGATTATACTCACACCTCCCAATTAGAAGCTGATGGAAGATCACTATCGATTGCGCGCAGCGCAAGACTTTCGCAGTGCGCGCACTAAAGCTGCGCTGGAACAAACTCTGGCGCGCCTGCGCGGCCGGCCGGCCGGCCTGCTTTCTTTTGAAGATGTTCGCCAGCAATTAAGGCTGGCGCATTCCACGCCGCGCGGCCTGCAAGAAGTGGCGCTGGATGCGATTGTTGGCAGCGTGGGCCGCTATACAGATTTCACGCGCAGCTTTTTGCCACTGCATGATTCCGATCAAACGCGCTGGGCCGGCGTGCGGGCTGCGTCCGAGAGCATGGGGCTGCCGCCAGTGGAGCTTTACCGCATTGGCGACGCGTACTTTGTTTTGGACGGTAACCATCGCATCTCCGTCGCACGCGAACTGGGCGCCAAGTCGATTCAGGCTTACGTGCTGGACATTCCCACACGCGTTCCGTTCAGCGCCAATGACAACCCGGACGACTTGATCTGCAAGGCGCGCTATGTGGAATTTTTGGAGCGCACCAGCCTCGACCACCTGCGCCCCGGCGCTAATCTGCTAATGACAGTACCGGGCCAATACCGCGTTCTAGACGAGCATATTGACGTGCACCGTTACTTTTTGGGCATGGACTCGCAAGCAGCGGTGAGCCTGGAGGACGCAGTAGCCAGCTGGTACGACACTGTTTACCGGCCGGTTGTGGAGGTTATCCGCAGCCAAAGCCTGCTGCAGTCGCTGCCGGACCGCACGGAAACAGATTTATATGTATGGCTGGCAGAACATCGCGCTACGCTTGAGGCTGCGCTGGAGTGGAGCATGGATACGCAAGAGGTTGCGGCTGACCTGGCGGGCAAGTTTGGGGTGCGCAGCGCACAGGTGCTGACGCGCCTATGGAACGCAGCTTCGAACCTGATTGTGCCGGCCAGCTTGCGCAGCGCAACCCGGATTGGGCAGTGGCGCAAGGGCGCGGTTAGCAAGCGCGACACGCTGCAGCTCTTCTCCAAAATACTGGTGGGAGTGTCTGGCAACGCGCAAGCCTGGCCCGCGCTTGACACAGCGCTGCTGCTTGCCAGGCTCGAATCGGCAGAGTTGCGCGGACTGCACATAAGTGATGAGGCGCAGCCAGCTTACTCCCCGGCATTGCGCAGCAGCTTCGCCAGCCGCTGCACAGCGGCCGGCATCAACGGCCAGCTCGCAATTGAAACCGGACTTGTGCGCAGGGCGCTGCGGGGCGGTGCCATTGGGGCGGCCCTGCTGGTGCTGCATCTGGCGCATCCACCCGCGGATGATATTGGCAGCCGGCTGGCATCCGGCCTGCGCGCAATCATTCAGGCGTGCCCGCGCCCAGTGCTGGCCACACCCGCCGTTCCCGTCCGCTTGCAGCGCGTACTGCTGGCCTTTGATGGCAGCCCCAAGGCGCGCGAAGCGTTGTATGTGGCGGCTTACATGGCTGGCGCCTGGGATGCCGCACTGGTGGTGCTGCACTGCAGTGCCGGAGCGCCCGATGCGCTGCCCGAAGCGCGTGCGTATCTGGAAGCGCACTGGACTCCGGCCGAATATATTTCAGTGAAGCAGCGCGCGGTTGCCGCAGCAATTCTGCAAACAGCTGCGGACAAAAATTGTGATTTGATTGTGATGGGCGGGTACAGCACCAATCCGCTGCGCGAGATTGCTTTTGGTGGCAGCCTCGACGCCGTGCTGCAGGCGCGCTCCCACCCAGTGCTGCTGTGCGGATGACTCCGGGCAGTGCTGCCCCGGCCCGCAGCGCAGCCGCGCTAGCGCAAAACTACAGCCAGCAGGATATTTGCGGCCAGCAATACTCCCAGCAGCAATACTACTGCTGTTAGAAACGCGGCCGGTTTCGAGATTACGTTTGATGGAATGCGCATTGCAATTCTCCTCCCCTACGCGTCCAATGTGCCACAAATTGCGGCGCCGCAATCTGAACATCCCGCAAACAAGCCATTAACACAGCGTTCAGTATGGCTGCAGTGCGCGTAAAGGGCAGCAGTTCTTCAAGCTGCTGCCGCAGATGCCAACTTGCGTTTGACGGCGCGCCAGCCCCGTCATAAAATCATTGTATCCAAGAGGTAACCCCTTGTCATCCAGCAACCGCCCCACTTCTGTTCTTCCCACCGCGCGCGAACCGGAGCTGCGCGCTGCGCTGCAGCGCCTGCGCGCCAACCCGCGCGTCACCGGTATTGTGATTGGCATCAGCGATGATGCATGCCCGGCCGCATGCGCCGTGCAGGGCTCATACGCCAAGGCCGAAGCGCCGGACATTCCGCTGGAAGCCTGCTCGCGCGCCGGCGGCTGCAACTGCCGCTACCTACCCGTCCTCAACGACATCTTTCCATAACCTGCGCGGCCGCTGCCGCCGCTACCCTCCCCGAACATGCTCACGGACTACCGCATCCAGCAGCGCGCCCATCTGCTCGCCATTGTGCGCGGGCTCAACCAGGAACTGGACTTGGGCACGGTGCTCACGCGCATCCTTGAGGCCTCCACGAACATGCTCAACGGGCGTGCCGGCTTGATTGCGCTGCGTGAAACTGATGCCACCACGGAAACCCAGTCGCATGTGCGCTTTAATATTTATGCGCAGTACCGCGTGGCGCCGGAATATCTGCGCCACTTTGCCAGCATCCTGAAGGATATTCCCACCGGCGATGTCAAGCACGCCGCGCCGCATCTCATCAGCGAATTAAACCGCCGCTTGTATGTGGCGCGCAGCCGCGGGCTGGTTTCATTGGAGGGCGCGTTTGGCCTGCCGCTTGAGTCGCGCGGCGAACTGATTGGCCTGCTGCTGGTTTTCCGCGCAACCGCTGCTCCCTTCGGCCCCAACGAGCAGGGGCTGCTGGATGTGTTCGCAAACCAGGCTGCGGTTGCGGTGACCAATGCGCGCTTGTTCGAAGCCGTCAACCAGGAACGCCGCCAGCTGGATGCCATCTTGGAGAACGCTGCCGACGGCTTCTGCATCATGGGCGTGGGGCACAAGGTGGAGCGCTGGAACCGGGCGCTGGCACGGCTCACCAACATCACCGCAGCCGATGCGATTGGGCGCAACTATGATGACTTGTTTCGCTGGGCGCAGCGCACACGCGGCCTGAACCTTGCGGATGCAGAAGCCGGCGGGTGGCCGCGGCCCGAGTCTGCGCCCATCTATGTGGAAGGCGAACTGGTGCGCAAGGATGACAGTCCGCTGGCAGTCGGCGTCACTTATGCTGCGCTCTACGATCGTGAAGCGCCACTTGTCAACCGCATCGTCAGCGTCAACGACATCACGCGTTTGTGCGAAGCCGGGCAGCAGACGCGCACATT
>QWRL01000159.1 GCA_003670425.1 Chloroflexota bacterium
TGTATCCGTGCGTACTTAAACCTACACTACTAAACGGCAGCCGGGGCGTGATCCGCGCTGATAGTGCGTCTGAGTTTGTGGCAGCGTGGGCGCGTGTGCGTGCAATTGTGGTTGGCTCTGCGGGCAATCAAATCTTGGTCGAGGACTACATGCCGGGCGCAGAGGTGGCCGTGGAATGTTTGCTGACGGCGGCCGGCTTGCAGGTTCTCGCGGTGTTCGACAAGCCCGACGCGCTCGAGGGCCCATTTTTTGAAGAGACGATTTATGTGACACCTTCGCGGCTGGCGGATGCTGTGCTGGTGGAGATTGCGGCCGTGACTGCGGCCGCGGCGGCTGCGCTTGGTTTGCGCACCGGGCCGCTGCATGCCGAGCTGCGCATCAATGCGGCGGGAGTTTGGCCGCTGGAGCTGAACGCGCGTTCAATCGGCGGGCGCCGTTTCCGTACCGGGCGGTTGGGCTCTGGCGTGGTCTTGGAGGAGCTCATTTTGTTGCAGGCTGTTGGGCGCGCCTTGCCGCCGCTCCGGCGCGAGGAAGGCAGTCGGGGCGTGATGATGATTCCAATTCCGGCTGATGGAATGCTGCGCGAAGTGCGCGGGCTGGCGGAGGCGCGCGCAGTGGCCGGAGTGGATGAAGTTGATATTAGTGCAAGATTAAATTATCCGCTCGTGCGGCTGCCGGAAGGCGATGGTTATCTGGGATTTATTGTGGCGCACGCAGACACACCGGGCGCAGTTGAGGCCGCATTGCGCGAGGCGCACCGCCGGCTTGGCTTTGTGGTTGAGCCGCAAATTTTATTGCGGGCTAAATAGTGGAGTGCAACTCCAAGCGCGTTGGTGGTGCACTGTCAGTTGCGCAGCGGAGTTACTTGCGCTCGGGAGCGCCTTTGCTCGGTGCCCCTTTGGCTGACGGGGCACCTTTGCCAGTACCCTCGCCTTCAGGCACCCAGTCTTCCGGTACGCGCGCGCCTTCGCCGAACAAAAATTTGTCTAACTCTTCCATCAGCGTTTTTGTCGCTTCCGGATCTGCAAGGTTGAGGCCGTAGTGGTTGATAATTACGGTGGATTGGGCTTTCCATAAATCCCAACCCTGCTGTGAAATATTTTCAAAAATGCGCTGTCCAAGCGCACCTGGGAATGGCGGACGAGCCAGCCCCGGCAGTGCCTTTCCCGTCTTCACACAATTAATAATTTGAGCCATATTCAGCAACCCCTTGCAGTGCTTTATTTTGGTATGCCCGGCGCATTTTCAGTGCCCGCGCTGCGCGTATTAGTTGCCGCGGGCCACAGTGTAGTCGGCATAGTTTTACCTGATTGGCAACAAGGTAAGGGATCTCCCGCGTCATTCTCGGAGTCCACTTACCATTTGCATCGCGATGATACCATCATCGGAATTGCGCAGCAGTCTGGAATTCCCATATTTGGCTTCGAGGCGGCCAGCGTGCTGCCCGCTTGCGATCTGTTGGTGGTGGCGTGTTTCAGCCGGCGCATTCCGGCCGGCGTACGTGGTCTTGCAAAGCGCGCTGCACTCAACCTGCATCCTTCGCGGCTGCCCCGTTATCGCGGTCCGGCGCCGCTGTTCTGGCAGCTGCGCGCGGGCCTGCGTTTTGCGGGTGTCTCGCTGCATCACCTGACAGACGAGCTTGACGGCGGTGGACTGGTGTCCCAGTGCATGGTATCCATGCCGGAGGGAGCGGGTGCCCGGGAATTAGACACGCTGCTTGCTGCAGCGGGCAGCACATTATTGATGGATGCAATCGCGCGCAACGAATTTGAGTGCTCGCCGCAAGTTGGCGAACTGAGCCGGCAGGGATGGCCCGGCGCCGAGGACTGGCGTGTCCCCTGTGAGTGGCAAGTGCAGCGGGCATTCAACTTCATGCGCGGCACTGACGATTGGGGCAGCGTATTTTCCTTGGTAGCGAGTGGGCGCCAAGTGCCAGCGCGCAAAGCGGTGAGTTACCGCTTGGGCCGTGCAGAGACTGGCGTAATGCGCGAAGTTGCTGCAGGATTAGAGGTAGGGTTTGCAGATGGCTGGCTTACCGTAGTCTAAATTTGTTTCTGGAGCAGGAGAGTATTGAAGCTATGCAATTGTATTTAATCCGGCATGGTCAGTCGACCAATAATGCGCTTTGGGACGCAACTCACTCGGAGATTGGGCGTGTTGTTGATCCGGAATTGACTTTACTTGGCCGGGAGCAGGCGGCTGCGGCCGGTGCTTACATTGCTGCATCAAATGCTAATGGCAGTGTGGGCGGGCGTGACCCGCAAAACCGCAGCGGTTTTGGCTTGACGCATTTGTATTGCAGTTTGATGGATCGCGCAATCAACACCGGGCTTGCGGTGAGCCGGGCGGTTGGCTTGCCGCTACTGGCGTGGACGGAAGCACATGAAGGCGGCGGCTTGTATAAAGTCGATGAAACCAGCGGTGCGCTATCCGGTGTGCCGGGCGGTAACCGTGAATATTTCGCAGCGCGCTATCCGGAGCTCGTGCTGCCGGCGCAGCTTGGTGCTGCGGGTTGGTATCGCGGTGGCTACGAGGAGGCGGATGCATTGCGCGCGCGCATCGCCGTCTTTCGGCAGCAGTTGGCGGAGCGCCACGGCGGCAGCTCTGACCGGGTGGGAGTTGTGACGCATGGAGATTTCTATCATCATTTACTAGCTGCAATTATGCAGGCCCCTGCAGAAGCGAACGGCGCTTGCTGGTTTTATTTAAATAATTTGGGAATCAGCCGTTTGGATTTTAGGGCGGAGGGGCTGCGAGTAATGTACTTAAACCGGGTGGACTATTTGCCGGCTGCACTCGTCACCTGAAAGCGCGCTGCCTTAATCCAGCTTCGGGCGGAAGCCCAGCAAGCGCAGCCCGTTCAGTACAACCAGCACGGAGCCGCCTTCGTGGCCCACGACCGCGTAGGGCAGCGGCAAACCGATTGAGAAGATTGCCGCCACCATCGCCGCAATCATTGCCAATGCAAAGCCCAGATTGACAAGCAGTGTGCGCCGGGCGGAACGGCCAAGCGCGATTACATATGGCAGGTTGAGGAGGTCGTCAGCCATCAGCACCACGTCAGCGGTTTCCAGCGCAACATCAGTGCCGGCGGCGCCCATGGCAATGCCAAGGCTGCTCACCGCAAGGGCCGGTGCATCGTTTACGCCGTCGCCGACCATGGCCACTTTTACGTACTGGCGCTTGAGCTGCTGCAGAATGCGCAGTTTGTCCGCCGGCAGCAGGCTCGCGTGATATTCGTCAACGCCGGTTTGCGCTGCAGCGCCGCGCGCCACATGTTCGTTGTCGCCCGTTAGCATTATCACGCGTTCAACGCCCAGTTGTTTCAGCTGGCGCACGGCCGCCGCTGCTGTTGGGCGCAGTGTGTCCGCGTAAGCCAGCACCGCCAAAATGTCGGCGCCGCGTTTGAGCAGCACGGCAGTGTGCCCAGTTTTCTCCAGCGCTTCCAATGCCTGCAGCGCATCAGAATCTTGCGTGCGGATGTAGCGGGAGTTTCCAATTTGTACTTCCGTGTTATGCACCATTGCGCGCACGCCGCGGCCCGGCACGGACTGGAATTCGGTTGCCGGCGCGGGTGTCAGCAGTTTGGTGCGCGCAGCGCGCAGTGTTGCCTGCGCCAGCGGGTGCTCGGAAAGCTCGTGCACGCCGGCTGCAAGCGCCAGCACTGCGTCGGGCGTCCATTGCGCACTGGCTTGCGCAAGCACCTGCACTGTTGCCAGGCGTAGCTGGCCGGTGGTGAGCGTGCCGGTTTTGTCGATAGCGACTGCGCGAATATTGGCGGCTTCTTCTACATGTGCGCCGCCCTTGAAGAGCACGCCACGGCGCGCTGCGTTTGCAATTGCGGAAAGGATGGTGGCCGGCGTGCTAATTACGAGGGCGCACGGCGAGGCTGCCACCATGACGGTAATGGCGCGGCTAAAGGCTGCTTGAAAAGTTATCCCACTGATGAATGGCGGCAGCACGATAAGCGCTGCGGTTGCAGCAATCACAACGACAGCGTAGCGCTGCTCAAAAGTATCGATCAGCCGCTGTGTCGGCGCCTTCTCGCTTTGCGCCTGCTCCACATGACGGATGAGGCGCGCTAAAGTGGAATCGGAGGCGGCGCGGGTAACGCGTACGAGGAGCGCGCCGTCGATGTTGATTGAGCCAGCCAGCACTGCATCGTCGGCTTGTTTGGTTTTTGGCAGTGCCTCACCGGTGAGCGATGCCTCGTTCACGCTGCTTTCGCCCTCCAGGACAACACCATCCAGCGGCACGTGCGATCCGGGCAGAATGCGAATGTGGGCACCCACCGCTACTTGTTCAGCAGCTACTTCGTGTGTGCCCGCGGCAGTTACCACCAGTGCCTTGTCCGGCCGCAAACGGATCAAGGCCTCTACGGCGGTCTTCGTGCGGCCGAAAGAAAAGGATTGCATGGCATTGGAAAGTGAGAACAGAAACAGCAGCAGGCCGCCTTCAAATGGCTGGCCTACGGCTGCGGCACCGCACGCTGCGAGCACCATTAGTAAATCAATTTCCATTACGCCGTGCCGAAGAGTCTGGAGGCTGGCGCGCAGGCCGAAGTAACCGCCCGCCACGTACGCCACGGTATAGGCGGCAATCACGAGCGCGGGGGGCGCGGCCCAGCGGGCGCATGCCCAGCCGGCCAGTATTCCAGCCAGCGTAATGCCGGACAGCCAGAACTCAAGTGCAATGGTGGAGGCCGGCAGTGCCTGCTCGCGGCTGGCGCTGGCGGTTGTGGCAGTTAGGGGGCGCACGCGCGCGCCGAGGCGGCGAAGCGCAGCCAGCAAGCCGCTGTCTGATAGCTGCGTTTGGTCGAACGTGACGCTGAGCGCGCCGCCGAGATAGCTGGCGGTGGCGCGGCGTACACCGGGCATGGCTTGCACACTGCGCTCCAGGCGCACGCTGCAGGTTTCGCACAGCCGTCCGCCTTCGCGGTTCAATTGCAGCGTACAGGTTTGCCAGCGGTCCTGGAACGCGCCGGAGTCAGCGCGCGCAAGTGTTTCAATTTGCGAGTCGGTGATTAGCGCAGGATCATAGCTGTAGACAATTGCGGACCGTTGCGGATCAACCGTCACGGCAGACAGGCCTGGCAGGCTGCCAAGTGCATTGTCAACGCCGGCGATGCAGAGTTCAGCGGGCTCTGTCGCAGGCGGCGCCGGTTGGGCAGTGGTTGGTTTATCTTTCAAAGTTGGATTTTGAGTTGGGGTTGCGTTTGCTCTGCTCAGAATAATTGTCCTTGATTCGTAGTTTATCACGGTGAAGCGTGATACACTCTTCGATATTAGAGACCCCGGCTCTTGTCGGGGTTTTTGTCTTGTAAGGTACCAAACTATGAAAATGCTTCGCATGGATCTTCGCAATATTGCGATCATTGCCCACGTTGACCATGGCAAGACCACGCTGGTGGACGGGTTGCTGCGGCAGGCGCGCGTGTTTCGTGAGAACCAGCAGGTCATCGAGCGTGTGATGGATTCCAATGATCTGGAGCGCGAGCGCGGCATCACAATTTTGTCGAAAAATACGGCTGTGATTGTGCCTGATGCCACCAATCAAATGCAGGTAAAGATCAACATCGTGGACACTCCTGGGCATGCGGATTTTGGCGGCGAGGTGGAGCGCGTGCTGAACATGGTTGACGGGGTGGTGCTGC
>QWRL01000016.1 GCA_003670425.1 Chloroflexota bacterium
CTGCAACGCTTTCAGAATATTGCCTTGATAGTCCTCGCGCGCAACCAAGCGCTCGTAGTCCCGCGCACGCGAAGCATAAATTTCCTTCAGTTCCATTAATTATTTCTCGCTGTTGTGAATATGCAGAACCCAGAATTGGCGCACCAAGTTTGACACCAATAATTGTACGCGCAAGCGAGACCTTCCCGGCCTACCAGCAACTGGCTGCACAGTTTTGAAGTCACGCGAAATTGAACTACAGGGGCATGGCTTGTAATGGGCGCGTCTAAAGTCGGCCAAATTTGTGCCGCAGTCCAACCGCGCTCCACTAATCCGGCTTGGCTTCCGAATGCAATCAGACCTAATCAATGATTACAATCCACCAGCCGCGCCTCCGCCACCACAGATTCTGTCTGCGAACTTTGTGCGCGCGAGTGCCCGCGCGTGCAGCCACGTACAATTGCCCGACAGACTCTTTCAATGAGCCCCACAATCAAACCGCCCACGCGTCCTGCTCCGCAGCGCGCCGTCTTGCTCGGCGATATCAATATCGACATTAGCATGCCGGTAGCAGCTTACCCGCCACCCGGCAGCGATGCGCAGGCGCCGGACGCTTCGTGGCAGCTGGGCGGCACGGCTTCAAATACTGCGTGCGTGCTGGCGCACCTCGGCCTGCCCACCGCCATTCTCTCGGCTGTGGGCACCGACCCATGGGCGGAGTATGCGCTGCGCGTGCTGGCACAAGCCGGCGTGGATACGCAGCTGGTGGTACGCAAAGCCCACGCCAGCACCGGGCTGATCTTTATTGCAGTTACGCCCGATGCTGAACGCACCATGTTTTGCGCGCGCGGCGCAAATGCACAGCTGCTGCCCGCGGATATTTCCACCGCCGCCCTCAACCAATGCAATCTCGTTTACCTTTCCGGTCATCCGTTTTTAACCGAACCCGGGCGCAGTGCGGCGTGGCGGCTGGTTGAACTGGCGCGCACAAACAACTGTGCATTGTGCCTGGACGCCGGCCTCGCAGCTGCACAGCTCTGCCCGCAAGCGGTGCTTCGGCTGCTGCCGGATTTAGCGCTGTGCAGCATTGGCATGCGCGAGGCGCACGCCTTGCTTAAGTTGGAGCAGCCCGACGCTGTGGCCGACGCCTTGCTGGCGCGCGGAGTGCGCTGCGCTGCCGTCAAGCTGGGCGCAGCGGGCTGCCTGCTGGCCGATGCCAACCAGCGCGTGCGCGTAGCGGGCTTTGCAGTTGCCGAACTTGACAGCACCGGTGCGGGCGATGCATTCTGCGCCGGCCTGTTGTTTGCGCACGTTTGCGGCCTCAACCTGCGCGCGGCCGGCATGCTCGCAAACGCGCTTGGTGCACTTGCAATTTCCACGGCAGGTGCTGGCGCGCAGCTGCCCGGCCCGGCCGCTGTGCTAAAGCTGTTGCATGCGCACGCCGCCGCATTAGACGCAGCTGATTTGCAGGCGGTGCTGCACGCACTCAGCCAGCCGGCGCAGCCCCTATGAACGCAGCGCAGCCGCGTATTGTTTCAATTGGCGACATCAGCGTTGATGTGATCAGCGCGTCCGTGACCTTCCCGGTTGTGGCGGGCGGGCATCAGCAGGTGGCCAGCGCCAGCATGGAGCCGGGCGGCTCCAGCAACTTTATGATTGCAGCGGCGCGCCTCGGCTTGCAGGTGACCGCGCTTGGCGTGGTTGGGGCGGACCCTGTCGGCCCAATGGTGTTGCAACTGCTGGCAGAAGCCGGCGTTGCCACCGCTGCAGTGCGCGTGCAAACCGGCGGCACTACCACCGTTGTCAACGTGTTCGTGGATGCCGGCGCGCAGAATGTGTTTGTGTTTGCCCATGGAACGGGGCCGCAGCTTACGCTGGAGCCGGACTGGCTGGCCGCCATTGACGGCTGCGCAGCCTTGATGGCGTGGGGCTACGGCCTGCAAGAGCAGCGCTTGCGCGCGCCCATGCTGGCCGCCCTTGAGTACGCACACGCGCAAGGCGTGCCGGTTTACTTTGATCCCGGCCCGGACCTGCCAGATTTTGAGAAGCTGGATGTGGCGCGCATCCTGCGCTGCACGCATACAGTGCTGCTCACCGCAGACGAGCTGCCGCTGCTAGCTGATGGGCAGAGCGGCACCCAAGCGGTGGCAACAATTCTTAGCAAGGGCCCGGCACTTGTGTGCGTCAAGCGCGGCGCCGCCGGCAGCAGCACCTATACGCGCAACGCGCAGGTTGCGCACAGCGGCTACGCAGTGCCGGTCTTGGACACCACCGGCTGCGGCGATACTTTTGCGGCCGGCTTCCTGTATGCCGCAGTGCACGCGTGGCCGGCAGAGCAGCAAGCCAGCCTCGCAAATGCTGCAGGCGCAGCCAAAGCTGCAAAGTTGGGCACGGGCCGGCAGGTGCCCACACTTGCGGAAATCCAGCAGCTGCTGCACGCCAACGGCGTCGCGCTGCCGTGGGCACCATAGGCACGGCACAGCTGCGCCGCATCCGCCACCCATCCATTCCCAAACTCCCGTGCGCCCGCATTCCGCACGCCCCTTTAAGCACCAGCAATGAAGCCAGTTGACCTGCTCGCGCTGGGCGTGATCATTGATGATTTAGTTCTGGCAGATGGGACTACTCATATGGGGCTGCTTGGCGGTGGCGGCCCGCAAACTGCATTCGGCATGCGCCTCTGTTCGGAAAGCGTGGGCTTGGCTGCCGGCGTGGGTGCGGACTTTCCGCAAGCGGCGCGCGACTGGATGCACGGCGCCGGCATAGACACCAGCGCCGTGCGCCAAACCGCACAGCCCACGCTGCGCGCGTGGCAACTGTTGGAGGCCGACGGCCGCCACACTCAAGTTTGGCGTTCCCCTCTCAGCGCCCTGCCAGTCAACCTGGCGCTTGATACCACCACGCTGCCAGCCACGCATCGCAGCCTGCAAGGCTTGCACACTGGCATCCACCCGGAAGAACCAAACCTCGCGCGCCTGCAAGCGCTGCGCGCAATTACGCGCGTGCTCAGCATTGAAACCTGGCGCAGCGCCGCCAGCCCGCTGCGGCCCGAAGCGCTGCGCGCCGTGTTGCAGCTCGCGGATATCTTTTCGCCCAACGTTGCGGAAGCGGAATCGCTTGTGGGTGCGGGTGAGCCGCTGGCGCTGGCGCAGCGCCTGCTGGAACATGGTGGCCGCTTGATTGCACTGCGCATGGGCAATGCCGGCGTTCTGGTGTGCGCAGCCAACCAGAATGCACTGCACCTGCCAGCCCTTGCGGTCAGCGGCGCAACACATCCGTTGGGCGCGGGCAATGCCTTCTGCGGCGGATTCTTGGCCGGCTGGGCAGCCACTGCTGATGCTGCCAGCGCGGCAGCCTACGGCACCGTCGCAGCCAGTTTTATGTTGGAGCAGCCCGGCGTGCCGCCGGCGCCCGCCATGCTGCACCTGGAAGCGCAGCGCCGCCTGCAGCGCGCGCTGCAATCAATCCGCATCCTCAACTAGTGCTGCGCCAGCGCAGCATGCCATATACTTTGCCCGCATGGGCTTGGCCACTTGTGCCGGCTCCTGCCGCTACCTAGTATTTACGTGCGCCTGTTACCTGTCGCTTCCGCCTGCCCGTAGCGCACCTGATGACCAACACGCTGCCCTTCATGACCGCTTTGCAACGGTCAAACTTTAAGCACATCTACGGCGATGTCATCTGGTACGGCGTGCTGCACGGCACCGCGATTGCGTTTCTAAACGTCTACGCAGCGCGCCTCGGCGCCACTCCCTTCCAGATTGCCTTCATCACCAGCGCACCAGCGGTCGTCAACCTGCTGCTGTCGCTGCCCATCGCGCGCTGGCTGGAACAGCGCCAACTGCATGGCACGGTTTACCGGTCGGCGCTCTACCACCGCCTGCCCTACTTTCTAATGGCCACCCTGCCGCTCTGGCTCGCTGCCAGCGCGCAGCCGCTGGCGCTCACAATCATCACGCTAATCATGGCAGTTTCTGGCCCCGCGGTCGAGATTGGCTTCCACGCGCAATATGCACAGGTCGTGGCGCCAGAATGGCGCCTGATTATTAGTGGCCGGCGCGTGGCCATGGTGGCTGCCAGCATCACGGTCTCCGCACTCTTTGCCGGGCAGCTGCTGGACCACATCCCATTTCCGCTGAACTATCAGATTGTATTTGTACTGGGCGGCATTGGCGGTTTGGTCACCACCTACCATGTTGCGTCTTTGCGTGTGCCCCAGCCCGCCGCTTTGCACCCAGAACAAAAAACTGGCGCGGGCTTGCTGGAAGGCGGCACAGCGGTGGGAATGCTGCGCGCGCTCAATCCCATGCGCTCCGGCACCGGGCTGCGCTTTTTACTGCGCAGCAGCGGCCGGCCACTGCTGCGCTGGGACCTGCTGCGCAGTTCCTATGGGCGCCTCATGCTGGCGTACCTTGTCTTCTACATTGCCCAGCTCATGCCTGTCGCACTCTTTCCAATTCTGTTTGTAAACGACCTGCTTTTTACGGATGGCACCATCAGCATCGCCACCACCCTGTTTCACGGCGCAATGGTTTTGTCGTCGCTGCAAATTGGGCGCCTTACGCACCGCTTTGGCTTTCGCACAGTCTTGCTGGCGTCCGCCCTCATTTATGGTGCGCATCCGCTGCTGGGTGCGCTCGCAATTGGCGCCAGGACCATCTGGCTGGGAGCGCTGATTGGCGGCATCGGCTGGGGATTGGGCGGCAGCGCATTGCACACGCACTTGATGGACAGCGCTGCAGAAGCCGACCGCCCGGCTTACATGGCGCTGCACAATCTGGTTTTGAACCTCGGCATTCTCATCGGCGTGCTGCTCGGGCCGCTGCTCGCGCAGGTGGCAAGTGTGCGCGTCGGGCTCGCTGCCAGCGGGTTGCTAATGTTTGCTTCGGGCGCAATGCTCTGGCAATTTTCCGCCGCAACCCACCCCGGCCATGCAGCCCAACAACCCACGGTGGCAGACTAACAGCGCCCATGTGGCTATCGATCTTGCTCCCCAACCCGCTTGCGCAGGATGCGGCGGCCACCGCCATCACATTTTCCGTTTCGCTGCTTTGGCTGCGCTTGGTGGACTGGCTGGTTGCACGCGGCCTGCTTGCGCAAAAGCTAAGCCGCAAGATCATTCACATTGGCACCGGGCCGCCGTACATTTTGTGCTGGAACCTTTTTAGCAGCGCACCCTACGCAGCGTGGCTGGCCGCCCTCGTGCCGCTGGCTATCACCGCACAGTTTACGCTGGTGGGCCTGGGCTGGCTGCAGGATGATGCCGCTGTGCGCGCCATCACGCGCACCGGCAACCGCCGCGAAATGCTGCGTGGCCCGCTCCTATATGGCCTTGCATTTGTAGTTTGCACAGTTGTCTTCTGGCGCCACTCGCCGCTGGGCATTCTGGCGCTGATGCTGCTCTGCGGTGGCGATGGCCTGGCAGATATTGCGGGCCGGCGTTGGGGCACCACCCGCCTGCCTTTCAACGCCCGCAAAAGCTGGGCCGGTTCAGCCGCCATGTTTGCCGGTAGTTTTATTTTTGGTTCAATTTTTGTGCTGCTCTTCGCCGCGCTGGGCAACTACGTGCTTGCAAATGCACTGCCGCACAGCTTGCTGGCTTTGGCCGCAGTGGCACTGGCTGCCACACTTGTGGAGGCGCTGCCCCTGCCGGATGTGGACAACCTGACCGTTACAGCCGCCGCCGTGCTAGCCGGGTCTTGGCTGCTGTAGCGCAGCGCAGCACTGCCAGCTGTCCGATTGCATATAAAATTTACCGGAGGCAATAATGAAAAAGTCAGTACTGTTTTTGGCTGGCGGCTGGGACGGGCATCAGCCCCATGAAACCGCGGCGCTCTTTAGCGCGCTGCTCGCGGCGCATGACTGCGATTGTGAAACTGCGTTGACGCTGGATGTGCTGCTCGACACCGAACGCTTGAGCCGGCTTGATTTGATTGTGCCCGTGTGGACAATGAGCGCGCTGCCTGCCGAACATTGCCGCAACTTGCAGGCCGCCGTGCAGGGCGGCGTTGGCCTGGCCGGCTGGCATGGCGGCATGGCTGATGCCTTCCGTGACAATACCGACTACCAGTTCATGGTTGGCGGCCAATGGGTGGCGCATCCGGGAAACATCATCGACTATCGCGTGGACATCCGCAATCACACACACCCCATCACCGCCGGCCTGGCCGGGTTTGCAATGCACTCAGAGCAGTACTACATGCACGTTGACCCCAACAACCAAGTGCTAGCCACAACAACATTTGACGGAACGCATGCGGCGTGGACTGCCGGCACCGTGATGCCGGTGGCATGGACGCGGCAGTGGGGTGCCGGGCGCGTTGCCTACTGCGCGCTCGGCCATGTGCTCAAAGACTTTGATGTGCCCGAGGCGCGCGAGATTGTGAAGCGCGGCCTGCTGTGGGCCAGCCGCTAACCCAATGGAGACACGCAAACCCATGAACATCGGATTGATCGGCTGCGGCAACATTGCGCCGGCTTACATCACTGGCTGCGCCCACTTTCCGGCAGACGTGCGCATCATTGCATGCGCAGACATGGACGCTGAACGCGCCCGGCAGTTTGCCGCCACGCACCAACTGCGCGCCCAAAGCGTGGCTGAGCTGCTGCTGAACCCGGAAATCGACCTGGTAATTAACCTCACCGTGCCCGCAGCGCATGTGGCGGTTAGCCTGCAAGTGGTGCAGGCTGGCAAGCATGTTTACAGCGAGAAGCCGCTGGCCCTCACACCTTCCGATGCGCGTTTAATTTTGAGCGTGGCGGCTGCCAACGACCGGCGCGTGGGCTGCGCACCCGACACGTTTCTGGGCGCGGGCGGCCAAACGGCGCGCCACGCCATCGACACCGGCATGATTGGCGACCCCGTTGCTGCCACCGCCTTCATGGTCTGCCACGGCCACGAGAGCTGGCACCCCAACCCCGGCTTCTACTACCAACTGGGCGGCGGACCGATGTTTGACATGGGCCCGTACTACCTGACAACATTGGTGAACCTGCTGGGCCCGGCGCGGCGTGTGACCGGCGCCAGCAAGCGCACGTTTGAGCAGCGCACCGCCGGCCATGAAACCATCAAGGGCCAGGTGCTGCCGGTGAGCGTGGCCACGCACATCACCGGCAGCGTTGATTTTCATAGCGGCGCGATCGCCACCGTTGTGATGAGCTTCGACGTCTGGCGCCACAACCTGCCCGTGCTTGAAATCTATGGCACGCAAGGCACGCTGGCCGTGGCGGACCCGAATACATTTGGCGGACCCGTGCGCGTGTGGGAGGTGAAGACGGGCGAATGGCGCGAGCTGCCGCTGGCCGGCCGCGCCGACATCCAGCGCGGCGTGGGTGTGGTGGACATGGCGCGCAGCATTTCCAGCGGCGAGCCGCACCGCGCCAGCGGCGAGCTGGCCGCACATGTGGTGGAGCTGATGGCTGCGTTTGAGATTGCGTCAGGCAGCCAGCAGCACGTGCCAATTCAGTCGCACCCGGCAGCGCCCGCCGTGCTCTTGTTGTAGGCGCGTGGCGCTGCGGGCTGCGCTGCCCGCGCCGCGCCAGATTAGCTGCCGCTAAGCTTGCGCTGCACTTCTACAATTTGGCGCGCACGCGCCGCGTACGTGTGCTGCTGTGCAATCTCATGGCCGCGCCGCGCAATCTGGCTGCGCGCTGTGTCGTGGCCCAAATAAAACTGCAGCTTGTCCAGCAGCTCGGCGGCGGTGGAGTAGTACGCAGCGCCATCGTCCTCGGCAAAGAACTCAAGCTGCTCATCCGTGCGATTGGTGAGCATGAACCCGCCGCACGCCGGAATCTCAAAGGTCTTCATAGAATGCCCGTTGCCGTTGTGGAAGCGCACCATGTTGAAGATCACGCGACTGGAGCCCACAATCTTTGCCATGTCTTCATAGAGGCCAGCACCTTCCCCCTGCCACTTGGCCAGCAGCTGCGCGTGCGCGGCGGACCGGTACCACTGATTGCCCCAAATCTTAAGGTCTTGGCCGGCGAGTGGCTGAAGCCACAGCTCTACATGCGGCTGCCACGTACCCAGGTAAGCGACGGCACTGCCGAACCTTGACTGCTCCGCTGCATTTGGCGTAACGCGGCGGTGCACAGCCGGCGCCATGCCAAACGGCAGCCACGCCACGCGCTGCGCGCGAAACCAGTAAAGCTGCGCCACTTGAAACTTGGAGAACGTGAAAATGCAATCATAAAGCGGCACGGCAGTGCGCAGCAGTGTGTTGCCCACCGGAAAGGGCTCCATCAACAAGTTGCAAAGCAAGCAATGCGGCCGGCGCTGCTTTAGTTCTTGCAGCAGCGGCAGCGGCACTTCAATATTGCCCACAAACATCACAATGTCCGGCTGCAGCGCTGCAGTGCGCCGCAGCAGTCGCGCCCGCGTTTCATCGCGCACCGCCCACGCGCGGCGCAAAAAGCGTTTAGCCAGCCGGCCGGCAGCCAGCTCCACCCGCGGAGCACCGGCGCGCATAAACCCATCCCGGTCCATTGCGGCATAGTAGAGATCCAGCACCTCAACTTCTGCACCAATCTCTTGAAAAGCCTGCCGGTAGAAGTCGGAAATTCGCATCCGGTCAGGGCAGTCGTTGACGAGCAAAACTTTCATAATAGTAGTGCTGGAATGGAGGGCACGAGGGAAACGTGGGCGCGGCGCGAATATACAGCGGCGCCCCTGAATAAAGCGGCGGACGCGATGGCGCAGTATACCGCGCACATTCGTGGCAATCTGCCAAATTGCGAGCTCGGCGGACTTACTACTTTTGTGCGAAAATACTGCTGTTGGCGAAAAGCGCGTGATGCATAAAGGAGAAATGAAATGAAATTTGGACCTACTGAAATGATTATCATTCTGGTGATTGTGCTGGTGCTGTTTGGTGTTGGCCGCATCGGAAAAATTGGCGGCGAGTTTGGGCGGGGCATCTCGGAGTTTCGCAAGGGCTTGAAGGCCGGCGAAGATACCGATGCCAAAGCCGAGAATTCTGACAAGAAGGCCTGACCTGCGCCGTTGGAAATCCGCAGCTGCTGAGGACCGGCGCAGCTGACTTAGCTCTCTACCCATGAATGCTGACGGCGCGCCACAGGCGTTGACCGCTGACTTGGCGCTTCCGGCTTTGCTGGAAGCGCTGCTGTTTGTGGCAGACGGCCCGCAATCATTTTCGCGGCTGGCGAGCGTGACTGGCGCGAGCAGCGCAGCAGTGCAGGCTGCCTTGCTGGAGCTGCAGGAGCACTACGCAACACGCGGCTTGCGCCTGCAGCGCACCCGCGATCAAGTGCAGCTTACAACCGCGCCGGCTATCACGCCCTACCTTGAGCTGCTGCTGGGCGTGGGTGGCCGCCAGCGCCTTTCGCAAGCCGCACTTGAAACGCTGGCAATTGTTGCCTACCGCCAGCCGGTGACGCGGCCGCAAGTGGATGAGATTCGCGGCGTCAACTCAGACAGCGTCTTTCAAAATTTGCTGGGCAAGGGATTGGTGGATGAAGTGGGCCGCGCCGACGGACCGGGACGCCCGGTGTTGTACGGCACCACACCCACATTCTTGCAGCACTTTGGCCTCAATGAGCTGGGCGAGATGCCGGACTTGTTAACCGAACCCGCAATCCCGGTGGCTGACGCGGAGCAGCCGGCGGAACCGGCGGCAGACTCGCTGCAATCCGAGCGCGACTCCCAGCCCGCAAGCTGACATGGCAGAAGAACGCCTCCAAAAGATTCTGGCGCATGGCGGCTTTGGCTCGCGGCGCCACTGCGAAGAATTGATCACCGCCGGCCGCGTGCTGCTGAACGGGCGCAAGCCGCAGCTGGGCGAGAAAGCGGACGCTGCGCTGGACAAGATTGAAGTGGACTTTGTGCCGATGGTGCGCGCTGAGGCGCTGTGCTATGTGGCGCTGAACAAACCGCGCGGCATTGAGTGCACACTGGCGCCGCAGAATGACCGCACCGGCGTACGCGCACTGATAAACCTGCCGGGGCGGCTGTACCCCGTGGGCCGGCTGGATGCGGACAGCGAAGGGCTTGTGCTGATGACCAATGATGGCGAGCTGACAAACGCGCTCACCCATCCGCGCTACGGGCATGAGAAGGAATACCACGTACTGCTGGACCGCATCCCGGATGCGCAGCAGCTGGCAACATGGCGGCGCGGGCTGGTGCTTGAAGGCGGCGACCATACATTGCCCGCCGAAGTGGAGACAATGTACGAGAGCTCGTCCGGATCATGGGTGAAGGTTGTGCTGCGCGAAGGCCGCAAGCATCAAATCCGGCGCGTGGCGCTGGCACTGGGCATGACGGTGCGGCGCCTGCAGCGCGTGCGGCTGGGCACGCTGCAGCTGGGCCGCCTGGCACCGGGCGAATGGCGCCTGCTAAACAAAAGCGAAATAGAAGTGTTGCAGCGCAGCGCACCAAGCAAGCCCAGAGCCCGCAGCCGCCCCGCGCCGGCACCCACCGCCAAGCCCGCAGCTAGGCCCGCAGCCAAGCCCGCACCGCAAGCAGCGCAGCGCGGCTCCAGACCAGCCGGCCCCGTTCGCAAACCGCGCGCGCGTTGATGACGCCGCGCCTGCCAACCCCGGTCGCCATCGACGGCCCGGCATCGTCCGGCAAGAGCACCGTGGCGCTAGAGCTGTGCGCCCGCATCGGTTACCTTTTTTTTGACACGGGAATTCTCTACCGCGCGGTGGCTGCGGCAGCCCTGCAGCGCGGCGTGGCGGTTGCAGACGAAAGTGCGGTCTCGGCGCTGACGCGCAAGCTGGACATCAGCGTGCTGGCGCCAACGGTGGCAGACGGCCGCACGAACACGGTGCTCGTGGACGGCGCAGATTTCACGCCGTTGCTGCGCACGGCGCAAGTGGATGCCAGCGTGTCCGTGGTGGCGGCCTACACCCAAGTGCGCCAGCACCTCACGGAGCAGATGCGCGCGGTGGCGCGCCAAGGGCCGGTGGTCATGGTCGGCCGCGATATTGGCACTGTGGTTATTCCGGATGCACCGCTGAAGATCTTCCTTGATGCAAGCGCAGCGGAACGCGCCCGCCGGCGCCACGCAGAAAATGTGGCGCGCGCAGAGCCAAGCGACCTGGCGCAAATACTGGCGGGCATTCACGAGCGTGACCAACGGGACCGCGCACGCGCAACGGCGCCGCTGCAGGCCGCGCCGGACGCACACGTTTTGGACTCCACCAACCTGACGCGCGGCGAAGTGGTGGCAGAAATGCAGCGCTTGCTGCAGGCAGCTGCCAGCCAGCCAGCCCAAAGCCCGGCACCTTACAGCATTTCCACCGCGGCGCGAGTGTTTCGCGCAATTGCCGTGCCCTCAGTGCGCATCATGTATTACATCCTTTCCAGCCCGCATGTGCACGGCCTGGAGAATGTGCCAGCCCATGGGCCGTACCTGATTACGGCCAACCATCTCTCGTACTATGACCCGCCGTGCTTGCTGGTGATGTGGCCGTATCTGGTGGAGGCCGTCGGCGCATCAGACATGATGACCGACGGCGGCTTTATGAGCCGCATGATAAATGGATACAGCACGCTGCCGGTGCATCGCGAGGTGATTGATGCCGGATTGTTTCGCACGGCGTTGAACGTACTCAAAAGCGGACGGGCGCTTTATATTGCGCCGGAGGGCGCGCGCAACCCGGCCGGGCTTGGCGCCGGCAAACCCGGCGCCGCCTACCTTGCGTTGAAGGCCAATGTGCCGATTGTACCGGTGGCGATCACAGGCACCAACCGCATCTTTCCAGAACTGCGCAGCGGACGCCGCCAAAAAGTTGAGATGGTGATTGGCGCGCCGTACCGCCTGCCGGTGCTGCCGCCCGCGCAGCGCCGCGCAGCGCTGCCGGAATGCACGCACATGATCATGCAGCGCATTGCGGCGCTGCTGCCACCGGGCTTGCGCGGCGTGTACGCGTGAGCGCCGCCAGCGCCAGCCTGCCCACTCCCGGTTACGTCAGCGCGGTAGAGGCCGGTTCATTTGCACTGCAAGCCGGCGTGCGCAGCGGCGATGCGCTGCTGGCCGTCAACGGCCATGCCGTGCAGGATGTGGTGGATGTGCTGTTTTACGGCGCCAGCCCGCGCCTGAACCTTACGGTCCTGCGCGCCGGCCACGAACTAAAGCTGAGCGGCCGGCGCGCGGAGGGCCAGCCGCTGGGCCTGCAGTTTACGCAAACCACATTCGACATTGACATCCGGCGCTGCAACAACCTGTGCCCGTTTTGTTTTGTGCTGCAGGCGCCCAACCGCCTGCGCCGCGCGCTCTACATAAAAGATGACGACTACCGCTATTCCTTTTTGCACGGGCACTTTGTAACGCTCACCAACCTCAATGCGCAGGATTGGGCGCGCATTCGCCGCCAGCGCCTCTCGCCCTTGTATGTGTCTGTGCATGCCACGGAAACAAGCGTGCGCCGCGCATGCCTGCGCAACGAGACTGCGCCGGATGTAATGGCGCAGCTGCGCAAACTTGCGCGCTGGGGCATACGCATGCACACGCAGCTTGTAGTGACGCCCGGCCTCAATGACGGCGCGCACCTGGAGCGCTCCGTCCGCGATCTGGCAACACTGCACCCGGCCGTGCAGTCTGTGTCGGTGGTTCCGGTGGGGCTGACCCGCCAGCACAAATACAAGCTGCGCCCAAACACACTCGCAGAGTCCCGGCATGTACTGCGCGCCGTACACAGCTGGCAGCGCGCTTTCCGCAAAACGCTGGGTGTTCCGTTTGTGCATGCCACCGACGAGTGGTATCTGGTGGCTGGCCGGCGCGTACCCGCCCAAAGTGCAATTGCCGACCTCGACCTGTACGAAAACGGCCTTGGGCAGGTGCGCCGCTTTTTGAACGCATGGCGGCGCGAACAGCGCGAGCTGCCCGCCTTGCGCAAGCAGCTGGCTGGCAAGCGCCTCACACTTGCCAGCGCCACGCTATTTGCGCCGCTGCTGCAAACCACCGCACACAGCTTCAACGCCATTGCCGGCACGCAGGTGTGCGTTGTCCCCGTGATCAACACACGCATGGGAGACACCATCACGGTCAGCGGCCTGCTGCTTGGCGCAGACGCCATCGACCAGCTGCGCCAGCATGACTTGCGCGGCGGCGTTGTGCTGCCGCGTGTTATGTTCGACCATCCGCGCGGCATCACGCTTGACGATCTCTCGCCGCAGGACATTGCCAACCAGCTGGGCGTGCCGGTTTACCTGGCCGACCTGATGGGCGATGTGATTGACACACTCGCCGGCCGCAACCCGCTCACCTTTCTGCCCGGAGACGCAGCTCCGCTGCTGCAGCTTGCCCACCCCGGCGGTTGGGGTGTTGAGAAGTACCTCTAAGCCGGCCGGCGTGCGGCGCACTGCATGACAGCCGACGAAGTGATCGGGGCGCAGGTTGCTGCGCCCGCTGCCCGCCCGTGGGCTGGCTGGACACTTGTGCTGCTTGCATCAGTTGTGCTAAGCACGAGCCCGGTTGTGGCGCGCGGCGTAATGCGCAGCGGCATGGACCCGGCGCTGCTGCTGATGCTGCGCTTCTGGCTGGCCACTGCGCTGCTGGGCGCGCTGCTGGCACTGCGCGCACCCGCGCTGCTGCGCATCGACCGGTACGGCCTCAAAAAATGCATGAAGGCCGGGTTGCTGGCCGGCCTCGACACGCTGGCCTTCTTCTACGCGCTCCAGCGCCTCGATGCGTCGCTGGCCGTGATGCTCAGTTCGTTCTACCCGTTGCTTGTGCTGCTCTGGCTGCGCCTGCGCGGCGAGCGCTTTACGCTGCTTGATGCAATCCGCCTGGCAATGGGCATTGTGGGAGTGTTCTTCCTCACGGGCCTCGGCCAGACCGCAGAGTGGATCGGCATGGCGCTGATTGGATTCTCCATGCTGACCTACTCGCTGTTTATTGTTGTGCTGCCAACGCTGCAGCCCGCAATCGACACGACCACCAGCGCGTTTTACGTCATAAGCAGCCAGACGGTTTACTTCACCTTGTTTTGGCTGGTGCAAGGCGCGCACTGGCAGCCGCCCACCACAGCCGGCTGGCTGGCCGTGGTTTGGCTGGCGGTGTTCGGCGTGGTGCTGCACCGGCTGCTGCTCTTTGCCGGCATTGCGCGCATCGGCAGCGCAGAGACCGCGCTGCTTGCACCCGTGGACATTCTGCTCACCATCATCTGGTCGATAATATTTTTGGGAGAGCGGGTGCTGGCGCTGCAGTGGCTGGGCGGCAGCCTGATACTGTTGAGCGCGATGCTGGCCTTGCTGCGATTAAGCCACACCAGCCTGCGGGTGCGCCGCAAGCGCGCACCGATGATTTAAGCCGCACCGGCCGGCTCAAGCCCTGATATACTTTCACCGATAACAAAAGCAGGCAGCTCCGCCTGCCTCACCACTGGAGTACAACGCCGCACCCAACCACCGAAAACCAACTAAATTTACCCGGGAAAGGTAAGCGCACGGCCCCGCCCACTTGATGTGCGGGGTGACGAGGTTGAAGGTTCCCCGCTGCGCGGCGGGGCTAACGCGGTGCAAGCCGCGGAAAATCGAAAGATCAGCGGATGCCTTCCGGGTGCGCCAGCACCCGCCCCCTTCCCTCAACATTGTGGCTGCGGCCCAAAACCAGCGCGCAAGCGCCGGCACAAGCACCGCAACTCTGGCACCAAGATTCGCAGCGCAAACAGCTGCCGCTTTAAGCGGCAGGCAATGCGCGCAAGCGCTGCCCGGAGGGAACTCACATGTGTGGAATCGTCGGATACATTGGCGGCCAGGCCGCCACCCCCATCATTTTGAACGGGCTGCGCCGGCTGGAGTACCGCGGCTACGACTCCGCCGGCCTGGCCGTGCTGCAAAACGGCGTCATCACGGTGCGGCGTGAAGCGGGCAAACTGGAACGGCTGCAAACACTTGTGCGCGCCCAGCCGCTGCAAGGCAGCACCGGCATTGGGCATACGCGCTGGGCCACGCACGGCGAACCCACGCAGCGCAACGCCCACCCGCACCTTGGCCCGCGCCAACGCGTAGTGCTTGTGCACAACGGCATTGTCGAAAATTTTCTGGAGCTGCGCAGCGCGCTGCAAGCGGGCGGCGCACAATTCCAATCCGAAACAGATTCAGAGGTGGTGGTGCACTTGATTGAAGCGCAGCTGGCTGCCGGCGCGGCGCTGGCGGCTGCCATGCGCAGCACCATGGCCCAGCTGCGCGGCGCAAACGCGCTGGTGGCAATGTGCGCAGACGAGCCGGACAAAATTGTGGCGGTGCGCATGGGCAACTCCGGTGGCATCGTGGTCGGCATCGGGCAGGACGAAATGTTTCTCGCGTCAGACATCCCCGCAATTTTGGAGCACACGCGCCAAATGATTTTCCTCGAGCCCGGCTGCATGGCGGTGCTCGAGCGCACCGCATGCACCATATTTGATTCTGGCGGTGCAGTCATTCACCCGCCCGTGCACGCCATTACCTATGACGCTGCTGCTGCCGAGAAGGGCAACTACGCGCATTTTATGCAAAAGGAAATTCACGAGCAAGTGCGCGCCCTGACGAACACCATCATCGGGCGCGTGGACTTCACCAGCGGGCGCGTGCAGCTGCCCGAACTCAAACTCACGGCGGAACTGGCGCGGCGCGCCAAGCGCATGGTGATCACCGGCTGCGGCACGGCAGCGCACGCGGGCATGGTGGGCAAGCTGATGATCGAGTCGCTCGCGCGCCTGCCCGTCGAAGTCAGCATTGCGTCCGAATTTCGCTACGCCGACCCGATTGTTGACGGCGACACAATTGTGCTCGCCATCAGCCAGAGCGGGGAAACCGCCGACACGCTGGCAGCCATCGCTGAAGCCGCAGCGCGCGGCGCAGTTGTGTGGAGCATTGTCAACGCCATCGGCAGCCAGGCCGCGCGCGTGGCGCATGGCCACATCACCATGCAATCCGGCCCGGAGATTGGCGTGGCCTCCACCAAGGCCTTCACCACGCCGCTGGTGGATTTGTACATGCTGGCAATGCTGCTGGGCGACTTGCGCGGCACACTGCCCGCCCCGCAGCGCCTGGCGCTGGCACAGGATCTGGCGCGCCTGCCGGATCTGGCCGGCAGCGTGCTGGACCGCGAACCGCAAGTGCAAGTGGTTGCACAGGCACTGCAACACACCAGCCACTGCATGTACCTCGGGCGCGGCATCAACATGCCCATCGCATATGAAGGTGCGCTCAAGCTCAAAGAGATTTCTTACATCCACGCCGAAGGCTACCCGGCCGGCGAGATGAAGCACGGGCCGATTGCGCTGGTTGAGCCCGGCCTGCCGGTAGTTTGCATTGCCGTGCGCGACCAGTGGCACGAGAAAATGCTCAGCCAGGTGGAGCAGGTGCGCGCGCGCGGCGGGATGGTGGTGGCGGTGGCTACCGATGGAGACGAGCGCATGGCACAATTGGCGGACCACGTACTCTGGATCCCGCCGGTTCCGTGGCTGCTAAGCCCGGTGCTCACGGTAATTCCGCTGCAGCTGCTGGCATATCATGTAGCCGTGTTGCGCGGCTGCGATGTTGACCAACCGCGCAACCTCGCTAAAAGCGTGACAGTGGAGTGAGCAGTCACACCAGCTGCCCGTTCGCCAAACATGCAACCGGCATCAAATAATCCAGAAAACCATCTTTGGAGCATATGCTATAGTTGCTTCAGGGAGAGACAAACACCATGAAAACAAACCGAAATATTGCATCTGTAATTTTGGTTGCACTGATGGCCGGCACATTAGCAGCCTGTGCCCCCCAGCCCAAGCCAATAATTAAATTGGCCGAGAACCCCTGGTCAGCTTCCGCTGCAAATGTCAACGTCGCCAAGATCCTGCTTGAGGACAAACTCGGCTACAAAGTTGAGATTGTGACGATTGACGAGAATGCGCAGTGGGCTGCGCTCGCCACCGGCGACCTTTCTGCCAGCCTGGAAGTGTGGCCGTCCGGCCACGCTGACAATGTGAAGCAGTTCATTGATGACCAGAAGAAGGTGGAGAAACTGGGCGAGCTGGGTGTAATTGGAAAGATCGGCTGGTACATCCCCACTTACATGCTGGCTGACCACCCCGAACTGGCCACGTGGGAAGGCTTCAAGGATCCGGCAACGGCTGCGCTCTTCAAGACGGCTGAGACTGGTGAGATGGGCCAGTTTCTGGGCGGTGACCCAAGCTGGGTGCAATACGACGAGCAGATTATCAAAAATCTTGGACTCAAACTTAAGGTGATATACGCGGGATCGGAAGCAGCCATCATGGCTGCTGTGGACAGCGCCTTCAGTCGCAAGGAGCCGGTGCTGATTTACTTTTACAAACCGCACTCCGCATTTGCCAAATATGATCTGACTAACGTGACCCTGCCGGAAAACACAGCTGCATGTTATTCCGACGAAAACAAGGCGGCGGGCAAAGTGGACTGTGACTATCCAACTGACCTGCTCTTCAAGATTGCGAGCACAACGCTGAAGACCAGCGCCCCGGATGCCTACACGCTGCTTAGCCGCATGAGCTATAGCACCGACGAGCAAATCAAGATGGTGGCTGCAATCGACGCTGACGGCAAGAAGCCAGCGGAAGCCGCGCGTGCGTGGGTGGATGCCAACGAGTCCATTTGGAAAGCGTGGCTGCCATAGCGCGCCAACTTACTTTTGTATCGCGCACTGTAAACAAAACGCCCCCGGTTGCGGGGGCGTTTTCAATTAAGTGGCATGCAGCCGCTTCAAACCGGCGGCTGCATGCGCTGCGCTGCAGCTTGCAACATGCGATCCGGAATGATTGCCAGGATTGCAATCGCCAAGCCCGCTTCAATGCCGCGCCCGGTCTGGCCTTTAGCCAGGCCAATCACCGCTTCCAGCCCCAGCCCGGCGCCGCCACCAAGCCCGAGATAACAACCATCGCGAGCACCATCATGATTACTTGATTGATACCCAGCAAAATTGAAGGCAGCGCCAGCGGCAGCTCTACTTTGGTTAGCTGTTGCCAGCTGCTGGAACCAAAGGCACGCGCCGCCTCGCGCACCTCATCGTTCACCTGCCGCAAGCCCAATGTGGTGAGGCGGATGCCGGGCGGCAGTGCGTACAAGACGGATGCAATCACGCCGGGCACACGCCCCACATTGAAAAGCATAATGACGGGCACCAAAAACACAAATGATGGAATGGTCTGCAGCGTGTCCAAAATGGGGCGCAAAAGCGCATCAACCAAACTATTGCGCGCTGCCCAAATGCCAAGCGGCACCGCCATCAAAATGGAAATCACAACCGCCACCACCACCTGGCTGACGGTATCCATGGCCAGCTCCCACATTCCCAGCAGGCCGATTGCAAAAAGCCCGAGGCCGGCTTGCAGCGCCAGTGGAAAACCGGAGAGCGCAGCGCCCGCACAAACCGCCAGCGCAACTTGCACCGGCCACGCCAGCCCATGCGCAAATAATGCGCGCAATGGGTCCAGCATGCGGATGGTAATAAAGTCGCTGAGTGGGCCGCTGCCCCAGCCGCTGTCACCAATGCGGTAAAGGTTGTCGCGCATCCAAGCTACAGCAGCATCAACCGGCTGGTAGAGCGGCACACGCACAGCCGCCGGGAAGTTCTGCACGCCGGCCAGCAGGCAGGCAACCAGGAGCAGCCCGGCCACCAGCGGCACCATTATGCGGGCGCGCTGCCACAGGGGCCGCTCCGCGCTGGGCTCAGAATTTGCATCTGCCGCGCGCAGGTCGGTTGGCTGGTCCGCCAACGCACCACTAATGCGATCCATAATAATCGCCAACATCACCACTGCCAGCCCGGCCTCCAATGCGCGCCCCACTTGCAGGCGCTGCAGCGCCACCAGTACCTCGCGCCCCAGCCCGCCCGCGCCAATCAGCGCTGCAATGATTACAATGCTGAGCGCCATCATGATCGTCTGATTTACGCCCGCCATAATGGCTGGCAGCGCCAACGGCAGCTGCACATGCCACAACAACTGCCGGCGCGTTGCGCCGAATGCGCGCGCCGCCTCCACCACTGTCGGCGACACCTGGCGCAGCCCAAGCTCCGTCAGGCGGATGCCCGGCGGGATGGCGTAGATCATGGTGGCCACCACGCTTGGGACGCGCGCCACACCAAAGAACAACAGCACCGGTATCAAGTAAACAAACGCCGGCATGGTTTGCATCAAATCCAGTATGGGGCGCAATACTTGCTGCAGGTGCGCGTGGCGTGCCGCCAAAATTCCAAGCGGCACACTCACCAGCAGCGACAGCGAAACCGCAACCAGCATCAAGGCCAGCGTCTGCATGCTCTGCTCCCACAGGCCCATCAGTCCCATGAAGAACAGACCGCCCACAGTCAATAGCGTTATGCGCCAGTTAGCAGCATGCCAGGCCAGCACGGCAAACAGCCAGACAGATACCGGCCACGGCAGCCACAACAGGATGTCTTCGGCCGCGCGCAGCCCCCAGTCCACAAAAGCAGAAAATGGGCCAAAGACCAGAATAAATATTGGATGCGTGCTGCGGTTGCCAATCACCCAGCTCTGAAAGCCGTCAATGGGCTGGCGCAATCCAATATTCCACTCCAGCGGGAACGGACCAAAGCCAACGCCAACGAAATGAACGCCAAGCAACACAGCTGCAGCTGCGCCGGCACAAAGCGCCAGCCAGCGCCGGGCGCGTCGCTCGGCCATCAGCGCGGCGCAGCGCCTGCCAATGCGCGCAGCACGGCGGCCTGGTCCACTACGCCCAGCAGCGTGCCGTCGTCCTCGCACACGCTCAGCTGCGTCTGGCCGGCGGCCATGCGCTGCAGCAGCTCCTCCAGCCGCGTACTTGCCGGCACTGCGGGCGCGTCCACACCGGCCCGCGGCTGCGCCAGGCTGCGCGCCGTGATCACTTTTGCGCGCGGCGCATCGCGCGTAAACTCGCGCACGTAATCGCCCGCCGGGTGCGAAACAATCTCCTCCGGCGTGCCCACCTGCACCAGCCGGCCGTCTTTCATAATCGCAATGCGATCACCCAGCTTGAGCGCCTCAAGGAAATCATGGGTGATGAAAAGTATGGTCTTGTGCATCATCTGCTGCAAGCGCAGCAGCTCATCCTGCATATCGCGGCGGATCAGCGGATCAAGCGCACTGAAGGGCTCATCACACAGCAGCACCGCGGGATCAACAGCCAGTGCGCGCGCGAGCCCCACGCGCTGCTGCATGCCGCCACTCAAGTGCTGCGGCCGCGAGCCCGCCCAGCCCGCCAGGCCCACCAGCTCCAGCATTTCGCGTGCGCGCGCTTCACGCTGCGCCAGCGGCATGCCCTGCACTTCCAAACCGTACGCTGCATTTTGCAGAACCGTGCGGTGCGGAAACAATCCAAAGTGCTGGAACACCATGCTCATCGTGTGGCGCCGCAGCTGCATCAGCTGCGCGGCGTCCATCGCGGTTACTTCCGCACCGTCCACCGCAATGTAACCGCCCGTCGGCTCAATCAGGCGTGAGATGCAGCGCACCAGCGTAGATTTGCCGCTGCCCGAAAGACCCATAATCACAAAGATCTCGCCCGGTTGCACACTAAACGTTGCATCCCGCACAGCGATTACGTGACCAAACTCGACTGCAACTGACTCCTGAGCGTGGCCGGACTTGATAGCCGCTAGCACGCGCTGTGCGTGCGGGCCGAACACCTTCCATAAATTGCGCACGACAACTTTTGGCTCGCCGCCTGCGGCCGCGCCGCGTTCACCCTTGCTGCTCATTGCATTGCCGAGCCGAGCACCGTGCTGCGCGCGGAAGTGCCGCGCACTTGGGCACAGGCCGGCAGCGGTTTACGCAGCAGCCAGGCTGGCATTGGCGCCGCGCAGCGTATTGCTCAGCAGTTGCGCAATCGTCATTGGTCCCACCCCTCCCGGAACCGGCGTAATGAATCCCGCCACCTCGCGCACTTCGTCATAGTCCACATCGCCGACCAATCGGTAGCCGCTCTTGCGCGAAGCGTCCGGCTTGCGGTTAATGCCCACATCAATCACGTATGCGCCCGGCTTCACCCAGTCTCCCTTCACCATTTCCGTGCGGCCAACCGCCGCAATTAAAATGTCAGCCTGCCGGCACACCGCAGGCAGATCTTTGGTGCGCGAGTGGCACACAGTCAGCGTAGCATCACGCTTTAGCAGCAGCATCGCGGCCGGCAGGCCTACAATATTGGAGCGCCCCAGCACCACCGCATGCGCCCCCGCAAATGTGGCGCCGTATTCTTGCAGCAAACGCATCGAACCATCCGGCGTACACGGCACAAACAACGGCTCGCGCCCCTTCATGCCCAGCCGGCCGATGTTCACGGGATGAAAGCCGTCAACATCTTTCTCAATGCTCACTGCATTGAGAATGCGCTCCTCATTGATATGGTCCGGCAGCGGCAGCTGCACCAAGATACCGTGCACGGCCGGGTCGGCATTCAGGCGCTGCACCAGCGCCAGCACCTCTGCCTCAGTAGCTTCAGCATTCAGGTGATGGCCGAAAGATTGGATGCCCACTTCCGCGCAGGCCTTCTGTTTAGCCGCCACATAGGTTTGCGAGGCGGGATTCTCACCGACTAAAACTGTTGCCAGCCCCGGGCGCGTGCCGCCCTGCGCGCAATACACCGCCGTACACGCCGCCCCCTCGG
>QWRL01000160.1 GCA_003670425.1 Chloroflexota bacterium
AGTGTGTATGTTATTTTTCCGGGCAATACAGACCAGTGGGTGGCATTGGATGTTCACACAGACACAGTGGGGGTGGAGCAAATGTCCGCCGATCCGTTCGGCGGAGAAGTTCGTGCAGGCCGGGTGTACGGCCGTGGGGCAGTTGACACCAAGGCTAGTCTTGCCGTTGCGCTGGCGTTGCTTGAGGCGCTGCACACTAGCGGCGCAAAGCCGCAACCCAATCTGCTGATTGCCGCCACAGCTGACGAGGAGGATCAGGCGCGCGGGGCGCCCGCGTTTGCTGAGTGGGTGCGCCGGCGGGGCATTGTGCTCGACCAACTTATGGTGGCCGAGCCGACGCAGTGCCGCCCGATTCATGGCCACAAGGGTGTGGTGCGTTTAAGATTTGATGTAGTCGGCCACCCTGCCCATAGTGCCCAGCCGCAGCATGGAAAGAACGCCATTAGCGCGGGTGCGCAGCTGGCGCTGGCATTTGCTGCGGAGCATGAGCGCTTGCAGAGTGCTGATTCCACTTCTGCACTCGGTCGGGCGGCGCTTACGGTCACCCTTATCAGTGGCGGCCGTGGGATAAACATTGTGCCGGATGAGTGCAGCCTGTCTGTAGATCGGCGGGTGGTTACCGGGGAGCAGCCGGAAGAAATCATTGCAGCGCTAACAGAGCTGGCGCAGCGCGTTTGTCCACTGCCGGTACAAGCTACAAAACTTTTGGCGGTCGGTGCATTTCTGCAGGAACCCGCAACTCCATGGATCGAACAATTGTGCGCGTGGTCCGGGGCCGCGGCAGCGCTGGTGCCGTATGGCACGAACGCATGGGCCTATGGCGGTTTGGCGCGAGAGTGCGTGGTGTTGGGCCCTGGTTCAATCGACCAGGCACATGGAGTTGAAGAGTGGGTGGCGGTAAGCGAGCTATTGAAGCTGTCGCAGATATATTCGCAGTGGTGGGGCATCTAGCCGCAGCTTCGCTGGTACATAAAAATAAGTAGCGAGGCAAACATGAAATCAGTGCGGATTGGGGTTGTGGGAGTGGGGAACTTTGGGCGGTTGCACGCCCGGACATTGGCGGGGCTGGCAGAAGCAGACTTGGTGGCGCTTGTGGACGGGCGTGCTGAGCGGTTGGCGCAATTGACGAAAGAGCTGCCGGGCGTGAAGGGCTACGCAGATGTTGGGACAGCGCTGCGCGAATCCGGGGCCACAGCATGGGTGGTGGCAACGCAGACTGCAACGCACGTTCCCCTCGCAGAGCAGATATTGGCTACTGGTGCCAGTGTCTTGATTGAGAAGCCACTGGCTCCGGACCTGGCATCGGCTTCCCGGTTGGCGCAATTGGTTGCCCCTGAATCGCGCAACCTGATGCTGGGGCACATTCTCTTGTTCGCGAGTGAATTTCGGAGTTTTCTGAGGGAGTCCAAGCAACGCGACCCCCTCGTTTATTTTCATTCATTTCGCCACCGTCCAACCACAACCGCCGAGCTCTTCCCTGGTGAAAATCCTTTCCGCTTGTTAATGGTTCATGATCTTTATATGGCATTTGTACTGGCGCACGGTGCTGAGCCAATCCGGGCAACTGGCCGGCTGCATCCCAGTGCGGCTGGCGGCTACGACTTAGCGCGCGGCGAGCTGGAATGGGCAAGTGGCTTGTGGGGTTCATTCACAACCTCGTACTTGACGCCGCCCGGCATGGCGCCCGACGGTTTTGACCGGCTTGAAGCATTTGGAAAGACTTGGGCCGCGCGCCTGGAAATGAATCCGCGCCCGCTAACTCTGTGGTCCGATCGCGCCGAGTGGCCGCTGGCACTGGACATTGATGATGATCCGGCTGCGCCGCAGGGGTGGATGGCGGAAGAGCTGCGCTGCTTTTGTCGCGTCGTGCAAGGCCAGGCCCAAATTCCGTTTGGGGCGCGCTACGAAGATGGCTTAAAAATTCTCAGCTGGCTGGAGCGGTTGGAACGCTCTGCTGCCGGTAATGGGGCAGTTTGCTAACGGTTCTGTCAGCCGTACGGCGCTCATCCATTGCGGATTTAGAGCAGATGCCGGTGGCCCTGTGATGCAATATTAGGAGAGCTTGCAATGATAGATACTCAAAGTCGGGAACGGGATTTCCCTTCCCTGAAGAATATGACATACCTGAATACTGCTGCCGAGGGGATTCCACCCCGGGTAGTGGGCGCGGCGCTGGAGCAGTATGCGCGTGACAAGTTGCTGGGGATGGATGGCCGTGCGCAGCACTTTGCGCAGCTGGAGGCGGCGCGCAGCTTGACGAGTGAGCTATTCGGCTTAACGCCAACAGAGGTGGCGATTTGCTCGTGCAGCTCTGAAGCCTTCAATTTGGCGGCGCTTGCGCTGCGGCTTGTTGACGGGGATGAGGTTGTGATTAACGACCTTGACTATCCGGCCGGGAGCACGCCGTGGCTGCAACCCAACTGCCCGGCAGCTGTGAAGATCTGGCCTTCACGCGCGGGTGCGCTGCATGTGGCGGATCTGATCCCGCTGTTGGGCCCACACACGCGCCTTGTTACCACCTCACTCGTAAGCTTCTTCAATGGCTTTATGCTTTCACTTCCGCCGGTTGTGGAGGCAGTGCGCGCGCATTCACCGGCGCTGCTTGCAGTGGATGTTACGCAGGCTTTGGGGCGCATTCCGCTGGAGCTTGCCGGTGTTGATTTGATTGTGAGCAGCACCCATAAATGGATTCTGGCCAGCCACGGTGGCGGCCTGGTTGGTGTTCCGGCGGCGCGCGCCACAGCATGGACGGTGCCGGCCGGCGGATGGTTCCACCTAAACAACCAGGTGCCAATGGGGCCGGGCCGGCTTGACCCGGTGCAGAGCCAGGCGGGGGCAGCAAGCTTTGCCGTTGGCATGCCAAACTTTCCGGCGGTTTATGCCATTCGGGCAGCATTGGATTATTTGCAGGGCGTTGGCGTTGCTGCGATTGATGCAGCAGCCCGGCCGCTTGTAAAGGCTTGCTATGCTGGAATCAAACGCCTGCCGGTTGAAATGCTAACCCCGGCTGACGAGTCAGTTCAAGCCGGCATCATTGCGTTCCGGCATCCGGAGATGGAGAGCATTCAGCGAAAACTGCATGCTGCTGCAATTCATGTGATGGCGCATGCTGGCCGGGTGCGCGTTGCGTTGCACGGTTACAACACCATGGCTGATGTGGAACATTTACTGGATACGCTGAGCGCGGCGCTGCACGATGTCAATGCGGGCTGACGCGCATTTGCATTTCTTCCGGCCGGGTTATGCGGCAGTTATGCCGGATACCTGCCGCCGGCAACTGCCGGATGAGGTCACCCTGTACGCTGCTCTCGCGCAGCAGCATGCAATTGAACAAGTGCTCGCGGTTGGTTTTGAAGGCCAGTCCTGGGCCACCGGAAACAATGGCTACCTTGCTGAATTGGCAGTGGCATACGCATGGATCCGGCCAGTTGCGTTCGTGGCAAATCCCGCGCAGCTTGATATTGCCGGCTTGGAAGTATTAGCCGGGCAGAAATTTGTGGGGTTGAGTTTGTATGTATTTGATGATGAGATTGAAGGCGCGCTAGCCCGCGTTGATGCAGCGGTGTGGGCCTGGCTTGAAAAGCGGCGCTGGCTTATAAGTGTAAATTCGAAGGGCTTGCGCTGGGCGGCATTTGTGCAGATCCTTGAGAGCCATCCAGATCTTCGGCTTCTGATATCGCATTTGGGCCTACCCCCGGCCGCTGAGGGTGCAATGCCTAAAAACTTTGTGCACCAACAACTGAATTCGGTGATGGAATTGGCGCGCTTCGGTGGTGTCTGCGTTAAGTTGAGCGGTTTCTACGCACTTACCGTGCCGGGCTATGACTACCCGCATCGGAATGCCTGGCCCTATGTGGCGGCGCTGGTTGAAAGTTATGGCGTGGACCGGCTGTTGTGGGGTTCGGACTTCAGCCCAAGCCTGGAACATGTCAGCTTTCAGCAAACGATCGGGCTGCTGGGCCAGATGCCGTTCCTAACAGACAAGGATCGCGCGCAGATTGAGGGAAAGAATCTTTTGCGGCTGTTAGCGGCTGTGTAATCTTCTAATCGGTAAAAGCCGCGCGAGGGGCGACTGTTTCATTCCGTATTCTCAAAAACTGTTAGCCGATGCTGCAAATCCTCGCCTTCAGCTCACTCATAACCTGCGCGGCTGATTGGCAGCTACTAGTTTGTGGACTGGGCGAGGATTAGTGATGCATAGTGGCCATTCGCCTGTTTCGTTAATGATTGATGATTACCAATTTCCACAATGCGTCCATCTTTCATCACCACAATTTGATCTGCTTTGCGAATTGTTGACAGGCGGTGCGCGATGACAAATGCAGTGCGGTCGCGCATCAGTGTCGAAAGCGCGTCCTGAATTAGCGCCTCAGTTTCGGAGTCAACGGCGGAGGTAGCTTCGTCAAGGACCAGAATTGGCGGGTCAGCCAGTATTGCGCGTGCAATAGAGATCAGTTGCCGCTGGCCGGAACTAAACTGTGAACCACGTTCTTGGGCAAAGGGGGCGTAGGCGTCTGGCCTCCTGCTTTTTAAGTCATGGCCGGTTGCCAGTTGCGCCGCCCGAATTACCTGCCCCAAGGGTGCTTTCGGTCCGGGCTAGCGGATGTTGTTTGCGGTAGGGGCCGGAAAAATGAATGGTTCCTGCAACACAACGCCAATTTGCTGCCGCAGTGATGCTTGCGTCACCTGCCGCACATCATGCTGATCTACAGCAATCGTGCCGCTTGTGACGTCATAAAAGCGGCATAGAAGAGATACGATTGTGGTTTTTCCGCTGCCAGTCTGTCCAACGAGTGCGATAAGTTCTCCGGGTTCAACCGTAAGATTAATATTGTGTAGAACCAACTTATGTAGGCTATAACCAAAATTAACATCTTCGAATGTTATTCGTCCACTGACGCGGTCCAGGCCAATTGCGTTCGGTGCATCGGTTACAGTGGGCTGCGAATCCAGCAGGCTAAATACCTTGCTAGCAGAAGTGAGTGTTGCCTGCATTACTACGTTCATATTTGTGAGAGTTCCAATTGGCCCCCACAAATTGTTTATGTAAACTGTAAAAGCCAAGAGTGTGCCAACAGTGAGCGTGTCCCCACCTAGGCCAAGCTGGCGGGCCGCAGTGAACACCACAATAACCAACGCCGCGCCGCGCGTAATTTCAACAAGCGGCGAAAACCAAGCCTGTAAATTTATGACTTTCATCCATTCGGTGACCAATGTGTCATTCGCGCGATGGAATTGCTTTAGATTTACTGCTTCGCGTGCAAATTGTTGAATGATTCGCATCCCGGCAATGTTTTCCGCCAAGAATATGTTGAATTTTGTGCTGCTGGCACTTACTAGCTCCCATCCGTTGTGTAGGCGCGGCCGCATGTAAAGGCTGATCGCGGCAAGTATCGGAAGCATGAATAGTGCGATTAAAGTCAGTCCGGGATTTATTGCAAACATCAATGCCAGCACAACCAAGCCGGAAACAACATCGTGCACTACATTTGCGACTTGGTTGGTTAGGAAATCATTCAGAGCGCTCGCGTCGGAAAGAAACCGAGTCATGGTTTTGCCTACGGGTTCTTTTTCGTGGAAGTTCATTGACAAGCCAATCACATGTTTAAATAACTGGTGGCGTATATCTATCATG
>QWRL01000161.1 GCA_003670425.1 Chloroflexota bacterium
GGGAGCTGTCTGCAGGTGGCTCGGCCGCAAGTGCGGCAAGCGTGGCGTTCTGGGCTTTGATCGTGTCTGCCATGATGAGGGACAGCGGCACTACGCCCACATGTTTGGGCAGCACAGAGGCCGGCGCTGCGCTAGTGCGCGCGCCCAGCCCGCACCCGGCCGCAACGCAGGCGCCGGCCAGGCAAAACAGCGCGCGCGCTGCGGCAGCGCGCGAAAAGTTGTGCACGCGCTTAAGCGAGCGCGGCGACGGCAGGCAGCGGGCCGGCCATGGTTTGCTTTTGCAGTTCCGACCAGGTGGAGCGCAGCTCCAGCAGCACTTCGGCTGCGCTATCCCAGCGACCGGAGCGGCATTCGTCAGAGGTCCACTGGTAGAGCGCCAGCAAGCGCACGGGCAGGTCGCCTTGATCAAAATCGAGGCTCTTGATTAATTCATGGATAGCGCGGGTGGCCGTGCCCAGGTCTTTGCGGCCGCAGGCTGCGATCGCGGCATCATATGTCAGCACAACCAGCTTCACGGGATCCGCATTGAGGATGTCGTGTTCGCGGTAGTTGCGCGCCTGACGAGCGTAGGGGTTGATGGTCATGGTGCGTAAGCTCCTGAAAGTTTAGGCCTGCATGGCTGCGGCTTCACCGCATTGCAGGCGCACATTTATAAAATATTGGTTATGCAAACAGGTTTAGAAAGTGGTCGTAGCCCATTTTGCTCAGCTCATTCTGCGGAATGGTGCGCACAATTTCTTTTGTGACCGGGTCGATCATTGTGATAGTCACAGAGCCATCTTCTTTGTTAACTTGGAAGCGCAGGTTGGCGCCACTGCTGGTTTTGAATTCAGCTTGCGGCTCTTGTTTTGCCTCCGCATCTTTTTGGTCAGATTCGGCAAGTTTGCGGGCCGGCAGCGAAAGTTTCCCATCGTCGGTAGGCGAGAGCCGGACTTGTGCGGGGCTGGAACCTGCGCCTGGCGCCGACTCTTTGTGCTCTGGGTTGGCGTTTGGAACTGCGCCGAGTGCTGCCTTGGCTGCAGGTCTGGGCGCATTGTCCGGCGCAGCTGCCCCGCCAACTGATCCGAGCGAATCAGACGGTGCCATGATTATTCTTACCCCGTATACCTTTCATCAGCGTCGGTATCGGCCGCGGCTTACAAAACTTTAGCTGCTAGGCCAATTTGCTCAATGAATTCTGGGTGTTGATTAGCGTCATAATTTCCGCCTGGTGCCGGCCATATTGGGCTTTCAGACTGGTTTCCCGCTCTACTAACGTCTTTTTGCCGTTGGAAATGCGGGTATTAACATCGCTAATTTGTGCGGTTAGGCCCTTCACTGAGGCTTCTACGATGCCTTTTGTGCTTGTGGTGAAGGTTTTAAGGCGCAGCTGCAGGCGATCTGCCACGGCGTTCATCAGCGCCTTCGCGCCTGAGGGGTCAGAGCTAAACGCCGCGGTCAGCTTGGCTTCGTCCAAAGTAGCTGTGAGTGTGGCTGTGTTAATCGTCACGCCCAGGTCGCCAACTTGGCTGAAACCGGTTCCCGTCAAGCCGCTGACGCGGCTCTGCAGGTCCGTGATCAGGTTGCGGCGCAGGCCCACAAAATTGGAGTCGCCCGCGAGCGCTCCAGACGAAAATACCTTGTCGGCTGTTTTGGTGACCGCAGATTGCGTGGTCACGTAGTCATTGGCGGAATTGAATTCCGCCACCAGCGCTTTGAGCTTGGCAACCACCGCGGTGTTGTCGCGCGTGATGACCAGTGTGGCACTTTTCCCAACCGCATCAGAAGCCAGGTTGAGCGTCACGCCGGAGATTACATCCGTCAAGCCCGCGTTTTGGCTGCGGGTCACGCTCACGCCATCCACGCTAAACGCGGCATTTGTTGGCGCCTGTATCACGTTGCTAAATGCGCCGCCGCCATCCAAGACTTTCACGGCCTCCAGAATGTTGTCTGTGCCGCTGGCATGGCTGGCCCGAATGGCGCGGTGCGTGCCGCTGTTGTTGGCGGTCAAAATCAGGCGCCGGTCCACAACGCCGGCTGTCACCTCGTTGCCCTCGGCATAAGTGCCGCGGCTGATAAGTGTGGCAATGTTTGCAAGCGTGTTGGCGGTTGTGACGGTAATGGATGCGCCTTTTGCAATGTAGGCGACGGATGCGGCGTTGGCAGCCTTGCTGCCGACGGTGTAGCTGCCGCCGCCGAAGGTGAACTTTAGGCCGCGCCCGGAGTCCACCGTCACTTGTCCGGCTGGCACGGATTGCCAGGCGGATGTTGTTTCGGTGGCGCTGGCGCTGCCATACTTGCGGATGGCCACGGCCTGCGCCTGGCTGTTCACCAGGCGGTACTCGTAGGTGCTGCTGTTATTGCGCACCTCTAAGTAGTAGCTGTCGCTGCCCAGCTCGCGCAGTCCGCTCGTAAGGTCTGCGGTGCTAAAGCCGGTGACCGTGTTGGGGTAGGGCGTGGTGCTGGAAGCGATGCTGCGCGTGGCTGCGCCGCCGACTGTAAAAACGCCGGACAAACCCAACTGCTGGTCTGAATATTCCAACGCTGTGCTGGAGCCAACGGAGTGTGCCTTGGCCAGGCTGGTGACGGCGATGCGCTGGCTGCCGGCAATTGCCTGGTCGGTGGCGGCGGCGGTGAACACCGCAGCCGCAGTTGTGGAGGGCTCGCTGACGGCGGCAGTGCGCTGGTCCAAAAAGTTGGTTGTGCTGTCGGTTGCCAGATTGTTTACGGAAGTGAGCAGGCTGGACAGCCGGGTGCCGGCTGAAGAATAAACTGACTTGCGCGTCTCCAGCTTCTGCAGGTCCGTGCTGAGGCGCTGGAGCGGCTTCGCCTCGTTCTGCAGCGTATCAGTCACCAGACTGCTGAAAAACGAGTTGATTGCTGCGATATCGGTGGCCATGGCGGATGCTTGGGTTTAGAAACCGGCGCCCGCGCGTGTGCGCGAGCGCCGGTAAAAGTTGCTCTTGTGTGGAGTGCCGGTTTGCGAAGTGCCCTAGTTCGTCGCTTACCGGAACAGTGAGAGCACAGCCTGCGGATTGGCGTTGGCCTGCGCCAGCGCTGCCGTGGCAATTTGCTGCAGGATGAGGTAGGTAGTTGCCTTCACCTGCTCGCGCGCGATGTCTGCATTGTAGATGCGGCTGAAGGCGGCTTCCACATTGGCATGGGCGACCGTCACCTGCTCTTCTTTGAAGGTCAGGCGCGCCATCATCGAACCAACTTCGCGCATCGAGATGGACACTGAGGCGATGGCAGACTCGATGCTTCCCATGTAGGCTTGGGCAGAAGCGTGCGAGTCCACATGGCCGCGCTCCACCACGCCGGCCAGATGCAGGTCACCAGAGCTGTGGCCCTGCCGGCCAGCAACGCCACTCATGGAAAACCCGAAGAAGACCGTGTTTTCACTGTTGGCACCGGTCTGGAGCATGATGCGGGTGCGCGGGTGCGTCGGATTGTTGGTGATGCGCTCATCCATTTCCAACAGCTTGCGGCCGTTCCAGGTCGTCTCGTTGTTGATGTCGTCTAGTTCCGCCAGAAACTGGGAGATTTGGGCTTCAATGTCATTGCGCTCCTGCGGTCCCATGATGTCACCGATGGCCTGCTGCGCTTTGCTGCGGATCTTTATGAGAAGATCCATCAGCTTCTGCAGTGAACCTTCGGCGGTGGCCAGGAAGTTCTTGCCATCTCCGATATTGTCCAAAGCCTGCAGGTAGCCGGTGGCCCGCACGCGCATCTTGGTTCCAATGGTGAAACCGGCGGGGTCGTCCTCGGCCGTGTTCAAACGGCGTCCGGTGGCTAAGCGGGTTTGCGCAATCGCAAGTTCCCTGTTGTCCAGCAATAGAGAGTTGAGTGCGTTCAGCGCACCAATGTTGCTGGCTACCCGGGTAAGATCCGGATTGGCCGCTGAACCTAGAAGTCCTGGCATGATTGTAAACCTCCTTGTTTACCAATTTTGGGGGATCCTTCCCCCATTGTGATGAGCCAGTTGTCCGCGTAACTTAGCGCCCGGTCCCCGCGGAATGTGCTCAGGCACAACCTCCGCCGCAGGATTATTTATTGCGCTGTACGTGGGGTATCGGCACACAGGCGCCGCGCATGAACTGCGGCGCTGGTAAAGATTAGGTAAACACCCCGCCGCGGGGCGGGGTGCTGGCTGGAGGCTTGGCCACCGGCCTTGGCGCGCTTTACACGCCGCGGGCGGTGGCCGGTGCGGGCGGGTGGCTGCCCGCCCGCTACTTTTACCGGAAGAGTGCGAGTACTGCCTGCGGGTTTGCGTTCGCCTGTGAAAGGCTGGCGGTCGCAATCTGCTGCAGGATCAAGAAGGTTGTGGCCTTCACCTGCTCGCGCGCAATGTCCGCATTCATGATGCGGCTGAAGGCCGCTTCTGTGTTGGCATGCGCAACCGTAACCTGCTCCTCTTTGAAGGTGAGGCGCGCCATCATCGAGCCAACCTCCCGCAAAGACACGCTGATCGAGGCGATGGCCGAGTCCACGCTGGACATATAGGCCTGGGCAGAGCTGCTGGAATTTACATGTCCGCGGTTTGATACGCCGTCAAGATGCAGGTTGGATGAGCTGTGGCCCGTGGTGCGGCCAAATTTGAATGAAACTGTGTTGTCGGCGTTGGCACCGGTCTGGAATACGGTGTCGGCACCGCCCACAGACATTTGAAGAAGCTTCTTGCCGTTCCATTGCGTCTCGTCATTGATGTTAGAAACTTCGGCCAGATAGCCTTCAATTTCTTTTTCAATGTCGCTCCGCTCGGCTGCGCCCATCGTGTCTGAAATGGCCTGCTGCGACTTGGTGCGGATCTTGATCAAAATGTCATTGATCTTCTGGAGCGAGCCCTCGGCTGTGGCAAGGAAGTTCTTGCTGTCACCGAGATTGTCCAGTGCCTGCATAAAGCCTTCGGCACGCGCGCGCAGCTTGGTGCCGATTGTCATACTTGCCGGATCATCTTCGGCAGTGTTAAGCTTGCGGCCCGTAGCCAGGCGGGTCTGCGCCACCGACAATTGTCGATTGACCAGGTTCAACGCGTTCTGTGCGTTCAACGCCCCTATGTTGCTTGCGACGCGCCCCAACTGGTCAGATTGAGCCGCCGATCCTACTAGTCCAGCCATAATAATGTAGCCTCCTTGTCTGTGACGGTCCGTGGGACTGCTTCCCTGCCGAAATCCGTTTTTTCCGCTTTGCCCTACTAATGGCGCGTAGTAACCAAACGCCCCTGCGTTGTGGTTCCCTTACTACGCTCCAGCGCAATCCCTGTCTCGCGCTTGGGGGGTTATCGGCAATTTGTCAGACACCTTTAGATTGCCTTTACCCCATTTGGCTGGAGATCTGCGGAACTGGATCAAATGCTGGCAGACTTACATTTATCGGCGGTAATTGCGCAATTCGGGGAATTTATGGCGTGGGCTGGACAAGTTCCAGCCAGCATCGGAAGTGCGCATTCCGCCATTGTGTGTTCGGGGTGAGTCTCCCGCGAAAACCGGTTCGATGGTAGGGCGCGGAGGCTGTCCGGTGGCGGAGCGGAGAGTAGCGCGCTGATTTTAGGGGCGGGTATTTTCCTCCCATTGGCGGGCGTTGACGCTAAATACTGCGTCTTTGGGGGTGTCGGCGGGCTGCCATTAC
>QWRL01000162.1 GCA_003670425.1 Chloroflexota bacterium
GGACCGGTGTTGGGGCTGATTCACGTTGAGAGCGTGGATGCGGCGCTTGACTTCATCAATAGCGGAAAGTACGGCAACATGGCATGCCTGTTTACGGCAAGCGGCGCCTCGGCCCGCAAGTTCCGGGTTGAGGCGCAGACCGGCAACATCGGGATTAATATCGGGGTGGCAGCGCCCATGGCGTTTTTCCCGTTTAGCGGCTGGAAAGACAGCTTTTTTGGCGACATGCATGGTCAGGGAAAGCACGCGGTTGAGTTCTTTACGCAGACCAAGGTTGTGGTGGAACGCTGGCCGCAAGAGTGGACGCGCAAGTTCTAGACGGCAGTTCACTGAGTTAGCTTGGTTGATATACTCGGCGGGCAAATAAAAAATGTCCCGGAATGCAAGGAGCGGCTAAATTTATGGCGAAGGCGAAAAAAGTACGGGTTGCAATAATTGGTGTTGGGAACTGCGCCTCATCGTTGGTGCAGGGTGTGCAGTTTTACAAGGACGCGCCCGAAGACATTGAAGTGCCCGGTTTAATGCACGTCAATCTCGGCGGCTATCACGTGCGAGACATTGAGTTCTCGGCGGCGTTTGATGTGGTCGAAGGCAAGGTGGGATTGGACTTGAGCGAGGCGATCCTGATTGAGCCAAACAACACCATCAAGTTTGCGACGGTGCCGAAACTAAACGTCAAGGTGGAGCGCGGAATGACGCACGATGGCCTGGGCCCGCAGTTGCAGAAGAAACTGCGCAAGGCGCCGGGGGCCACGGCTGAAATTGCCAAGATCCTCAAAGATACCAAGACAGATGTTGTTGTGAACTTTCTTCCGGTGGGGTCGGAGATGGCCACCAAGTGGTATGTGGAGCAAATCCTTGAGGCGGGATGTGCACTTGTAAATGGCATTCCCGTATTCATTGCCAGCCAGAAATATTGGTCCACGCGCTTTAAGGAGCATGGCCTGCCCGTGTTGGGCGACGATATGAAAAGCCAGGTGGGTGCAACGATTGTGCATCGCGTGCTCACAAATCTGTTCCGCGAACGCGGCGTGCATTTGGACCGCACATACCAGTTGAACTTTGGCGGCAACATGGATTTCTTTAATATGCTGGATCGCGACCGGCTGGAGTCGAAAAAGATTTCCAAAACCAACTCGGTTACGAGCCAGATGAGCTACGCGCTTGACCCTGACAATGTGCATGTGGGCCCCAGCGACTACGTACCGTGGCTGACCGACCGCAAGTGGTGCTACATCCGCATGGAAGGCACAACCTTCGGCAATGTGCCGCTGAATCTGGAACTCAAGCTTGAGGTGTGGGACTCGCCCAACTCGGCTGGTGTGATGATTGATGCGGTGCGCTGCGCCAAGCTTGCTCGTGACCGGAACATTGGCGGCGCAATTATTGGTCCGTCTGCGTATCTGATGAAGACACCCCCGAAGCAGTTCACAGACGACATTGCGCGCCAGATGACCGAGGACTTTATTCGCGGCAAGTAGTTCGCAGCGTGTGGTGCCGCGTGCGCTCTCCGGCGCACTTGAATGCGGCCGGAATATAATGGCTCTGTGCCAAGACGCGAAATTGTAAGCGCGCTGCGCTTTGCATGTGTGTCAAAATTCGGCATCGGTTGTGCCTCGCTGTGCTCCAGCGACCGGTCTCGGTGCCGTAATCTCCGGATGTCGATCTGCAGCCGATTTGGCTGCGGAGCTTTCCCTACATCATGACCAACGACTTTGTTTGGTTGCCCACGCCGGCTGACATTGAACGCAGCCATTTGGCTGCGTTTATGCGCTTGCATGGCTTGGCTAGCTTAAATGAGCTGCAAGCCCGTTCCACCACAAACGTGCCTTGGTTTACAAATGCAGTTATTGAATACTTGGACATCCGCTTTCAGCGTCCCTATCGGGAGGTGTTGGATATTGCGGGTGGAGTTCAGTTTCCGCAGTGGTGTGTTGGCGGGCAGCTGAATATTGTGCACAACTGCGTTGACAAATGGCTGGCAGACGCCGTTAGTGCTGACCGCGTGGCCGTGGAATGGGAGGGCGAGGATGGCCGGCAGGCGGCGTTGACATACCGGGCGCTGGCGGCGGATGTAAACCGCTGCGCAAATGCGCTGCGCGGGTTGGGGTTGGGCAAGGGGGATGCAATTGCAATTCATCTGCCGATGACGCCCCAAATTGTGATTGCGCTGCTGGCGATTGCAAAAATTGGAGCGGTGATCGTGCCGCTGTTCTCTGGGTTTGGCGCGGGTGCAATCCGCTCGCGCTTGGAAGATGCCGGAGCACGCGCGCTCATTACTGCAGACGGTGCGTGGCGGCGTGGCCAGATTGTGCCGTTGAAGGCCGTGGCGGATCAAGCGCTTGCCGATTTGCCCGCTGTGCAACATGTGATTGTTGTGGAGCATGCCGGCAATGTGGTTGCAATGCAAGCGGGCCGCGATCATTTGTGGAATGCTCTGCTTGCCGCGCAGTCCGACAACGCTCTGCTTGAACCCACCGCTGCGGAAGATACGCTGCTGATCATCTATACCAGCGGCACCACCGGCCGCCCAAAGGGTGCCGTGCACACGCATTGTGGTTTCCCGGTAAAGGTTGCACAGGACATGGCGTTCGGCACGGATGTGCATGCGGGCGACCGCATCTGCTGGCTCACCGATATGGGCTGGATGATGGGGCCGTGGCTGGTGTTTGGTGCGTTGCTGCTTGGCGCCACTTGCTGCCTGTACGACGGTGCGCCGGATTTTCCAGATGCCGCGCGCCTGTGGCAGTTTGCTGCGCGTCACAAGCTAACGCAGCTCGGCGTCTCACCCAGCCTTGTGCGCGCACTGCGGGCGCATGGAGATGCGCCTGCCACCGGCCACGACCTCTCCGCATTGCGACTGTTTGCGTCCACCGGCGAGCCATGGAACCCGGATCCATGGCATTGGCTATTTGAAGTTGTTGGCCAGCGCCGCATTCCCATCATCAACTATTCAGGCGGCACAGAAATCAGCGGTGGCATTTTGATGGGCAACCCAATCACGCCGCTCAAGGCGTGTGCGTTCTCGGGCGCATGCCCCGGTATTGACGCGGTTGTGCTGGACGCCAGCGGCCAACCTGTGCGCGGCGAAGTGGGCGAGCTGGCCATCCGTGCGCCGTGGATTGGAATGACGCGCGGCTTTTGGCGCGACCGCGAGCGCTACCTTGAAGCCTATTGGGCGCGCTGGCCGGATGTTTGGGTGCATGGCGATTGGGCACTGCAGGCTGCAGACGGGCAGTGGCAGATTTTGGGGCGCTCTGACGATACGATAAATGTGGCAGGCAAACGCATCGGCCCGGCGGAGGTGGAGTCCGCACTTGTGGGCGACCCCGCGCTGGTGGAAGCAGCTGCCATCGGCGTGCCGGATGAGATGAAGGGCAGTGCGGTGATCTGCTTTTGCGTGCTGGCGCCGGGCCGCACTGGGGACGACGCACTTCGCACTGCGCTCAAAGCGCGCGTGGCAGCCGAGCTGGGCAAGCCGCTGCAACCCAAAGCAATCCACTTTGTAGCTGACCTGCCCAAAACGCGCAATGCCAAAGTGATGCGGCGCATAATCCGGGCCGCATTTTTGGGCGAGGCGCTGGGTGACACCACTGCGCTGGTAAATCCGGAGTCCGTGGGCGCCATCACGCTGCTGCGCTAGCTTCGGCAGCGTGATCCTTGAACGCGCAGTACCGCACGCGTGCGCAATGCATTTCCTTCAATGTGCAATGCATGTGGGCGCCGTGTTTTGTTTCAGCGTATGACTGTGATCAGAATTCGTAGCGAACAAGTTTCTTCAGCAAATTTCACAAATGAACCAGGCAGTTGAATATTTGGTGCTGGGCAGCTTGACGGTGGATCTGCTGCCAAACGGCAGTTCTGTGCTGGGCGGTACCGCGGCGTATGCGGGCAGCCTGGCGCACGCATTGGGGCAGCGTACCGGCATTGTGGCAGCAGTTGGTCCCGACGCCGACCTTGCTGCACTGGCTGGCATTCCATTTGCAGTGCAGCCGGCGGCGGTCAGCACCGTTTTTGAAAACCGCTATACGAGCGCGGGCAGAGTGCAGTACCTGCATCACCGCACGGATGATTTGCGTTTTGATTCTCTGCCGGTGGCGTGGCGTGCGCCGCAGATTGTGCATCTTGGGCCGCTGGCGCATGATATTGACGCGGCGCTGCTGGCGCAGTTTCCAAATGCGCTGCGCGGCGTTACAGTGCAGGGCTGGCTGCGGCGCTGGGACACAGACGGGCGCGTGACGCGTTGCGCGTGGCCAAACGCGGGCGAGGTGCTGCGCGCGGCGGATGTGGTGGTGCTGAGCATTGAGGACGTGCAGGGCGACTGGGACGCGGTGCTGCCGTGGGCAAAGTTAACACGCATTCTGGTGGTTACCGAGGCGGAGCATGGCGCGACGGTGTTTGCGGCTGGCGAGCGGCGCCAGTTTGGTGCGCCGCGTGTGGCGGTGGTTGACCCGACGGGCGCGGGTGATATGTTTGCTGCTGCGTTTCCAATTTTTTATCAGCGCACGCACGACCCTTGGAGCGCGGCGCGTTTTGCGATTGAGCTGGCTTCTGTTTCCGTTACGCGCGCTGGTTTGCTGGGCGTGCCGGCACCTGCCGAGATTGCGGCTGCAGAGGCTGCGGCGCGCGCGCTCTAGCCGCGGGCTTGCGGGCGGCATGCGGGTGCATGCCCGCGGGCTTGCTTACTTGCTGTTTGCTTTGCGCAGCTTAAATTGCTGGGCATTAGCCACCAGCTCCGCAAACAATGCTTGATGCGCGGGATCTTCCGGGGCAAGTTCCGGATGCCACTGCACGCCAATCAGCCACGGGTGCTGCGCATGCTCGATGGCCTCCACCACGCCATCCGGGGCATGTGCCACGGCGCGCCATCCAACCGGTGCTGCGGGCGCCGCTTGGTGGTGCCACGAAGGCACAAGCGGTTCCAACTCTTTCATAACGCCGGCAAGCTTGCTGTCTGGTGCAATCGATACGCGATGGCTGGTTCCGGAATCGCTCCGGTAGTGCAGCACGGATTCGCCCACCACATCCGGCAGGTGCGGGTGCATCTTCCCGTTGGCTGCCACGGTGAGCACCTGCATGCCGCGGCAGATGCCCAGCGTTGGAGTGCGTCCTTCGCCCATGACTGTGCGCGCAAGCGCCAGCTCAAACGCATCGCGCTCGGCATCCATCCCGTAGATCTCTGGGTGGTCATCACCGGCGTATTCGCGCGGGTCAATGTCGCCGCCGCCGGAAAAGACAAGGCCATCCAAACCTGCAAGCACTGCGGCCGGATCAGCCTCGCCGGGCGGCAGCAACACTGGTACGCCGCCGGCGCGGCGCACAGAGTCGATGTACTTGGCTGACACCTCAAAGGTGCCGCGATCATTTCGGGGACGGGTGGTGATTCCGATTACTGGTTTTGAGTTCAATATATAGTGCTCCTGTTGGCTCCGCCAGCTCATTCAATCATACTATTTATTTGTGAGTCGTTGCTCCACCTATGTTGCTAATTTGCGGCTTAGGGCCATCTGAACCCGTGTGCAGTGCGGGGTTTATGGATCCAC
>QWRL01000163.1 GCA_003670425.1 Chloroflexota bacterium
TCCGGCTGCGCTGATCACTTTCATGATATTTGGAATTGTGAGCCAGCCGCTTTTTGCCAAAATTCAAGCGCGCATCTCGGACGTCAACACTGTGCTGCAAGAGAACTTGGCCGGCATCAAGGTTGTAAAGGCATTTGCCCGCGAGCAAATGCAGCAGGAAAAATTCCGCGTGGCGGCCGGAAATCTGCTCAATCAGTCACTGACGGTTTCGCGCGTCTTCGGATTTCTCTTTCCGGTGGTGCTCCTTGTTGCAAACCTCGGGCAGGCATCCGTGCTGTACTTTGGCGGCAAACAAATCGTCAATGGGTCCCTGACGTTGGGCGAGTATCAGGAGTTCAGCCTGTACCTCATCTATCTCTTTCTGCCGCTGGCGCAGTTTGGCATCATCATCACGCAGCTCGGCCAGGCCAGCGCCTCAGCAGCGCGCATCTTTGAGATTTTGGACGCCACCAGCGATGTGCAGGACAAGCCGGATGCGCTCACGCTGCCCGCAGTCTCCGGCCGCGTAACTTTCGACAATGTCACCTTCAAATATCCCGGGGGCGGAGACCCGGTGCTTAGCGAGGTGAACTTCACCGTGGAGCCCGGCCAGTGCGTGGCGCTGTTGGGTGCCACCGGCTCCGGCAAAACAACCATCATCAATTTGCTGCCGCGCTTTTACGACCCCAGTTCAGGCAGCATCATGATTGATGGACTTGATTTGCGCTCCGTAACGCTCGACTCCCTGCGCTCTCAAATTGGAATCGTGCTGCAAGAAACAACGCTGTTCAGCTCCACCATCCGCGAGAACATTGCCTTCGGCCGGCCCAACGCCACGCTTGCAGAAGTGCAAGCCGCAGCGCGTGCGGCGGCAGCCGACGACTTCATTGACGCCATGCCCGAGGGTTACGACACACCAGTCGGCGAGCGCGGCTCCACACTCAGCGGCGGGCAGAAGCAGCGCATTGCAATCGCACGCGCCCTGCTGCTCAACCCGCGCCTGCTGATTTTGGATGACGCCACCAGCAGCGTGGATCTGCAAACCGAATCACGCATCCAGGCAGCCCTGGACCATTTGATGCGCGGCCGCACCAGCTTCGTAATTGCGCAGCGCATCAGCACTGTAATCAACGCCGACCTGATACTCGTGCTTGACCGCGGCAAAATTGTGGCCAGCGGCCGGCATCTTGACCTGCTGGAAAACAATGACCTATACGCGGAGATCTGCCGCTCGCAGCTGACGGGCGATCCCGCGCAGCAACCTGTGGAGGCCTAGGCAAATGTTTGGCGGACCCGACGGCCTGCGCCGTCTTATGAGCCAGGATCAAATTCGGCCGCAGAGCGTGGGCCGTACCCTTGCGCGCTTCGGCGGGTACTTCAGCCGCTTTGTGCCAACCTTAACAGTGGTGCTTGTGCTGGTGGTAATTTCCACTTGGGGCCAGGTGCTCACGCCGGAGTTGGTGGGCCAGGCAGTTGACTGCTATATCGCAAAGCCAATCGCCGGCGCATTTGGCGGCGCAGCCGTTGCGCAGCAAGCAGCTGCCGGCTCGGCCAGCCGCTGCTGGTACGCTGCCGATTTGTCGCAGCTTTCCGCCAGCGCCAAAGTTGCGCACTGGCTGGGATGGCAGCATGTCTTTGTGGACACAGCCCGGCTGGAAACAATGTCTGCCGATGCTGCGATTGCCGGGCTTGCACAGATCGTAATGCTCTCGATCGCTGTGTTTGCAGCAATCTCCGCGCTGACTGGACTGCTATTCTTTTCCATGGCGCGCGCCGGCCAGCATGTGTTGACCGATATTCGCGTTGATTTGTTTGCCCATCTTCACCGCTTGTCGATTGGCTATTACTCTGACCACGAAGTGGGCGACTTGATGAGCCGCATCACAAACGACACCGAAGCCATTGGGCAGGCCTTTAGTTTTGCGCTGGTGAATGTGCTGGGCGGAATATTGCTCATCGGTTGGATTTCATACAAGATGCTGGCCGCCAGCTTTGCATATGCCCTATTGAGTCTCGCCGTTGTCCCCTTGATGGCAATCACTACCGTGTGGTTTTCAAACCAGGCACGGCGTGCGTTCCGCATATCACGCGCAGAGCTGGGCAGCGTGAATGCAGAGCTGCAAGAGTCAATCTCCGCGGTCCGCGAGGTGCAAGCCTTCAACCGCGCCGACGAAAATCTGGACAGCTTTCGGGCCACCAATGCTGCCAACCGCGATGCCAATGTACGCGCCGTAGCCTTCACCAGCGCCCTTGCACCAGCCTTGGAAGCGCTGGGGTATCTGGCGCTGGCAATTGTGGCTGCCGGCGGCGGCTGGCTGCTGCTTAACGGCGCGGAGCTGCTGGGCGCAAGTGTCTCACTCGGCCTGATCATCACTTTCATCGGATACTCGCAGCGCTTCAACCAGCCAATCCAGCAGATTGCAGTTCTATGGACAAACATCCAAAATGCCATCGCGGGCGGTGAACGCATCTTTCAACTGCTTGACGAGAAGCCATCCATCATGGACCGGCCGGGCGCACGCACCATGCCCACCCTCAATGGCGACGTAACATTTGAAAATGTGTCTGCCGAATACACAACCGGCACCCCTGTACTGCGCAACGTCAGTTTTCACGCGAAAGCCGGGCAAACAATTGCCATCGTCGGACCGACCGGCGCCGGCAAAACTACAATCATCAATCTGCTGCCGCGCTTCTACGATGCCAGCACCGGCTCGGTCAAGATTGATGGCATTGATGTGCGGGATGTAACTGCCGAAAGCCTGCGGCGCCAGATTGGCATCGTGCTGCAGGACACCTTTCTCTTCAGTGCGAGCGTGATGGACAACATTCGATTTGGCCGGCCGGACGCAAGCGACGCCGAAGTGGTGGCGGCTGCAGCGCTGGCACATGCGGACGCATTTATCGACCGGCTGCCGCTGAAGTACGACACCGTGCTCGGCGAACGCGGCAGCGGGCTAAGCCAAGGCCAGCGCCAGCTCCTCGCCATCGCGCGTGCCTCACTTGCCAACCCGCGCATTCTCATTCTGGACGAAGCCACCTCCAGCGTTGACACGCGCACCGAACGCCTGATCCAGCAGGCATTCGACAAGCTGCTGACCGGACGCACAGCCTTTGTGATCGCCCACCGCTTGAGCACCATTCGCAATGCTGATGTTGTACTCGTCTTGGATCAAGGTCAAATTGTGGAACAGGGAACGCACGACTCACTCTTAGCAAAGCGCGGCTTCTACTTTGACCTTTACAACAGCCAATACCAGAAGATGGCACCACAAACACAACTTAACGGCAAAGCGCACCTCGAAGCTGCCCCCCTCAACTGACCGCAGTAGTTTCAGCTCCGCACCAACCGGCCACAACAAACTACACTCAGGACCGCGCCGCTTACGCGTCAGAATCCGCACCCGCTTCGAAAGCAACCCACCCGTAAATCACCGACGTGCGATAATGCGCGTGCGGGGCTTCTAACAGGCCCGCAATAGACAAAATGTGCGGGCGCTATTTCGACATCGCAAACCTACACTCCCGGACTGCAGCGACACGATGGACTTAGGACTCACCGGACACTCCGCGATAGTTGTTGGAGCCGCCCGAGGACTTGGGCACGCCATTGCCGTAGCGTTCTCAAACGAAGGCGCGCATGTGGCTCAAAACATTGCTGCGCTGCCAGTCTTTCTCGCCTCGCCGCATGCGCAGAACATCACCGGCCAAACCCTCATTGTGGCTGGCGGTTTTGTAACGCAACCATGAATTGCCGATGAACCTCCACGGCAAAGTTGCAATTGTGACCGGAGCTGCCTCTGGTATTGGCGCGGAGATTGTGCGGCTGTATCTGGACGCTGGCGCGCGCGTGGTGGGCGTAGACCGCAACCCACAAGCAGCACCACCAGAGCTGCAAGCCAAGCACCCGCTAGCGCTGCGCACCGTGACTGGCGATGTGGCTGTTGAACAAACTGCGCTGGAGTACACGCGCGTTGCGCTGGCTGCGTTTGGGCGCATCGACATCATGGTCAACAATGCCGGCATTGCGCCCGTCAAGCAAATCCACATGCACACGCCAGCTGAGTGGGACGCAGTTATGAATACCAATGTAAAGAGCATTTACTTCAGCGCACGCCATGTGGTGCCCGTGATGCAGGCGCAAGGCGGCGGATTGTTCCTGAACACCGGATCCATTTCTTCCGTCACCGGCATGCCACTGCAAGGCGCGTACGGGCCATCCAAGGGCGCGGTCATCCAAATCACGCGGCAGATGGCGATTGAGTATGCGCGCGACAACATTCGCTCCAATGCCGTTTGTCCGGGCACTGTGGATACGCCGCTATTGCAGCAGGCCGCTGCCGAATCCGGCGATGCGGACGCCTTCATGAAGCGCCTCGGCGACGCACACCCGATTGGGCGCATCGCACAATCCGAGGAGATCGCGCAGTTCTTCCTGTTCCTCGCATCCGACAACGCACGCTTTATCACGGGCGCAGTGCTGATGATAGACGGCGGATATACTGCGCAATGATCCGCGCAGTGATTTGACTTGTGCAAGCGCATCCCAAATAATGCCAGTACTTGACCACTTCCGGTTAGATGAGCGGGTTGCAATCGTCACCGGCGGCAACCGCGGATTAGGATATGCGATGGCCCAAGCGCTTGCGGAAGCCGGCGCAGCAGTTGCCATAGTCAGCCGCACAGCTGCAGATGCTGAAGCAGCTGCAGCTGCCATCTCGCAGCTAACCGGCCGCGACTGCCGCGGCTATGCCTGGGATGGGACGCAGCCGGAAGCAGGGCCGGCGCTAGTGACACTGGGGCTCGCAGAGTTTGGGCAGGTGGACATTCTTGTCAACAATGCCGGCCTCAACGTACGCGGCGCAATTGAGGACCTGACGCTGGAACAGTTTCGCACCGTGCAGGAAACAAATGTTACCGGACCGTGGCTGATGTGCCGCGCGCTCGCCCCGCATTTCAAGCAGCGCCAGCAAGGCCGGGTGATAAATCTAGGGTCGGCGCTATCCGTTATTAGCATGCCGGACCGCACGCCCTACTCCACCAGCAAGGGTGCAGTGCTGCAACTCACACGCACACTGGCGCTGGAATGGGCGCCGTTCAATGTGACTGTCAATTGCATACTGCCGGGCCCGTTCCATACCGAGATGAACCGCACACTCGCGGAAAATCCGGACGTCTATGGTTTGTTCATAGCCAAGATTCCACTTGGGCGCTGGGGCAACCCCGCAGAACTTGGCGGGCTGGTAGTATTTCTGGCGAGCGAAGCAGCCAGCTTCATCACCGGTGCGGGCATCGCAATCGATGGCGGCTGGACGGTACATTAGCCTGAACTGGCAACAACAACAGCCCCCTGTGCGCACTATAGGCGCCGCTCAGCAAACCCCCGGATCCCGCTGAGCCAAAGCCAGATTGCTCCCGAATCCCAATCCGACCACTCATGACGCGAACCATAAACCGCATTCTATTTGCAGCGCTTTGTTTGGCGCTTGCAGTTGGAACTGCCATATATTTTGCCGCCCGCCAACGCCCCACCCTTGTCCGCAACCTTCCCCCGGTCGCAATCT
>QWRL01000164.1 GCA_003670425.1 Chloroflexota bacterium
CGTGCCAGCGGATGGATGGCTGTGCCCACCCGCGTGAAAATTGTTCCCGCCCACAGCACCAGCGCAACACCGGCGGTGCCAAAGACTGCGCCAGTTGCGCGCCATGGGAACAGCAGCAGCGGCGGCAGCGGCAGTAGCATGTGCAGCGCTAACATGGTTGCTAGCGCCGCAAGCAGCAACAAGGGCGGCAGCGCCATGCGGCGTTTTGGTTTTTCAGACATTGCAGGCGGTGCGCAAACTGATTTGGATTTATATTTTCCGGTGGGGGGCGCCCACCGGTTGGCAGCACCGCAAGCGGGGTTTACGCGCGGCGCGCAAGAATTTCGTCGAGCCAGTCTGCGCGCACTTCCGGTACCGACGCCAGCAGTCGTTCTGTGTAGGGATGCAGCGGCGCCGAAAAAACTGTGGCGGTGGCGCCTTCGGCGACAATCTCGCCGCGCAGCATGGCGGCAGTCCGGTGCGCAATGCGCCGCACAATGCCCAGGTCATGCGTAATGAAGAGATACGCAATCCCCAACTCGTCCTGCAGGCGCTTGAGCAGCTTTAGAATGCCATCAGCCACCAGCTGGTCCAGCGCAGAGGTGGGCTCGTCGCAAATGATCAGCTCGGGTTCGGCTGCCAGCGCGCGCGCAATGCACACGCGCTGCTTTTGGCCGCCGGAAAGGGCGGTGGACAGGCGCTGTGCATAATCCAAGGGCAGGTCCACCTGTTTCAACAACTCCGCTACACGCTTCGCCACATCTGCAGGCGAACGGTCAAAATAGAACTGCACCGGCCGGCCGATGATTTCACCAACCGTCTGGCGCGGGTTCAGCGCCACATCCGGCTGCTGATAAATGAACTGCAGTTTGCGCAGGTCTTCTTTGGTGCGCGCCTTGAGCGCGGGGGATAGCACGCGGCCGCGGAAGGTGACCGTGCCGGCAGAGCGCGGCAGCAAGCCCACAATCAGGCGCGCCAGCGAGCTCTTGCCGGATCCAGACTCGCCAACCACAGCCAGCGTCTCGCCGTGCGCCACTGTCAGCGCCACATTTTTTACAGCGGCAAAGCTGCCATACATGCCGACCGCGCCAGACACCTCCAGCACAATCGCCTCGCGCTGCGCCATACTTGCAACAGCAAGCTTGTCCGACTCTTTGCGGTCCGCCACCAGCGCCCGCGAATACTCGTTCTGCGGCTGCAGTAGTATTTGCCCGGTTGTGCCCAGCTCCACCATCTTGCCGCCGCGCAGCACCCTGACGCGCTCGGCCCCCTGCGCCACCACCGCCAGATCATGGCTGATGTACAGCGCCGCAGTGCGATATTCTTTGATCAGCTTTTTGATGAGCGCCAGTACTTCAATCTGAGTGGTTACATCCAGTGCCGTCGTGGGCTCATCAAACACCACAATGTCCGGGCGGCAGGAGATCGCCATGGCGGCCATCGCGCGCTGCAGCTGACCGCCGGAAACCTGATGCGGGTAGCGTGCGCCAAATGTTTCCGGGTTGGGCAGCTCAAGCGAACGGAAGAGTTCCACGGCCCATGCCTGCGCCGCAGCTTTCTTCATCAGGCCGTGTTGGATGGGCATCTCGCATACCTGATCCATGATGCAGTGGGCCGGGTTGAAAGAAGCCGCAGCACTTTGTGCCACGTAGGCGATGCGGCGGCCGCGCAGCTCGCGGCGCCCTTCCATATTCAGCGTGCGTGCGCTGTCGCCTTTTATTTCAACTGTGCCGGCGGTGATTTTGCAGCCGGCGCGGGCGTAGACCATTGCGGCCAGGCCGATGGTGGACTTGCCGGCGCCGCTTTCGCCGATCAGGCCGAGAACCTCGCCGGGTTTTAGGTCAAGCGATACATCATCCACCAAAACTGTGCCGGTGATCGACTCAACGCGCAGATTGCGGATGGCAAGCACAGACTCTGCCACGCGCCTACATCTCCGCTGACGCACCGGACGGGCGCGCATTGATCGACAGGATCCAGTCCACCACCAGGTTCACTCCGATCGTCACGATTGAGATTGCAATCGCCGGCCAGAGTGGCGCTGTGATTCCGAAGCTGATTGCGCGGCCATTCTCGCGCACCATGCCGCCCCAGTCTGCGTACGGCGGCTGGATGCCGAGGCCCAAAAAGCTCAAGCCGGCAACGAACAGGAAGTTGAAGCAGAAGCGCAAGCCAAATTCGGAAATCATGGGGGGCAGGGCGTTGGGCAATATCTCGCGCCGCATCAACCACCACAGTCCTTCGCCGCGCAGGCGGGCAGCTTCCACATAGTCCCGCACCACCAGGTTTACGGCAACAGCGCGCGCCAGGCGAAAGACGCGCGTGGAATCCAAGATGGCGATTGTGATTACGAGCGTGGGGATTGACGGCCCAAACATGGACAAAATCATCAGCGCAAATACGAGCAGCGGAATGGAGAGCATGACATCCACGATGCGCGAGAGCACCTGGTCCAGCAGGGTGCCGCCAACTGCCGCCAGCAGCCCCAGCGTGGTGCCGATGATGAAGGAGAGAATGGTGCAGGCGAGCGCCACGCCAATTGTCATGCGGGCGCCGTAAATCAGGCGTGACACCATATCGCGCCCGATGTTGTCTGTGCCCAGCCAGAAGCTGCCGGATGCGGCCGCCCAAGTGTCTGAGACTACGGCGCCTTCTTCGTGCGGCGCAAGCAGCGGGGCAAAAATGGCGATGGCACTGAACACGCCGATGATGGCGAGTCCCACCCATGCCAGTGTCGTTGGCTTGTGGCCGAAGAGGCGCAAAGCAGCCGCCTAAATCGGGTGCCGCAGGCGCGGGTTCACCAAAATGCTGAGCACATCTGCAACCGTGTTCAGCGTGATGAATGCGCTGGCAAAAATGAGGCCGCAGGCCTGCACAACCGGCAGGTCGCGCTTGCTGACGCCATCAACCATGAACTGTCCAATGCCGGGATAGACAAAAACCACCTCGATCACCACTACGCCCACAATCAAGTATGCGAGGTTGAGGGCGATCACCGTAATGATTGGCGCGGCAGCATTGGGCAGTGCGTGCGTCAGCACCACGCGAGACCGGGAGAGGCCCTTGAGAAACGCCATCTCGATGTAGGGCTGCGACATGATGGAGAGCACAGAAGAGCGCGTCATGCGCAGCATATGCGCGGCCACCAGCATCGTAAGCGTTACAGCTGGCAGCGCCGTTACGTGCAGCTTCTTTGCAAATGGCATGTCTGCAAACACCGTGGAAAGCGACGGAAAGTAGCGCAGCTTAACGGCCAGAAACAGGATCAGCAGATAGGCGATGAAGAATTCCGGAACGGAAATTGTGGCCAGTGAAATTATGTTGGCAAGCCGATCCGCCAGCTTGCCCTCGTTGATTGCTGCCAGGATGCCGAGCGCAACTGAAAGCGGCACCGCAATCAGCGCCGCATAGCCGGCCAGAAACAAAGTGTTTTTGAGGCGCGGCGTGACAGAGGTAAGAATGTCACGCTTGTTGGTCAGCGCTTTTCCGAAATCGCCCTGAATGGCTCCGGTGAACCACTCCGCGTAACGGACGTGGGCTGGCCGGTCAAGACCAAGCTCTTTGCGAAACACCCGCAGTGTTTCCGGGGTTGCGCCTTGCCCAAGCACAGCGCTGGCCACATCCCCCGGCAGGATTTCCGTAGCCGCAAAAATAAGAATACTGACGGCTAGAAGCGTCAGTATTCCGAGGACGACCCGCGTAGCAATGATGCGCAGCAACGGGTCGTCCTTACAGTCAGTGGAAGAGCTTGCCGTTTAGGCGAACCAGCCCTTTTCCGAAATCCGGTCGTCGTTGAGATCATAGCGGGCGTGTGGCTCCGTCCCCATGACCTTTTTGGAGTATCCGTCCAGATAGTCGGTGATGGCAAAGCAGATCATGCCGCCGTCTTCTGCAATCATTTCCTGGCAGGTGAAGTACATTTCTGTGCGCTTGGCGTTGTCAAGCTCAACCGCCGCGTTCATCACCAGATCGTCGAACGCTGGCACCTTCCAGTTCGAGTCGTTCCAGTCTGACGCTGAACCGTAAATTTGCCGGAACACCTGATCTGCCGACAGGCGCCGGCCCCAGTACACTGCACAGAACGGAACCTTTAGCCAAACATTGTCCCAGTAGCCGTCGGCGCTGACCTTGTTCACGCCCATGGTGATGCCGGCCTTCTTAAGCGACTCCTGGTAGATCTGTGCGCAGTCCACCGCGCTGCCCCATGCGCCTTCGGAAGTCTGCAGCTCGAACGCGCTGGTGATGCCGGACTTCTTGAAGTGGAACGCTGCCTTGTCCGGATCATAGACGCGTTGCGCCATCTTGGTGTTGTAGTACGGGTTCAATGCATCCAGCGTGTGATCATTGCCGGGCACTGCATAGCCGTTGTACACCTGCTTGATGATCTGCTCGCGATCAATGCCCCATTTAAGGGCGAGGCGCAGATCCTTGTTGTCATACGGTGCTTCGGTTACGCGCGACACAAAGCAGAACCGGTTGCCTGTGCCCTTGGTGCGCACAATGTTGAGGTTGGGATCCTTCATGAGTGCGTCCACGGTGCGCGGGTCAAGCCGGTTGACGGCATCCACTTCACCGGACTGCAGCGCAGCCGTGCGGGCTGCCGGGTCTTGGATGTTGCGGATCTCAACCATGTCGAAGTTGCCGCGGTCCTTCTTCCAGTAGCCGCCGCGGTTCTTGAATACCAAGCGCACGCCCGGCTCAAAGCTCTCCAGCGTGTAGGCACCAGTGCCGATTGGTTTTTCCCAATCGGTGAAGTCTTTTGGCACAACCACGAGATGGTAGTCGCCGAGGAGTACCGGAAGGTCGGCGTTGCCGCTTGCCAGTTTGATGCTGATTTGCGAATCGCCAAGCTTCTTGATCTCAGTGATGGGCTCAAGAATGCCCTTGGCCGGAGACTTTGACTCGCCGCGGTGAATGCCAATCGAGTAGATGATGTCGTCGGCGTCCAGGGTTTTGCCGTTGGAGAAGGTGATGCCTTGGCGCACGTTGAAGATCCACTCGGCTGCCCCGGCTTTGGCTTCCCAGCTCTCGAGCAATTCGCCGGTTGGGTTGCCCGCTGCATCAAACTCAACCAATCCGTTCATGACGGTCAATGCAGCCGCAATCATTACTGAATCCGAATAAGTGCGCGGATCCAGCGAGTCGGTGGCGGAGCCGCCCTCCATGCCGATGCGGAGCGTACCGCCCTTCGGTTTGCCACTTGCCACTGGGGCAACGGTGGCCACCTCGATAACTGCGGTGGGCGCAGGCGCAGCGGGCACATCCGTGGCAGGTACCGCTGCCGGAGCCTCTACCGCAGCCGGGGCTGCGGGCGCTGCGCAAGCGGCGAGTGCCGACGCACCAACAGTTGCAGACAATGCGAGAAACTTTCTACGACCTAACGTTTTCTTAGCCATATTTCCCTCCTAAGGATGAGCAAAGATTACAGGCTTTGGGGCGCGGAGTCAAGTAAATGTAGAACCTAAGGCAGGAAAATAATTTGATGTAAACGCTTTCTGCGATCCGGCTGGCGGGCGTAAATTAACCGCCCTGCCGCCAGCGCCCGCTGCGGAATACC
>QWRL01000165.1 GCA_003670425.1 Chloroflexota bacterium
CCGCTTAAATCCCCGGCAAGCAGCAGTGCCAGAGTTTTGGGAGCGCTAAAGCCCCGCATCTGATTGGGGCACTGCTCGTAACTGGTCTTTCCCGCCCGTAGCACTCAGCCGGCAGCTGCCGGCAATCCATGGTTTGCTCACATGCCGGGCGGGCGGCGCCGCCATAAGTTTGTGGCCGCCTCAAACGCATGTCCCAACTGCAGCACCCCCCAGTCATCCTGATGCCGCCCCACAATTTGCAGGCCCACTGGCAGTCCGCTGGCGCTGAATGCGCACGGCACCGAAAGTGCCGGGTTGCCCACGGTTGAGATGTAATAGCACGACTTCATCCAGTCGATGTATGAGTGCATCGGCACGCCGGCGATTTCACTGATGAAGGGCGTGTCCACGCTGAAGGGCAGCACCTGGCTCACGGGCAGTATGAAAAATTCGTAGCGCTCCATGAAGCGGCGCACGCGGTGGTAGAGCTGCGTGCGCTGCGCTTCGGCGCGGCCCAGCTGCGGGCCCGTCAGCTGCCGGCCCTGCTCAATATTCCAGCGCACGGTTTCTTTCAGCTGCTCTGGATGCTGGTCCAGCTCTTTGCCGAGGCTTAGCTCGAAGCTCCACGCGCGCCACACTTTGAAAACTTCGTCGGCATCTGAGAAGTCCGGCTCGGCCTCTTCCACAATGCAGCCCAGCTGCTCGAACACGGTGCGCTGCGCGTCCACCGCGCTGCGCACTTCGGGTGCGTACGGCAGGCCGAGGCCGCGCGTCCATGCCACGCGTGTGCCGGCAAAGTTGCGGCCCAGCGGGCGCGCAAAAGTTGCGCCGGGTTCCGGCAGCGCAATCGGTGCGCGCGCATCCGGGCCGGCCAGCGCGCTGAGCAGCAGCGCAACATCCGCCACAGTGCGCGCCATCGGGCCTTCGACCGAAAGCGTGAACCACCCGGCAGACTGCGGCCAGCTGGGCACACGCCCTGGCGATGGCCGCAAGCCCACCACGTTGCAAAAGCCGGCCGGGTTGCGCAGCGAGCCGCCCATGTCGCTGCCATCGGCCAGCGCCACCATGCCGGTAGCCAGCGCCACCGCTGCACCGCCGCTGCTGCCGCCGCAGGTTTTGGCGGGGTCGTACGGGTTGCGCGTGGCGCCAAACACCGCGTTGAAAGTTTGCGAGCCTGCGCCAAACTCAGGCGGGTTTGTTTTGCCAAGTGCAATTGCGCCCGCAGTGCGCATGCGCTCCACCAGCAGTGTGTCCGCCACGGGCACATGCGTGGCGTAGATGGGCGACCCGTATGTGGTGCGCATGCCAGCCGTGTCTTGCAGGTCTTTGTGGGCAACGGGCAGGCCGTGCAGCGCCGGCAGGCTGCGCGCCGGATGCGCTGCGCTTGCAAGCAATGCATCGGCAGTGTCGGCGGCTGCCAGCGCCTGTGCGGCTGCCAGCGTCACAATCGCATTTAGCGCCGGGTTCGCACGCTCAATCTGGCGCAGGTGCGCTTGCATTACCTCGCGCGCCGAAACTGCGCGGCGCAAAAGGTTGGCGCGCAGTTCCACCGCCGGCATGAAGCACAGGTCGCTGTCACTCATGGATTTGGCCGGCAAGTGTAATGCAGTGCGCCGGGCAGCCGCAGCTGGTGCCTGCTTGCACTTCCGGGCGGATAGGGTATGGACACGCAACCGGCTTCTGTTTTGCACGGGCTGCCAGCGCAGCTCTGGCAGAGTTAATGCAGGCGTTTGTGTTATTGTTGAAAACCAGCTGGATGGTTTTCCAGTCCACCTGAACGCCGCAAACACTTCAAACATGAAACAACTGATTGAATGCGTCCCCAATTTTTCTGAAGGCAATGACCTGTCGGTCATTAAACAGATCACGGACTGCATCGAAGCCGTCGCGGGTGTGCGGCTCCTGAATGTAGATCCGGGCAAGGCCACAAACCGCACGGTGGTAACTTTTGTGGGCACACCGGATGCAGTCGTGGACGCCGCGTTCAACGCCATCCAGCTTGCGGGCGGGTTGATCGACATGCGCAGGCACAAGGGCGAACATCCGCGCATGGGGGCCACCGATGTGTGTCCGTTTGTGCCGGTGTCTGGAATTACAATGGAAGAGACAGCGGCTTATGCCCGGAAACTGGCCGAGAAAGTTGGCGGCGAACTGCGCATCCCGGTTTATCTTTATGAGGCGGCACAGCCAAACAAGAGCCGCAGCAATCTTTCGGTGATCCGCGCCGGTGAATATGAAGGCTTTGCAAAAAAGATTTTGCTGCCGGATTGGCGCCCCGACTTTGGGCCGGCCGAGTTTGACGCCCGGCGCGGAGCAACCGTAATTGGCGCCCGCGAGTTTCTGGTGGCTCTGAATGTGAACCTGAACACCACATCCACGCGGCGTGCGAATGCGGTGGCATTTGATGTGCGCGAAGCCGGCCGGACGCGCACGGATGCGCAGGGCAATGCACTGCGCGATGCGCACGGCAACGCGCTTGTCACGCCGGGCAGCTTGAAGAATGTCAAAGCGATTGGCTGGTTCATCCAAGAATATGGCGTGGCGCAGATTTCAATGAATTTGACAAACACGGCCGTGACGCCGGTGCATGTTGCATTTGATGCGGTGGCAGAAAAAGCTGCAGAGCGCGGCATGCGCGCCACCGGCTCTGAACTTGTGGGGGTCATTCCCCTGCACTGCTTGTTGGATGCGGGCAAATATTTCCTTGAGAAACAGCAGCGCTCGGTTGGTGTGCCCGAAAGTGAACTGGTGAAGATTGCGGTCAAATCAATGGGGCTGGACGAGTTGGCGCCGTTTAACCCGGCCGAACGCGTCATTGAATACTTGCTGCGCGATGCGGCGGAAACGCAGTTGGTGGCCATGACACTTGCGGACTTCGCCGACGAAACTTCAAGCGAGAGTATGGCGCCGGGCGGCGGTTCAATCTCTGCTTACATGGGCGCACTGGGCGTGTCACTGGGAACAATGGTTGCAAATTTGTCTGCGCACAAACGCGGCTGGGATGCGCGCTGGAAGGAATTCTCGGACTGGGCAGCCAAAGGGCAGCAGCACAAGGCTGCGCTGCTGCGGCTTGTGGACGAGGATACTGCGGCATTCAATGCGATTGTGACGGCGCTGGCAATGCCAAAAACCAGTGCGGAGGAGCAGGCAGTCCGCGCCGCAGCCGTGCAGGCGGCCACAAAGAATGCGGCCGCGGTGCCGCTGCGCGTGATGCAAACAGTGCTCGCAGCCATGGAGCTGATTGAAGCAATGGTCATTCACGGCAACCCAAACTCAATCACGGATGCCGGGGTTGGGGCGCTGGCGGCGCGTGCGGCGGTGCGGGGCGCCTACATGAATGTGCGCACAAACGCGCGTGGCATCACTGACCACAATTTTGCTGCGGACATTATTGCGCAGGGCAAAGCCCTTGAGGCGCAGGCCAACGCCATCGAGCAAAGGGTTGTAGCGCTTGTGGACAGCAAGATTGGCTGACTCGAAAGTGCTGCACAACCAGCCGTTATGAACTACCCGCAAATAAATGCACTAGGCCAGCAGGCGGCAGCGGAGATTGGAGGCGTGCTCAGCACAGTCACGCAAGCGTCTGTGGAAAGTTTCTGCGCGGATATTCTTGGCGCCAGTACCATTGCATGTTTTGGCGGCGGCCGGGAAGGGTTGATGATGCGGGCGCTCACCATGCGACTGATGCATTTGGGGCTTAACGCGCACTATGTGGGTGACATGACCACGCCACCGCTTGGGAGTGGTGACCTGCTGATTGCGAGTGCCGGTGCCGGTGGCTGCTCAACCGTGCTGGCCATCATGCAGGTTGCCAGACAGGCCGGTGCCCGAGTGCTGATTGTGACTGCGCCACCCGCCGGCCCGGCCGCCGCACTCGCTGATGGTGCTGTCGTACTGCAGGCGCAGACCATGGCAAATGAAACTTCTGGAGCGCCCAGTTTGCTGCCGATGGGGAGTCTCTTTGAAGCTGCGCAGCTGGTTTTGTTTGACCTAGTTTCGATCATGCTCAGGGAAAAGACCGGCCAAGCTGCTGGCGAAATGAGCGCACGCCACACCAACCTTGAGTAAAACGGATCTTGTGAAGCGACTGCTTTGAGACTATGGTCGCATTGCTGCACGCGCAGTCCGCGCCATTTGTTGCCGGGTTGGGTTCTGCGTAAAACCGGAGCGTGTGAACTCAGGCGGGTCATACGGCACACGCCCGTTCCTGCGCAATATGTTGCAGCGGCGCGCAAACAATCATGCGGATATTAATTCTTGCCACCGAACTGTCGCCGATGACGGGCGGCATTCAACGCTATACGCATGCGCTGGCTTTGGCGGCTGCCAAAGCGATGGGTCCCTCCAATGTGCTTGTTTTGCCGTTCAACGGCAGCTACCCCGCCACATTCCCCGGATATGCATTGAACGACAAGCTGGCGCGCGCGCAGCGTTTGTTTGGCGTGGTTCCGCGGCGCTGGGTGCATGCATTTCATCTGCGGCGTCTGATCGCAAAGTTTCAACCAGATCTGATCCTCTGCAATCATGTTGAGTTAGCGCCGCACGGCCGCCGCGCCAAAAAGCTAAATGGCACTCCATATTGGGTAGTTGCCTACGGCATTGAGGTGTGGGCGGACATTCCGCCCGACCAAGCGAACGCACTTGAGAAAGCTGACCGCATTATTTCCATCAGCAAAGTAACTGAAGGCATTCTGGCAGCCAAAGGGATAGACCCTGCAAAAATGGAGCTGCTTTACTATGGCGTTGACACCAACGCATTTACGCCTGAAGGTGAAGGCGCAAGCAAGTCCCCGGTACTGCTTACGGTCTGCCGGCTGGATGCAGCCGAGCGCTACAAGGGATACGACCGAGTGATTGAGTTGCTGCCCGATTTGTTGAAAGAGTTTCCGGCCTTGCGCTATCGAATTGTTGGGGACGGTACCGACCGCGCGCGCGTGGAGGAGCTTGCGCGCAGGCTCGGCGTCCAAGACCGGGTTCAGATAACTGGTATTGTGCTAGATACCAACCAATTTACTGATGAGTATCGGCAGAGCGACATTTTTGTCATGCCGAGCATGTTTCAAAGTGGCAGCAAGGCGTATGGCGAGGGCTTTGGTATTGTTTATCTTGAAGCGGCTGCTTGCGGCAAGCCGGTGATTGCTGCCAAAGGCGGCGGTGCGGATGAAGCCGTGGCGGACGGTGAAACTGGATTGCTGATCGATGTGGCGCAGCGGGATGCGCTGCGGGGCGCCATCACGCGATTGCTGCGTGCGCCTGAAGAAGCGCGGACGATGGGTGCCGCCGGTCGCTTGCGCGTGACGAAACTATTCTCAAGAGAACGCTTTGAGGAGCGCTTCTCCGAGCTGCTGCGCAAATAAATTATCTGCGCAGCAGGCACCTGTTGTGGTTGCCGTGCTCCACGGAAAGCAGGGGTCTGCGCGGGCAATGCCTCGCGGAACACTGTTGCGCATCACCATGCTCGGCTGCAGGCCGCACTATCTAAATAAATCTTTCAGCTGCTGCTT
>QWRL01000166.1 GCA_003670425.1 Chloroflexota bacterium
AGCACTTGCGGCTGCAGTTGCGCGGCCAGGCGCTGCAATTCACGATGGAATGCACCCACGGAAACGAGGCGCGCAATGCCGGGCAGGCGCAGCGTCGGCGGCCGCACCACGCGCACATGCGCTGCGGGCAGCGCGCGCGCCACGCCTTGCCACTCCGTGCGCGGCGCCAGCAGCGGCGCCTGCGGCCATGGCGTGTAGAGCATCTCAAAATCCACCGCCACCACCGTATGCCCGCGCAGCGAGAGGCGCTCAAACAGATGGTGCTGCTGGTGCGGCCCACGCTGCAGCCAGTCCGTTTCCTGCACTACCAGCAGGCGCAGCGCTGCGGCCATCAGGGAAGGCTGCTCCTGCGCGGCGCCCGCCCGCTGCGGGCGGCAGTGGGTATACTTTGGCGTTCAGCCACAGGTGCACAGCTGTGCGCATAGCACCACCTAATCTTTAGCATGAAAAAACAAACGATCCTGGTAACCGGCGGCGCGGGCTTTGTGGGCTCTGTGTGCGTGGAGCTGTTAGTTGCACAGGGCTACCAAGTGATTGTCCTAGACAACCTGCAAACTGGCAACCGGCGCGCGGTTCACCCAAAAGCCCGCCTGGTGCGCGGCAGCATTGGCAATGCGCGGCTGCTGCAGCGAGTATTGTTAGCCATGCTGGCACACGCAAACACCGGACATCCAGGCGCTCGCGAATTGGTAACGGCATTCTCGTCAACTACGTGAATTAGAGTCAATGCTGCCATCGTCAGATGATTGGATTGGATTTGTGACCATTGGCCAAAGCTACCGCTAAATGAAAACTGATTCCACCCCGCCTGCGCCGGAGGTGTCTCTGGTAATGCCTTGTCGCAATGAAGCACGCACAGTTGCGCAATGTGTGGATCGTTGCTGGAGTGCACTAGAACAATTGGGCGTGCGCGGCGAAGTGATTGTGAGCGACAATGGATCGCGTGATGATTCAGTGTTGCTGGCACAGCAGGCCGGCGCACGCGTGGTGCACGCGGCAGCAAAAGGGTACGGCAATGCCTGCCGTACGGGCTTGGCAGCCGCAACCGGCACCTACATTTTTAAACTGGATGCTGATGGCACGTATGATCCGCGCGATGTGGCGCTATTTCTTGAGCGCTTCAGCGCAGGCTGCGACTACGTAATTGGCAGCCGGCTGCGCGGCAATCTACAACCGGGATCAATGCCTTGGTCGCACCGCTATCTGGGAAATCCCTTGCTCAGCAAGGCTGCGCACGTGCTTTGCCGGAGCGGCATCTCAGACATTTGCTGCGGGCTCAAGGGCTTCCGCCGCGATGTCTATCAGAGTTTGATGTTTGTATCCGGCGGTATGAGTTTCGGTGCCGAAACGACGATTCGCATAAGGCAGGCTGGCCTGCGTCTGGCTGAGGTGCCCATCAGCTATGCGCCTGACGAGCGCCAACGCGGTACAAATTTAAATCCATGGCGAGATGGCATAGAGATCCTACTATTCATCATCAGGGAAAGCCAGTTGTTCAAGCACTATCCTTAGCAGCTGCCGTTTTATGGGTGCAGCATTTTGTAAACTTTGATGTTGTCCGCCGGACCGCGATACTCAAGCACAAACTGCTGCGTGTCATCCAACACGGACAGCGGGCTGGTGGAAATACCCAGGGATTCGTATACCGCACCCGCCCAGGAACCCACTACCAGGTGGCCGCACTCGGCCATCTGCTCCAGCGCCGGGTAGCCAGCCCGTATGTCAAAATCCAAAAGGTAATAGCGCAGCCGCACGTCCATCGAGCAAACAACTTCCTGCGGCCCGATATTTTGCGCGATGAACTGCACCACCGGGTACATGTCGCCCTTGGCGCGTTCGAGGCGCTGCGCGTAGCTGGCACTTGGGTTGAGCAGCCATTGCAGTGCGCCGCCCAAACGCGCCTGCCACACGCACGCAATTAATAAAAGCAGCGCTGCGGCAGCCTGCCAAAGCGGATTTGCACGCGCAAAGAAGCGGCTGCGCACAGCAGCCAGCGCTGCGCCTGCCAGTAGCGCGTAAAACGGCAGTACCGTCAGCAGCAAGCGCACATCGTAGGAGTACTGCCACCACCACACAAGCGTGTACGGCCCGCACCATAGCAAACACCAGCGCACTGCAGGCTGGCGCAGCTGCATCACAGCCCAGGCAATGCCCGCCAGATATGCAGCCGCGGCCAGATAGCCGAAGTCTGCATAGTTGCCCGCAAAGGGCAGCAGTTGCCACAGCCCGCGCGGCGCCTGCAAAATATGAAACAAGCCGGCATCCGGAACGGCATTCAGCCAGCCGTCATAAATTGCGTTGCGCAAATACCACCATCCACCGCAAATAAAAGCAGCCAGCAGCAACAGAGCGCCGCCCGCCAGCGCCTTGCGCGGCACGCGCGTCAGCAGCAGCAGGCCGGAAAATGCGAGGCCGGAAAATGCCACAAAGCCCGCTTGCTTGGCCCACAGCGCAAGGCCGGCCAGCACACCGGCCAGCAGCGCCCAGCCGGGGCTGGCTGTTTTGTGCCAGCGATCACCGGCATATGCGGCCAGCAAAATATAGAGCGCGGACGGAATGTCCACATACCCAACTGTGGCCCACGCCATGAATGGCGGTGTTACTGCCAGCAATACGGCGGCATACCAGCCAGCGCGCGCGCCAAACCAATGCCGCGCAAGCCCCCCCGTCGCAGACACCGTCATCACGCCAAAGGCAAGCGGGATCAGCTTTGCAACCTGCTCCACGAGCTGGCCGGACGCAAAAAATGGCAGCGCATACGCCAGCGGCAGCAGCAGCGGATAGCCGCGCTCGGCCGGCCCAATGTAGCCGCTGCGGAAAATTACACGCGCAAGATAGCCGTAACGGCTGATCTCGTCATCGCCAATGAAGGGGTAGTAGCTGGTGTGGGCAAGTGCTGCAGCACCTGCCAGCAGCAAAATGAGCTGTGCGAGCGCTGCCGGCTGGGCGGTGCGCAGCCGCCGCAGCCATTGGGTGAAGTGCGCAGCAACTGCAAGCTGCGGCCACGCCCCCAACAAGACCCCGCCGGAAGCCAGCAGCAACAGCACCACCCAAACTAGCGCAGCGGAAAGCCCGCTGAAGCCCAGCGCAGCGAACAGCAGCGTGGCGCCGCCAACGCTCAAGCCAAAGCTGATTGGCAAGCGCAGCGCAGGCGGCTCTGCAGCCAGCCAGCGCTGGCAGAGCGGCAGGCTCCACCCGCACAGCAGCAATATGGAGCACAGTGAAAGCAGCGCGGGCAGCATCAGCGCAGCCCCGCGCCCACGGCATACACCGCAGCGCCATCCACCTGCTCAAACTGCAGCGGCAAGAGCGCCGGGTCTCCCAGCGCGCGCAGCACTTCATTGTCTAGTGTGCCGCCAAACGCATACACGGATTTGCCAATGGGCGTGACCACCAGATAATCAAAGCCGCGCAGATCCGCCAGCGCAACCGGAAAGCCGTATTGATACGGATACTCCGGCAGCCAGTACGCGAGCGCGCCTTCCATGGTGTACAGGCGCGAGCCGGCCGGCAATGTGGCGCGCATGCGCTGCGCGAGCGGCCACAAACCCGGGCTCAGGCGCGCAAGTTTGTCGGCGTCATTTTGCAGCGGGTGCAGCGCCAGGTGATACACCGCACCCAGCCGGCCGTAGGCGCCCAGCGCCAGCAGCCCGGCAGCCAGCCCCAACACTGCCGGCTGCGGCATGCGTGCAAGCACAGGCATGCGCTGCAGCAGCCAGTCTATGCTGTATCCACCCAAGGCAGCAAACATTGGCGCTGATGCCAGCAGGTAGCGCGTCTGGTAAGAGAAGCCCTGCCACCAAAGCAGCTGGTAGGGGATGATGAACGCGGCGAAAAGCAGGATGCGCTGGCGCGCCTTTGGAACAACGGTGTCCACACGCGCAAACAAAAGCTGGGCGGCGGCAAGCAGCACGCCAGCAGTGGCTGCAATGCTAAATGGCAGGCCCCATTCTGCACGATCAGACCAGAATGTCAGCAGCGTGGCGATGGAAGTGTCCAAGGCTTGCGCATCATACGCGCCGGGTGCAGGCAGCACGCCACCCCAGCCGGCCAGCAGCAAATTGCGCACATACCACGGACCGGCCAGGGCAAGCGCAGCCAGCAGCGCAAAGGCTGCGTTCACAAAATCTGTGCGGCTGCGGTTGCGCAGCAATGGCACAACTGCCAATGCCGGCAGCAGCACAAGCGCCGAGTGCTTGGTGAGAATGCCGAGGCCGGCAGCAATGCCAGCGCCAAGCGCCTCAGCGCGCGCGCCGCTTTGGAGCCAGCGCAATGCAAACAGCAGTGCCAGCGCGTGATACAACGCCACCGGCACGTCCACATAACCGGAGGTTGCCCAGTCCACAAACAATGGCGCACTCAGCAGCAGCAGCAGCGCGCACCACGCAGCGCGCGCATTGAATGCCGTGCGCGCCACGGCAAAGGTGGCCAGCGCCAGGGCAGTGGCGTAGGCGGCCACAACCATGCCGGCATAGTGGTCATTCACTGCGCCGGCGGCCATGAACGCAAACGCATATTGCAGTTGCACCGCCAGCGGATAGCCGCTGAGGCCGCTGGAAATATGCGCCTGCTCAAACAACTGGCGCGCGTTGGGCGCAAAGCGCGCCAGCACGTCGTAGCGGTAAAAAGGATAGGACAGCGTGTTGATTGCGATTACCAGCAGGCTGCCCGCGCACAGCAGCGCTAGTGGTTGAATGCGGGCCGGATTGCGCGGCGCTGTGCTGCCCGCGCGCGGCCAAAGCTGCAGTGCAAGACCGAGCCACGGAACCGGCAGCACCAATGCCGGCAACAGCCATGCGCCGGGCAGCAAGCCCAACAGCAGCATCCAAAGTGAAAGGCCGCCCAAACTTGCGCCAATCCCAACCGCCAAAACTGCTGCGTCAGCCAGGCCGGCTGCAGCCAGCCGGCGCCGCGCGAGCGGCACAAGCCATAAGCTGCCCGCCAGCACTGTTAGAATCGCAAAGAAATGTCGCAACAATTTGGTGGCGCGCTGTTGGCATCCGGGCACAGCATGCGGTTGAAGCGCCACGCGGGGGGCGCGCTGCGCCGGCTGCCACTTTTGATTATAGTGGCGGGCGCATTATGGCTCGGCCTGTGGGTGCGTGTACACGGCGCACTGCACTACCCGTTTAATGCGGATGAGATTGTGGTGATCCAGAACGGCGTGCGCGACATGTACGGCACTGGCCCGGACCGCCATCTGGGTACAAATTGGGCGACGCTGGTGTTTGGTGTGCCGCTGCGCAACTCGCATTCGCTGGCGCCGCTGTGGTGGTGGCTGCAGGCGGGCCTCCGCTACTTTTCATCTAACAACGAGACATTTGTTTTTCGGGTACTGCCCGTCACACTTGGAGTGCTGGGGGTGGCGCTGTTCTACCGCGTTGCGGCGCCGGTGTTCGGCGGGCTTGTGGCAGCCCTGCTTACTGTATTGCTTTCTACAAATGATATTTTTGTTTAT
>QWRL01000167.1 GCA_003670425.1 Chloroflexota bacterium
GATCGCAATGGCCGGCCGCTGCGCTCGTTTGGCGACTATGGCACAGACGCGAGCGCATTCTCTATGCCCACAGGTCTGACTGCCGCCAGCAACGGGCTGCTCTACATTGCTGACGCCGACAATCAGCGTGTGATGCGCATCAAGATCGACCAACTCGAACTTAACAACGCCCTGGCACCCGCCAAATAATCATCGCTGCTATACTGACACGCGTTAATTTATCAAATGAAACTTCACGAGTATCAAGCGAAAACAATCTTTGCGGCAAATGGAATTGCCATCCCACGCGGCAGGGTGGCCGAAACGAAAGAGCAGGCACGCGACATTGCCACTGAATTGCGCGGCCGCGTCGTAGTTAAAGCGCAGGTGCTGGTAGGCGGGCGCGGCAAGGCCGGCGGCGTGAAAGTTGCCGACACACCCGCCGCTGCGCTCAAGCACGCTGGCGACATCCTCGGCATGCATATCAAAGGCCTGCCGGTGCGCAAAGTGCTGGTAGACGAAGCTGCCGCAATCCGCACAGAAATATATTTTGGAATTACCAACGACCGGTCCGCGCGCAAACCGGTAATGATTGCCTCCGCCAGCGGTGGCATTGACATAGAAGAAGTGGCTGCACTAACGCCGGAGAAAATTATTCGCGAGCACGTGGACCCATTTCTCGGGCTGCGGGATTATCAGCTGCGCCACATCGCCTCAATGATTGACCTGCCGCGCGAACATTGGACAGCGTTCGCAAAGATTGCGCACGGCCTGTACAGCGTCTTCAAAAACACGGACGCCACTCTTGCTGAAATCAACCCGCTGGTAATCACCGAAGCCAACCAGCTTGTGGCACTGGACGGAAAACTTGTTGTAGATGACAACGCGCTCTATCGCCATCCGGAGCTTGAAAGCATGCGCGACTCTGATGAAGAAACGCCAGCCGAAACAGAGGCGCGCACCCACGGGCTCTCTTACGTGGCACTGGACGGCGAGATTGGCTGCATGGTAAATGGCGCCGGCCTGGCGATGGCCACCATGGACATCATTCAGCTGTATGGCGGGCGGCCAGCCAACTTTTTGGATGTTGGCGGCGGCGCCGGCGCGGAAAAGGTGGCCGCAGCCCTGCGCATTATTTTGCGCGACACCAAAGTGAAGGCGCTGCTCATCAATATTTTCGGCGGCATCACGCGCTGTGACGAAGTGGCGCGCGGCGTGCTAGCAGCCTTGGAAACGGTGGCGGCGCGGCTGCCGATGGTGGTGCGGCTGGTTGGCACGAATGAAGAAGAAGGGCGCAAGCTGCTGGCGGAGGCGCGCATGCTCACAGCCACCTCACTCGCGGACGCAGCGCAAAAAGTTGTCGCGGCTGCCGGCGGTGCGCAATGAGCGTACTTGTTGATCAGCACACGCGCGTGGTGGTGCAAGGCATCACCGGGCGCGAGGGTTTGTTTCACACACGCCAAATGATTGCCTATGGAACGCAAGTGGTGGCCGGCGTAACACCCGGCAAAGGCGGCGAATGGGCGGACGGCGTGCCTGTCTTTGACACCTGCAAACTTGCGGTTGAAGCAACTGCCGCCAACTGCGCGCTGATCTTTGTGCCGGCGCGTTTTGCAGCCGACGCCATGCTCGAGGCCGCGGATGCCGGCCTGCCACTAATCGTTTGCATTAGTGAAGGCGTACCCGTGCAAGACATGATTCTCGTGCGCCCCTATCTGGACAAATGCGGCGCACGCCTCATCGGGCCCAACTGTCCCGGCCTGCTCACACCGGGCAGCGCCAAAGTCGGCATCATCCCCGGCCACATCGCCAGCGTCGGCACGGTTGGTGTTGTGGCGCGTTCCGGCACGCTCACCTATGAGGTGCTGCACGCCCTCAAGCAAGCCGGCCTCGGCACCTCCACTTGCGTCGGCATCGGTGGCGATCCCGTCAATGGCACTTCATTTCTTGATGTGCTCAAACTTTTCGAAGAGGACCCGCTCACAGAAAAAGTTGTCTTGATCGGCGAAATCGGCGGGCGCGACGAGGAAGACGCTGCGGCATTCATCGCCGACAACTACAGCAAGCCTGTGGCAGCATTCATCGCGGGCCAATCCGCACCGGCCGGCAAGCGCATGGGGCATGCCGGTGCAATTGTGGAGGGTGGGGCGGGCACCGCGAGCGAAAAAATTGCGGCGCTCAAAGCGGCCGGCGTGCGCGTTGCGCGCCATCCCGAAGAGCTTCCCGCGCTGCTTGCATAGCGGCGCTGCCTGCCGGCCGGCGGTTGAGCCGCCTGATTAAATTGTCCAAGCTCCTTTCCAAACTAGACCCGGGTGTGGCGATTGCACTTGCCATCGGCCTGCTGGCTGTGTGGCCGCTGTTTGCTTACCCCAGCCTGCCGCTCAACAGCGACGCTGAGATTCACATCTTGCGCGCAGCGGAAGTCAAAGAGTCAATCCTGACCGGCGTCCTCTACCCGCGCTGGGCCAACAATTTCTACTACGGCAACGGCTATCCGATTTTCAGTTTCTATGCGCCACTCACTTACCACCTCGCAGCGTACTGGAGCATCTTCACCGGCGCGGACGTTGTGGCCGGCTCCAAGGCTGTGCTGGCGGCCGCGGGCCTGCTGGGCACGCTCGGCATGTATCTGTTTGTGCGCAACCGCTGGTGGCGGCTGGCGGGCATTGTGGCGGCAGCTGCATGGGCCTTCTCGCCTTACCTGCTTTTTTTGGAGCCGCATGCGCGCGGCGAAATCGCCGAGACGCTCTCGTTGGGCATCGCGCCCTTTGTGCTGCTGTGGTTTGACCTTGTCCTGCGCAAGGGCGGGTGGCGCCCGGCGGTCATGGCGGCCGTCAGTTTGGCAGCTGTGATACTTGCGCATCCGCTAACAGCGCTGCCGGTGTACGGCGTGGTACTCGTGCTGATTGCATGGGAAATTACGCTCGCATCGATTGATGCGCAGCGCGGCCGGCAGCCGTTTCCATGGCAACGCATCCCACAGGTGGCAGTTGCAATTGTGCTGGGGCTTGGACTGGCGGCCATTTACTGGCTGCCCGCCGGCCTTGAGCGCAGCGCAGTGCGGCTTGATTTTTATGGCCTTGGCCATTACGACTTCCGGCGCCACTTCCTGCCGGTCAACGAACTGGCGGCACTGCCACTCTGGCTGGACGAAGGCGCTGCCAGCCCCGCCTTCCGCTTCAGTCTCGGACCGGTGCAATTGTTGCTGGCCACCGCCGGCATGCTCACAGTATTCAAGCCGCACCTGCGGCGCCTTGACTCGATGCTAATGGTTTTCCTGAGTACATTTTTTGTGTACTTGATGACCAATGCATCGCAGGGCTTATGGGAAGTGCTGCCACCCATGCGCTTCTTCCAGTTTCCAATGCGCTTCATGGGCCCCACCGCACTGGTATTGTCTCCGCTGGCCGGCACCGCACTGGCCTGGACGGGGAATGGGAATGGCAACACACGCGCGCCGCGCGCTGCAGCACTGATGGTGGCTGCACTATTTCTCAGCGCGCTGCCACTAACATATCCGCTGCCATGGGGGAACTTCGGCTCCATCACCCGTGGGCGCGTAGTCGCAGAAGAAGTTTCCGGAAAATGGCTGGGCACCACATGCTGCAATGACTTCCTGCCGCGCGGCGTCGAAAGCATTCCGGTGCCCTCCGCCGAAATAATTGCAGCCTATGCAGCCGGAGACCGCAACATCCCGCGCCTCGAAAAGGAATTGCTGCCCGTCGGCGCCAGCGCCATCATGCTTCAAAGCACGTCGCAAAGCGATGTGCTGGGCATCACAACTCCCACCGCCTTCAAACTGAAATTACACCGTTTTTATTTTCCCGGGTGGACGGCGAGGTTGGATAACAAGCTGGTTGAGATTTCAGTTACAAACCCGGATGGGCGCATTGGCGTAGATATTCCAGCCGGCAAGCACCGCCTGGAAGTGGCACTGGAGGCAACGCCTGTGCGCAGTCTTGCGGCTTGGATCAGCATCACATGCGCACTGGCGGCGCTGGGCTTGCTGCTGCTGCCAATCCGCGGGCAACAATCCCAACCCGCCAAGCGTGGGCCGCCAATTGAGCTGACGCAAGTAGCAATTGCGCTCGTGGCAGTTGTTTGCATAAAGCTGCTGTCGGACCAGTTGGGCTGGTTCCGCCACCATTCAAGCGGACGCACAGTGGCCACCATCCAGCACACCCTGGTGGGCAGCATTCAAAAAGAAGTGGAATTCCTTGGCTATGACCTTGCCAAGGTAACCTTGCGAAAAAGTACAGACTTCCCGGTCACGCTTTACTGGCGTGCTGCGCAAACGCCAACCATCAACTATCAAGTGTATGTACACCTGCGCGACAAGGATGGAAAAGTCTGGGCGCAATCAGACAAAGCCAACCCGGCGGACACACCAACCAAGCGCTGGGCACTGGATCGCTACATCCGCGACGTGCACACGCTTGTGCTGCCCGCAATACTACCCGCCGGCCAATATCACGTTTATGTAGGGCTATGGAATGATGCCACAAGTGAACGCTTCCTTGCCTACGATCAGGCCGGCGTGTTGCTGGGGGAAAGCATCGTGCTGCCCGACATCATTACGGTCAAATAAGAGCACTAACTACCGGCGTTGGCAGTGGCAAGCACACGGCGGTAAACCAGCCACGAGTTGCCCAGCAAATCCGGCGGCGTCCACGGCCCGTCTTCCACCTGCAGCGCGTATCGCGCCCCAAGCCACGGAGCTAGGCGCGTCTCATCGCCGGGTATTGCAAGGAACAAAATCTGTTCCGGCAGCGTTGCAAGCGGTGGCAACTTCTCCAGCTCATAGCGGCGCAGCGCCCCGCCTTGTGCAAATTCCACAGGAACCAAAAAGCGCACCGTGTCACTCCCCGAGCTGCTGTACTCGGGACATACGTCGCGGGCGAGGATTACGGTGCGGCCCGCCAATGGTTGCGTCCGATCCGCAAACCAGCCGGCGCCGCGCCAGCCGGTGGCCAGAAAATTGTTTGCATCAATTGCAGCGCGAGTGCACTGCTCATCAAATGCAAAACCTGTCTGGCTTTGCAGTAAGTAGGCTGGCAGCCAGAGCCCTGAAAATGCGGACGCGGCTGCAAACCCAAGCGCACCCGCTGCAGCCGTTGTCTTTAGTACAACCCAACTTTTGACGCGAAGGTGTTGCAGTTGCTCGATGCCAAGTGCCGCCAGTGGCAGCACTACCAGCATGGCTCCAGAACCACGCGCAAAATGCGGAGCTTCCTCAGACAATATTGTCGGAAGCACGCTCAACCCCAACAAGCACAAACCAATCACAGCAAAGTGTCGCCGCCTGCTCGCGAGGCCGATAAAACTCCAAATCGATGCCACTGCAATCCACCAATCCAGTGCCGGCCGGCCCGGCAGATTGTGGCGCAAGTTGGAGTCGCCAAAGCCCGGCACTCCAAACATCGCC
>QWRL01000168.1 GCA_003670425.1 Chloroflexota bacterium
CTGGACTACCCGATGCAGCACGGCACACTGCCGTTCGGTGCCACGTTGGGCGTCAGCAATGTGCTCACTTCCGCAACCGCCAGTGTGACGCTTGAGTCCGGACTGCTGCTTGCGATACATATTTCCAATGCCCAGTAACAACTGCAGCGCTGGATTGAAACTGCTGCATCAACGATTGTGGTGCTTTGGCGTTGGCACAATGCTGGCGCTGGCTGCCGGATGTGCAAACTCTGCTGCCACAATCAACGCAACAATGGCAGCCAGCCCGGTTCCGGCAGCTACCCCCACAAGCGCAGCGCCGGTAACGCTCACGTTGCTTGCGTATGACTCCTTCACACCATCAGCGAACATTTTTGATGCGTTTACAAACCAAACCGGCATCAAAGTGCAACTGGCACTTGCTGGTGATGCGGGCGAGCTTGTGACCAAGGCCGCGCTTACCGCAGGCAAGCCGGAGGGCGACGTGCTGTGGGGCGTGGACAACACGCTGCTGTCGCGGGCGCTGCAGGCCGACATGTTTGTGCCATACGCAGCGCCGAACCTGGCGTACATGGATCCAGCCGTAACTGCGCTGGTGCCCGGGCACGCAGTTACGCCGGTTGATACCGGCGACGTGTGCATCAACTACGACATTGCGTGGTTCAAGGCGCGCAGCCTTGCGCCACCGCTCACGCTGCAGGATCTGGCCAGCGCCGCTTATAAGGATCTGCTCGTCACGCCCAGCCCGCTCACCGCTTCGCCGGGGCTGGCGTTCTTGTTAGCCACGGTTGCGGAATTTGGCGAGGACGGCTGGCAGGCTTACTGGACGCAGCTGCGTGCGAATGGCGTGCTGGTTGTGGATGGCTGGACGGAGGCGTACTACACGGAGTTCTCGGGGTCGTCCGGCAAGGGATCGCGGCCGCTGGTGGTGAGCTACGGCTCCAGCCCGCCGGCAGAGGTGATCTATGCCGACCCGCCCATCGCCACGGCGCCGACTGCCGTAGTGCTGCGCACCTGCTTTCGACAGGTGGAATTTGCCGGCATATTGCGCGGCACCGCGCACGCGCGCGAGGCACAACTGCTGCTCGATTACCTCACAAGCGTTGCGTTTCAAGAAGACCTGCCGCTGACATTGTTTGTGTACCCGGTGCATCAAGCGGCTGCGCTGCCGGAAGCATTCATCAAGCATGCGCAGCGCCCGGCTGCACCCCTGCAAGTGGACCCGGCGCGCATCGCTGCGCAGCGCAGCGCGTGGCTGGATGAATGGACCACGCTGGTGCTGCGCTAGGCGGCCGTGAACAGCAGCCGCTCACCGTATCGCAGCGCTGCGCCGTGGCTGGCAATTGCACCGGCACTGCTCTTGCTGGTGTTTTTTGTGTGGCCGCTGGCCGGCATTGTGGCGCGCGGCGCAAGCGGCGCAGCGTTTGCCACGCTGTTTGCAAACCCGGCAATCGCGCCGGTGCTGTGGTTCACGGTCTGGCAGGCGCTGGCAAGCACGCTGCTCACGCTTGTGGTGGCGCTGCCGGTGACGCATATTTTGGCGCGCTACCACTTTGCCGGGCGGCGCTTGCTGCTGGCACTGGTGAGCACGGCCTTCGTGCTGCCCACGGTGGTGGTGGGCGCAGCATTCTTGGCGCTGCTGCCTCCCGCGTGGCACCGCACGGTGTGGGCAATCATTGCCGCGCATGTTTACTTCAACAGCGCGGTGGTGGTGCGCGTGGTGGGCAGCCGCTGGGAGCAGCTGCACCCGCACATGGCGGATGCTGCGCGCACGCTGGGCGCCAGCCCGCTGCGCATATTGCGTACTATCACGCTGCCCTTGCTGCGCTCCGCACTGGGCGCAGCCGGCGCGGTTGTCTTTCTTTTCAGCTTCACCTCGTATGGCGTGGTGCGTGTGCTGGGTGGCCCCGCCCGCTCCACAATTGAAACTGAGATCTACTTGCGCGCGGTGCAGTTGGATGACCTGGGTGGCGCAACGGCGCTCAGCGTGCTGCAACTAGTTGGGCTGGGGCTGCTGCTGTGGTGGTGGCTGCGCAGCGCAGCTGCGCGCCAAAGCCCGCCCGGAACAATCTTCACGCAAGTGCGCCGGCCGCGCAGCGCTGCCGCGTTTGCGGCGGTGTATGGCATTGGCACACTGGCAGCTGCCGGTGTGCTGGCGCCGCTGCTGGCGATGCTCCTGCGCTCGCTGCGGGTGGGCGGCACGCTCAACACAACCGGCTGGCGCGCAGCGTTTACGCCCGGCCTGCAATCCGTTCTGCCAGCCCCGTTTGCTGCGGTGCTTACCTCGCTGCAGTTTGCACTTGCCACTTCCGTGTGCGCCACGCTGCTTGGGCTGGCGGCAGCCAGCGCAATTGCCTACGGCTCGCGGCGCCTGGTGCTGTTCGAAGCATTTGTGATGCTGCCCCTGGCTGCCTCAGCCGTAACCCTTGGCCTTGGCATGCTTATCACTTTCGATGAGGCACCGCTGGATTTGCGCGGCGCGTGGATCATCATGCCGCTGGCGCACAGCTTGATTGCGCTGCCGCTGGTGGTGCGCATGCTGCTGCCCGTGGTGCGTGCCGTCCCACAAGGTGCACGCGAAGCAGCCGCTGTGCTGGGCGCAGCGCCGTGGCAAGTCTGGTTTAGCATCGACCGGCCGCTCGTGGCGCGCGCCGCTTTGGCCGCTGCCGCATTTGCATTTGCCGTGTCACTGGGTGAGTTTGGCGCAAGCAGCTTCCTGACGCGGCGCACCACCGAAACGCTGCCGGTCGCAATCTCGCGCCTGCTGGCGCGGCCCGGTGATCTGGTGCAGGCGCAGGGCTATGTGCTTGCCACTTTGCTGGTGCTGCTCACCGTATCGGCAATTGCAGCGGTTGACGGTTTGCGGCCGGACCGCCTCGCAATCTGATGCTTCAAATTCGCAACATCACGCTGCGCTTCGGGGAGCGCGTGGTGCTCGACCGCATCTCGCTGCACGTGCAGGCGGGCGAGATTGTGGCGGTGCTGGGTGCCAGCGGCTCCGGCAAGACAACGCTGCTGCGCGTGATTGCGGGCCTTGAAACGCCCAGCGCCGGAACAGTTTGGCTGGCAGGTGCAAACATCAGCGCCACGCCCGTGCATCGGCGCGGTATCGGCATGGTGTTTCAGGACAATCAATTGTTTCCGCACCTCAGCGTGGCAGAAAACGTGGCCTATGCGCTGCGTGTGCAAGGCACGGCCGCGCCGGAACGCCAGCGCCGCGTGCGCGCAGCGCTCGAGCTGGTTGGCCTCGCAGATTTTGAGGCGCGCGCGGTGGGGCAGCTATCCGGCGGCGAGGCCAAGCGCGTGGCCGTGGCGCGCGCACTGGTGGCCGCGCCGCAGGTGTTGCTGCTGGATGAGCCACTTACCGGCTTGGACAACGCGCTGCATGCGCGCCTGCTGGCTGATCTTTCTGCGCTGCTGCGCGCCCGCGGCACCACCACGCTGCATGTCACCCATAACCGCGCCGAGGCTGACGCCATCGCCGACCGCGTGGTGGAAATTGCCAATCTCACTGACAACCAGTCTGCGCCACACTAGCTGTTTAGCATGCCACAGTGGGTATGCCACTGCGTCGGTATAATGCCAAAGTGAAATCGATTACTGTGCGCAAGCTGGATGTGCATGGCACAACGCTGCTGTGCTGGCCGGCCAGCATACTGCAGCACACGCCGGAGTTCCTGCAGGTGGAGGCGCGCTTCAGCCATAGCGACCGCCTGCAACTGGATTATGCAGTCTTCGAGCGCGGCGACCGCTTCGTGGAATGGTTCTTCACTGCGCGCTGGTTTTCCATTTACCAAATATTTGGCGTGGCAGACAACCGTCTCAAAGGCTGGTACTGCAACGTGACGCGCCCGGCGCAGTTGGTGTCCGGCGAGATACATACCGTTGATCTGGCGCTGGATTTGTGGGTGGCACCCGACGGCAGCCAGCAAGTACTGGACGCGGACGAATTTGCTGGGCTGCAGCTAAACGCCAGCGACCAGGCGCAGGCGCACAAAGCACTGGCTGAGCTGCAATCGATGGCGCAGTCCGGCGCAGCCCCGTTTGCTGAATTGATTGCAGAGCCTGCGTGATGCGGGCGGCCACAAACAACTTGGCCGTGGCCGCCGGTAGCCGCGCATGAGCAGCGCTGAGCGCCACATCATCGCCATGGGCGGCGGTGGTTTCTCCATCGAGCCGGACAACCCCGCGCTGGACTTGTACGTGCTCCGCCAGGCACGCTCCAAAAATCCGCGCGTCTGTTTTCTCGCCACTGCCAGCGGCGACGCCGACAGCTACATCGTCAATTTCTACAGCGCCTTTACACGCCTTAACTGCCGCCCCACGCACCTCTCGCTTTTTGGCCGCGTACCGGACTTGCACAAACTACTGCTCGAGCAGGACATCATCTATGTGGGCGGCGGCAACACGCGCAGCATGCTCGCACTCTGGCGCGCCTGGGAGCTGCCGGAAATATTGCGCGCAGCGTGGGAAGCCGGCGTGGTGCTGGCGGGCCTCAGTGCCGGCGCAATTTGCTGGTTTGAAGCCGGCATCACAGATGCCGTGGCCGGCCGGCTCTCCGTGCTGCAAGGCCTCGGCTTTTTGGCCGGCAGTTGCTGCCCGCACTATGCTGGCGAGCCCGAGCGCCGCCCGGCGTATCACAACTTCATCACAAGCGGTGAAATTGCAGCGGGCATCGCCATTGATGATGGCGCGGCTGCGCACTTCATTGGAACAGAGCTGGCGCGCGTGGTTGCCTCGCAGGCAGACGCCACTGCTTATCAGGTGAGCGTCAGCGCCGGCAGCGCGGTGGAGGCGCCACTGCCCGCCGAGGCGCTGCCGGAGGCGTAGCCTACAACGATCCCTTACTCTCTCTCAGCACGCTGTCTTCAGCCGGCCGATTCAAATGCAGCTTTCAGCCGGCTAGCTGACCACTCTAGCAACTTACCACAAAACCGGATTCGCGCGAGCGCAGTACCTTAAATGGACACCCTGTTTTTTCGAGCTACGGCAATCAGCGAAACCCCAAACGGTAGCGGAAAGAAGCGTAAAAGAAATCTCTCCGCGGCAAAAATTGAGGCCAGCATCGAATTCAATAATTCGGGGGTAGCAGAAAAATCACTGACGTTTCTACTGAATCTTAATGCACCCGATAAAACACGAAATAATGCAATTGCGGGAAACAAGAAGAAATTAAAATAACTGATGAAAACAGGCTCGAGCCCAGCCATTGCAAGGCTTGAACTGAGCTCTGCCCTGTTGTATCTTCGTTTATGGTGCGCCAACTCATCATGAACACTCCACAAAAACGAAAAAGCGGGTACCGAGATCAAAACAATTGCTCCTGGCTGTAATGCATCTGCAACCGCGCGAATCATACCCTTGTCATCATCTATATGTTCGATCACATCTAG
>QWRL01000169.1 GCA_003670425.1 Chloroflexota bacterium
CGCGCCCTTTCCGCTTGCCCACGGACTGCAGCTCGACTTGCGCAATCTAAACCTCGACTACATCCGCAATAAGTCTGGCTCAATCGAAATTGGCGCGCTGGCCACCTTGCAATCAATGGCAGATTCGCCGATGCTTAACCGAATCAGTGGCGGCATTGTGGCCGGCGCCGCATTGCACTGCACGCACTATGGCATGCGCAATCTGGCATGCGCAGGCGGCGCCGCACTTGCCGCTGGCGGTCCACCGGACCTGCAACTGGCACTGCTTGTTCTCGATGCCCAGGTGCACTGGGACAACGGCACGCTCTCCCCGATTGGCGCGCACCACCCCAGCGGCGCAAACTTTCCAATTCAGATATCCTTCACAGACATCCCCGCAAGCGCAGCATTGCACGCTGTGCGGCGCACTCCGCGGGACGAGGCGATTGTGGCAGTTGCAGTTGCGCTGCGGCTGCAGAACCAAAACATCACACATGCCCGCGTTGCAATTGGCGGACTGGGCTCGACACCAGCCCGCTGTCTTGATGCGGAACAAGCATTGACCGGCAACCCCCACAATGCCGCCAACACCGCCCGCGCAGCAGCGGCAGCAGCGGCCGCTGCCGGCAGCCACAGTGATTACCGTGGCAGCAGCGAGTATCGGCACGCCATGGCTTCTGTGCTCACCGAGCGCGCATTGAGCACCCTCGCGCCCGCCACCAAAAGCTAGCCTGCCAAATGAAAGTAAACATCCAAATGAGCGGCGCACCGCACATGCTGGAGTGCTCGGCGCAAACAACGCTGCGCGACGCGCTGCGCACAGCACGCGTATGGTCCGTGAAGCACGGCTGCGAGACTGGCGATTGCGGCGCGTGCTCCGTGCTGCTCAATGGACACCTGACACCCACTTGCGTAATGCTCGCCGCACAGGCGGACGCGCAGCGCATTGACACGGTAGAGGGACTTACCGAGCGCCACGAACTTCATCCCATTCAACAGGCGTTCATCGACACGGGAGCAATCCAGTGCGGCTTCTGCACTCCGGCGATGATCATGGCAGCCAAAGAGCTGCTGGACCGCGAACAAGCACCCAACACCGAACAAGTGCGTGAAGTGTTGGGCGGAGTGCTTTGCCGCTGCACGGGATACTTGCGCCCGGTGCAGGCTGTGCTGCGCGCAGCCGCAATGCTGCGCGGCGAAATCGTGCCGCCAGTTGATCCACATGGCGGGCTGCCTTTCGAGGCAATGTTTGGTCCGTGCGCGCCCGGCGAAACACCAACACCGGACTTTGGCAGCTCATCCACGCAGGTGCAAACACAAACTCGTGTCTTGGCTCCGCCCACCGTACATGAAGGCAGCGTCGGCCGCCCTGAGCCAAAAGTTGATGGCGTAAAGCTTGCCAAGGGCCGGCCAGTGTTTGCGGATGACATTGAGCTGCCGGGCATGCTGCACGGCGCATTGCTTACCAGCCCGGTTGCGCACGCGCGCATTAAACGCATCGATGCCAGCGCAGCGCGCAAGCTACCCGGCGTCCACGCAGTGCTTACGTATGCCGATGTGCCCCGCGTCGTTTATGCGTCGGGCGGCCAGTCGCATCCCAATCCCCCGCCTTACGACCAGGTGTCGCTGGACAGCAAAGTGCGCCATGTGGGTGACCGCGTAGCAGTTGTCGCAGCGGAAACGCCCGCGATTGCGCGCGCCGCACTGCTGCTGATAGAGGTGGAATACGAGGAACTGCCCGCCGTTTTTGATCCACATGCGGCCATGCAACCCGGCGCACCGGTCATTCACGATGAGCCGGATGCGGTATCCATCACCGATCGCGACCGCAACCTCGCGGCGGAAATCCACGCGCGCGTTGGCGATGTTGAAGCCGCGCTGGCTGCTGCCGACCAGCGCTTCGAGCGCACCTACAGCACGCACCAAGTCCACCAAGGCTACATCGAACCGCACATAGTGGTCACGTGGTGGGACGATGAAGACCGGCTGGTAATTCGCACGAGCACGCAAGTGCCATTTCATGTGCGCCGCATGGTGGCGCCGCTGCTGGAACTGCCGGTCAAGCGCATTCGCGTCATCAAGCCGCGGATTGGCGGCGGCTTTGGCGGCAAGCAGGAAATGCTGATTGAAGATTTGTGCGCGCACCTCACAATCGCCACCCACCGGCCGGTGCGCTTTGAGTACACGCGCGACCAAGAATTCACCAGTGCGCGCTCCCGCCATGCACAAACCCTTACCTTCCGCGCCGGCGTCAGCCATTCCGGTGACTTGCAAGCACTGGATTTGCACATCGTGGAAGACACAGGTGCGTACGGCACACACGGCCTCACCGTCTGCAGCGTGTCCGGCTTGCGCGGCTTATCCACCTATCGCTGCCCGGCGCTGCGCTTTCATGGCGAGATTGTTTACACCAACAAACCAACCGCCGGCGCCTACCGCGGCTACGGCGGCCCGCAGGCAGAATTTGCGCTGGAATGTTTGATGGATGAGATTGCGCTGCTCACCGACCGCGACCCGGTCGCGTTCCGCATGCAAAATGCTGTGCGCGTCGGCGACACAATTCCGATCACCGCTGCCATCGGCGAAGGCGAAGTAATAGAAGAAGGCGCGGGAGATCCGCAGCGCGTGCTCACCTGCGGCCTGCCCGATTGCGTGGCACAAGGCAGCGCAGCCATCGCGTGGGATCGGCGCGCACTCGCGCACTGGCACCAGGACCCACACCGCCCGCACATCCGCCGCGGGCTGGGCATGGCCTTATGCATGCATGGCACGGCAATCCCAGGTCTGGACATGGGCGCAGCAAGCATCAAGATCAACGATGACGGCAGCTTCAACGTGCTCGTTGGCGCCACCGACCTCGGCACCGGCAGCGACACGGTACTGGCACAAATGGCAGCCGAAACGCTTGGCGTACCCACGGTTGATGTGATCATCTATTCGTCCGACACGGACTTCACGCCCTTCGATACCGGTGCGTACGCCAGCAGCACCACCTACATCTCCGGCATGGCAGTGCACAAGGCAGCCTTGCAGCTGAGAGACTTGATGTTTGCGCGCGCTGCCCTCATGCTCAAATGCGGCACTGCCGGCATGACGGTGCGCAGTGGCCGCGTGCATACCGCCGACGGCCGCAGCGTGAGCCACGCCGAAGTTGCGCTGCACAGCCTGCACACGCAAGACCAGCAGCAACTGATGGCAACCGCCTCATATGTTTCCCCATACTCGCCGCCGCCGTTCGGTGCACAGTTCGCAGAAGTTGAAGTGGACACTGGCACCGGACAGGTCACCGTCGTCAAACTGGTAATGGCCGTGGACTGCGGCGTGGCAATCAACCCGCTCACTGCGCTCGGCCAAATCGAAGGCGGCATGGTGCAGGCGCTCGGCTACGCCGTCTGCGAAGAAATGCCCTACGACGAACACGGCCGCCTCCAAGTTGGCCGCCTCGGCGACTACCGCATCTTCAGCGCAGATGAGATGCCCGAGATGGAAGCCATCCTCGTGCCAACCTATGAACCCACCGGACCGTTTGGCGCAAAAGCCGTTGCTGAAATTCCTTTGGATGGAGTGGCGCCGGCCGTAGCCAATGCGGTGTACGACGCCATTGGAGTGCGCATCCGCAGCCTGCCCCTTACACCCGAACGCGTGTGGCGCGCGCAGGCACAGGCTGCCAGTGCAGGCGTGCTGCCCGCCTAGCGGCTGCTGCCACTGCGCCGCATAAAAACGCGCGATGGAACTGCAAGGCAAAACCGCATTAGTCACCGGCGGTGCGCACCGCGTAGGCCGTGCAATCGTGATTGCATTGGCGCACGCCGGCGCAAAGGTTGCCGTCAATTACAACACCTCCGCTGCGGAAGCTGCGGAAACCGTAACAGCAGTGCAGCAATCCGGCGGGCAGGCAGTCGCCTTCCAGGCCGATGTTGGCAATGCAGCAGCCGCCCACACGCTGGTGGACCAAACTGCGCAGCATTTTGGCAGCCTCGACCTGCTTGTCAACAACGCTTCCACCTACACCAAATCACCAGTCCCATTTTCCGAACCAGTTTGGCGCCGCACAATGGATGTAATTCTTGACGGCGCATTTCACTGCGCCAATGCTGCCGCCCCGCATATGCAAACGGCAGGTGCCGGTGTAATCATCAACATTGCGGACCTGCATGCAGTGCGGCCGAGTACAACTTTTATGGCACATGGAGTTGCGAAAGCCGGACTGCTTGCGCTTACCGAACATCTGGCGGTGGCGTTTGCACCGCACATCCGCGTCAATGCCATCATTCCCGGGCCGGTGCTGCCACCAGAGCGGCTTGATGCCGATGCCGTGCGCCGGATTGCAGAACGCACTCTGCTCAAACGCTGGGGTACTCCTGCAGATGTTGCCGCCGCAGTACTGTTCCTAACTGCGTGCGACTACATCACGGGCGAGAGTTTGGTGGTGGACGGCGGCGAACGCTGGGTGCATTAGCACCGCGCACCTCCCAAGCTTTACGCACTTATTGCGGCGCGCGCAGCCAGAAGCTGCGCCTCCAGCGCAGCCCGCGCTGTTCCACCAGTCTGTGCCCGGCGCTGCAATGAATGCTCAAAGCCCAGCGCCGCCCACAGCTGCTCAGTGAAGTGCTCACTAATCTTAAAACGCTCATCCAATGAAACATCAGTCAGCGCCACACCGAGCGCTTCAGCCCGTTTCACAAGTGCGCCCACCAAACCATGCGCCGCCCTAAACGGCACTCCACGCCGCACCAACTCGTCTGCCATATCGGTCGCCAGCAGGCCCGGCAGCAATCGCGCAGCCATCACCTGCGGGCGCACCTCAAGCGACCGAACCAGACCAGCCAGCACAGGCATCACCAGCTGCAGCGTATCAAATGTGTCAAACGCCGGCTCCTTGTCCTCCTGCAGATCCTTGTCGTAGGTTGAAGGCAAACCCTTGAGCACCACCAGCAGCGCCTGCAGATTGCCAAGCAATCGACCGGTCTTGCCGCGCGCCAACTCAAGCGGGTCCGCGTTCTTCTTTTGCGGCATCAAACTGCTGCCGGTGCTGAACGCATCGTCCACCACCACATAACCGAACTCTGCACTGCTGAACAGCAGCAATTGCTCCGCCAGCCGGCTCAGGTGCACGCCAATCATTGCACCCGCGTACAAAAAGTCGGCAACAAAATCACGATCACTGACCGCATCCATGCTATTGGCGGAGATCGCTGCGAAGCCAAGCGCCTGCGCCAACGCACCCCGATCTACCGCAAACGCGCTGCCAGCCAGTGCACCACTGCCCAGTGGCAACACACCCGCCGCAGAGCGTGCATATGTCAGCCGCGCTGCATCGCGCGTCAGCGGCCACACATGGCCAAGTACCCAATGTCCC
>QWRL01000017.1:0-2037 GCA_003670425.1 Chloroflexota bacterium
GGCCCGCGCAACGCTGACGCAAAGCGGCTGGGTGCAATACGAAATCTCAAACTGGGCGCGCCCGGCCACTGCACTGCATTCGCCCACGCAGGAATGCCGCCACAACCTGCAGTACTGGCGCAACCTGCCCTATCTTGGGTTTGGCGCGGGCGCGCATGGCTTTGCCGGCGGCGCCCGCTATTCCAATGCACTTGCGCCGCAGGCATTCATCAAGCGCATGCGGGCTGCGCGCCCGAGTGCATTCCCGGCCTCGCCGGCATGCGTGCAGCGCACGGAGGTCAGTGCCGCCGTGGAGATGAGCGACACGATGCTGATGGGCATGCGCCTCACCCATGAGGGCGTCTCTGCCCGCAATTTTGAATCACGCTTTGGCACATCGCTGGAAGCACAGTTTGGTGCCAAGCTGCGTGCACTGCAAGCCCGCGGCTTGGTGGACTGGACCGGCGAGCGCGCCCGCATAACCCCGGGCGGCCGGCTGCTTGCCAACATGGTGTTCACCGAGTTCATATGAGCAAACTCACACTGGACCTGCATCACCAAACTGCAGACGCGGCGCTGCGCAATTTTGTGACTGCGTACAACCAGCACGTGCAGCACAGCCGCGCCTGCATTGATGTTGTGCATGGCTACGGCTCCAGCGGCACTGGCGGTGTCATCAAGCGCCGCCTGCGCGCGCTGCTGGCCGCCCATGCCAGCCAGCTGTCGTTTGTGCGCGGCGAAGACCTGGACCACAACCCGGGCCACACGCAAGTTAATCCGCGCCACGCCCTGCCCACAGCAGCGGACACACTGGCTGCGGCCATCATTGACTATTGCAGCACAGCGCGCACGCTGGACAAAATTGCCGGCCGCTTCCGGCGCCATGGCATGCCAGCCGTGCAGGCCGCAGTGCGCGCACTCACCACCAGTGGCCGCTTGCAGAGTGCGCAGCGCGGCACGCACAAGTTATTCAGCAGCCAGTGAACACGCGCGACCGCTACCGCGCCAGCCTGCTGGGGCTGGCTCTCGGCGACGCGCTTGGCGCAGCCGTGGAATTCAAACCGCCGGGAACATTCGAACCGCTGAAGGCGTTAAACGGCGGCGGGCCACACCAGCTGAAGCCGGGACAGTGGACAGACGACACCTCAATGGCTTTGTGCCTCGCAGACAGCTTGATTGAAAACAACGGCTTTGATCCGGTTGATCAGGCCAAGCGTTATCTGCGCTGGTGGCGCGAAGGCTACAACAGCAGCACCGGCAAATGCTTTGATATTGGCAATGTGACTGCGAAAGCGCTGCTGGAGTTTGAGCGCACACAAGCACCGTACTGCGGGCCCACTGACCCACAGTCCGCCGGCAACGGCTGCCTCATGCGCCTTGCCCCGCTTGTGATGTTCTACGCCCGCCAGCCCGCAAACGCACTACTGCTCGCAGCGCAAAGCACGCGCATCACGCACGGTGCCCGCGAATGCATCGATGCCACGCGCTACTTTGCAGCCTTGCTGGCCGGCGCGCTCACCGGCATCGCAAAACCTGATTTGCTTGCCGCGCACTACTCACCGGTTGCAAACGCATGGCAGCAGCAGCCACTCGCACCGCGCATCGCCGAAGTTGCCGCGGGCTCGTTCAAGCAGCGCCAGCCGCCGCGCATCGAGGGCAGCGGCTATGTGGTGCGCTCGCTCGAAGCAGCGCTGTGGGCGTTTTACAACAGCGACGACTTCCAAACCGGCAGCCTGCTGGCCGCAAACCTTGGCGATGACGCCGACACAACCGCGGCCATCTTCGGCCAGCTGGCCGGCGCGCACTACGGCACAAGCAGCCTGCCAAAGGCATGGCTGGCGAGATTACATCAAAGAGAACATCTGGAGAAAGTGGCTGACCGGCTGTACGAACTTTCTGGAATGGCGTAAGCTGCAAAGTGTTCGGGCTGGCTGCCGCCTGCCGGCTTTAGCCGCAGCTGCTCACGCAACACGCGCAGCCGTTGCCAAGCATCCGCCATCACGGCAGCGCCACCAGCTGCGCCAAATATCGAAACACACCCAGCAGGTCAGCAGCCGC
>QWRL01000017.1:2047-21116 GCA_003670425.1 Chloroflexota bacterium
CCACCACCACAATCAACAGCGCCTGCACCAGCGGCGCACCATGCTTGAGCGACAGGCGCGCTCCCAGCCATGCGCCCGCCGCATTGCCAATCGAAAGCACAAAGCCAGCCGCCCAATCCACCTGCCGGTTGTACACAAAGACTGCCAGCGCAAATATCGTGAACACCAGAACAATCAAATTCTTCGTTGCATTTCCAGCCACTAAATCCAAGGGCGTCGCCACAAGGATGGCCATCAACAGCAGCACGCCAACGCCCGCCTGAATAAATCCGCCATACACACCGATCGCGAAGAACAACAGAACCTGCAACTCCACGCGCGCCGCTTTGCGGTGCCCGGGCGCCGCTGCGCCCCAGCCGCGCGAGCGCAGCACAGTGATGATCAACATGCCAATCATGAGCACGCCAATCGCACGCCGCATCAGCACCTCGTCCATCTTCACCGCAATCTGCGCACCCAGCAGCGCCCCAAGCGCAGCCGGCACAATCAGGGTTAAACTCTTGCGAATGTCCAGCACACCGCCGCGCCGGAAACTCTGCACCGCCACGAAGCTCTGCGCTAACACGGCCACGCGGTTGCTGCCGTTGGCAATCGTTGCCGGCAACCCGGCAAAAATCAGCAGCGGCAGCGTAATCAGGGACCCACTGCCGGCAATGGTGTTTATGAATCCGGCTGCAACGCCACCGGCAATCAAAAGCAACGCCGAAGCGAGATTCATAATGCGTGCCCGCAGACACGGGGTGTGGGCTGGGTCATAATGGCATACCGATGGGCAATTCTGTTAGCAAGCTGCGCTGTTCATCAGGCCAATGCCACCGGCCCAGAATTTAGCGCAGCATTGAGCCGAAGCCAATGACAAAAAGTATGCCACACAATGCCATCACGGATGTGCCGGGAATTCAAGTGGGGCACTACACGGACCTGCATGCAATTACCGGCTGCACGGTTGTGGTCTGCCCGAAGGGCACCACCTGCGGCGTGGATGTGCGCGGCGGCGCACCGGGCACGCGTGAACTGGCGCTGCTGGACCCCACCTGCATGGTGCAGCATGTGAACGCCATCCTGCTCAGCGGCGGCAGTGCCTTCGGGCTGGCAGCTGCCGACGGCGTGATGCGCTGGCTCGAGGAACACGGGCAGGGCTTTGATACCGGCGTTGCCAAGGTGCCGATTGTGCCCGCCGCCATTTTGTTTGACCTTGCCATTGGCAGCGCTACTGTGCGGCCGGACAGTGCTGCAGGTTACGCTGCGTGCGCGGCTGCAGCTGCCGGCCCGGTGGCGCAGGGCAATGTGGGCGCGGGCACAGGCTGCACAGTTGGCAAGCTGCTGGGGTTCAAGCAGGCCACTAAAACCGGCATCGGCAGCGCCAGCCGCCAGATTGGGCGCGGTGTGATTGTAGGGGCGCTTGTGGCGCTGAACGCGGTGGGTGAAGTGATTGACCCGGGCTCACAGCGCACGGTGGCTGGTGCGCGCCAGCCGCTGACTGGCCGCTTTATCAACTCACTGGAATTTGCAGCCGGCACGCTCGGCCAGACGCTGGCATCCATGGCGGGCACAAACACCACGCTCGCCATCATTGCCACCAACGCATCGCTGGACAAAGCCGGCGCAACCAAGGTAGCTCAGATGGCGCACGACGGACTCGCCCGCACGATTCGGCCGGTGCATACACATTTGGACGGAGACACCATCTTTGCGCTTTCAACCGGAAAGGCAAAGGCTGCAGCGGGCATCGTCGGCGCTGTGGCCGCAGAAGTTTTAGCGGAGGCGGTGTTGAACGCAGTGCATGCTGCCGAGAGCCTGGGCGGACTGCCCGCTGCGCGCGACCTGAAAGACGCGTAGCGCTGCTGCTGCTGGGCTGCCTCAGGCGTAAGCCAAACTTTCCGAAACGCGAATGCGTGCGGCGCGCTGCGCAGGCATAGCCGAAGCCGCCACCGCAATCACGAGCACACACACCAGCCACACTCCCGCAGCGGAGAATGCAAACTGAAAGTCCAGGTCCATCTTCAGCATTACCTGGCCCAGCGCCCGCGCAAACGGCCGCGCCACCACATAAGCAACGGGCACAGCCAGCAGCCAGCTGACCACCGCCTGCAGCACGCCTTCCAGTAAAAACATAACCAAGATCGTGCGCGAGCGCGCACCCACCGCCCGCATCACGCCCACCTCGCGCGTGCGTTCCACCACACTGATGGCAAGCGAACCCATCAAACCCAGGCCGCCGACCACTGCCACCACCACCGCCACCACGAGCAGTAGCGCAGTCACCACTGAAAACTGGCCGAGCGCAAAAACTTTGTCTTCCGCCGTTGTGGCTGACCCGAACGTGCTCACAACCACCTGCCGCGCCTCAAGCGCGTCGTTGATGCGCCGATAAACCGCATCCACATCTGCAGCCGCCTGGCTGCGTGTGCGCACCAGCAGCCGGCTGCCCTGCTCAAACTTTTTGGTGGCGGCCTTTACCGCATCGGCCGGCGCATATACCGGATCCGGGTCGCCCACCTTGCGATGCGCCACTTTGAAGATGCCGGCCACACTCCACGGGCTGGCGCCAAACTCACCCAGGTCGAGTGAAACTGAGTCGCCAACATGCAGCCCATTTTCATCGGCCATTTCGCGGCTGATCATAATTTCATTTACGCCACGCGTGGTAAGCCAGCGCCCCTCCAGCACGCGCGGCACATACATATCACTGCCAAACGGCACGCCAATAATTTGTGCGCCGGAGCCAACCTCGCGCGCGCGCTGCCCGGCGCGCAGCACCGACACCGGATGCACATACCAAAGTTCAGCAGCGGCCACCCCAGGCATTGCGTCCACCAGCGGCAGCACGCGGTTAAACCGCTCTTCACGCACAAAGACAAAGCGGATGTTGTACTCCCGGCGCGCCAAGTCCGTGTCCAGCGTAAAAATCAACGACTCGTTGAGGCTCAACACCGACATAAACATTGCGCCAGCAGCAATCAGCACCAGCTGCGTGAGCAGCAGGCGTTCCTTGCGCCGAAACATGTTGCCCAATGCCAGCGCCGGCGCTGCCGGCAGCCGGCCGAGCCCGGCGCGCTCGAGCAGCTGCTCGAAGCGCCCGCGCCCAAACTGGCCGCTCCCCAATCCATAAGATGCCAGCGCCTGCCGCACGGTAATCGCCACGCCGCGCAGCACAGGATGCAGCGCAGCCAGCAGCGGCACGGCCAGCGCAGCAAAGATCTGATAGGAAAACGCGCGCTGCGACACATCAAAAATCTCATGCTCAATGTTGAACATGTTGAGGAACCAGCGGCTGGCTCCAAATGCCAGCAGCGCACCCAATGGCACTGATATAAAAAACGCCAGCACGCCATAGAAGGCGACACCCGTCAGGTACAGCCGGCCAATCGCGCGGCGCGTCCCGCCAATTGCCTTAATGATGCCAATCTGGTTGGTCTGCTCGGTGATGATGGCGGTCACTGTGTTGGTCACCAGCACCACACTCATCAGCAGTGAAACAACCGCCAGCACCTCCAGTACCAGCTGCACGCCTTCCACCAACGGCCGCGCCCAGTGCTCGCTCGGGCCCTGAAACAGCGTGGCAGCCACACTGATGCGGTCCTTCGCAAGCCGGTCTTTGATTTGGCCGGCTGCAGCGCGCGCATTCTCCTCGCTGTATGGCACGGTGCGCGCCTTCAAATTGAAGTAGCGCCCGTCAGGGATGCCAAGCCGCTCCAAGCCTTGATTGTCCATGAAGAACACTGCATCGCCGCCAAACTGCGGCGGCTCCACCAGCGGCTGGCGCATCAGCCCGGTGATCAGGAATGGCCGTGAAGTTTCGTCAGGCATTTCCAGCAGCACGCTGTCGCCCACCTTCAAGCCAAAGTACTGCGCTGTGAGCCGCTCCACGCCAATCGTGTTGCGGTCGGGCCAGCTGCCCGCCTTGAGCGTGACTATGTCGTAGGTCTGGTGCGCGTAGTCGCTGCGCGTAACAATGTTGCCGCCACGCCATTTCGCGCTTGGCTGCATTTTGTAGCGCACTGAAATCTGGTTGCCGAGGTCAACACCTTCCACGCCGGGCAGCTTGGCCAGCTGCTGCGCGTTGGCCAGGCCCACCGAGTGCTGCAAAAACATGTTGATGTGCGAGGGCTGCGTATTGCGATGCGACTCGTCCATGCCGCCAATCAGCTGGTCGCTCATGCCAAAGATGCCGCCGACTGCAAACACACCCGCCGCCACACTCGTGACCACCAGCACCGTGCGCGCCTTTTGATGCCACAAGTCAAACCATAGTTTTGCCCACAGCACACCCATGCGGTGCGCCCTCAGTGCGCGCTGACAGATGACAGCGCCGGCTGCAGCGCCGGCGGCGCAGCGTAGCGCTCCACCGGCTGCGCCCAGTCGCCGCTCACTTGCCCGTTCACAATTTCAACCACGCGCGGAATGCGCCGCGCCAGCTCCTTGTCGTGCGTCACCATCACCATTGTTTTGCCCTGCTCCACCAGCGCACAAAACAGCTCGAAGATTTCTGCGGCGGTTTTGGAATCGAGGTTGCCGGTGGGTTCGTCAGCCAGCAGCAAGGGCGGGTCATTGGCCAGCGCGCGCGCAATGGCAGCGCGCTGCTGCTGGCCGCCGGACACCATGTTGGGCAGCTTGTGCGCCTGATCCGCAAGGCCCACAAGTGCCAGCAAGTGGGCAGCCCGCTCGCGGCGCTGGCGGGCCGGCAGCGCCGCAGAAAAATCCATTGGCAGCACCACATTTTGCAGCAAAGTCAGCGCTGGCAACATTTGAAAAAACTGAAAGATGATTCCAACCGTGGCCCCGCGCCACGCGGCGAGGTCGTTCTCGCTCATGCCATTGAGGCAATGGCCGCCAACATGCACTGTGCCACTGCTGGGCGCATCGATTCCGGTCACCATGTTAAGCAGTGTGGATTTGCCATTGCCGGACGGGCCAACCACGGCCACAAACTCGCCGCGCTGCACTTGGAGCGAAATTTGGTTGAGAACCGGCACCATGGCCGCGCCCACCTTGAAGCTTTTTGACACGCTATCGAGGTGAATCAGCGCGCCACTAACCCCGTTATTCCCCGCTGAAATCAGGGCTGTTGCAGCTGCTTTCTTTCCAAACACGGTCGCGATTATATCTGTCAGGTGCAGGTATTGGCACACCTATTGCAACAAGCCGCTCATGCTTGATCGCGCCAGCGTTATCAATTCAATGCATGCCGCCTTGAACAACGGGCGGCCGGATTATGCGCGCCAACTGGCCAAAATATGGCTCGCAGAGTGGTCCGGGGACTTCACAATGCAGCTCCTGCTTGCCCGCGCCCACCTGCTGGAAGGTGAGTTCAAAACGGCGCTGGACCTGCTCAGCGCGCTTTCAATTGTGGACCCGGAAAATGCCAGCGTACCCGCGCTGCTGGTGACGGCAGCAGACAGCGCCGGAGATGTTGAGGCTGCCACGCTGGCAATTGGGATGAGCCGCCTGCTTGGTGGCGCGGCGTTGCCGCGCGTACCGTGGCTCGTAGCCACGCGTGAGAGCTGGCTGGCCGCCCAAAGAGCGAATTGGCCGGAAGCGCGCGCGGCAGCGGAACGCGCAATGCAAGCCGATGCGCCGCTGCCACTGCCAGCCGTGCTGCTGCTCAAGAGCCACTGGACAATTGGAGAGCACGAGCTGGCGCTGCCGCTGGCACGCGCATTTTACGAACGCTGGCCCACCTGCATCCCGATCAATCTGTGCCTTGCAGAATCACTGCTGCGCACCGGCGATTACGGCTCTGGCGTGGCTTTACTGCACGATGTGGTGGCGCTGGATCCCTCGGCAGAAGTCGCCAGCCGCTACTGGGGGCGGGACCACGCCTTCCGGCCAATCTGGCCGCCAGAACCGCGCATAAGCCCGCCGGGCCCCATGCCGCCAGAGGTGGCCGAAGCGCTCGGCACCAACCGCCTTGCCGGACACAGCTCTGCAGCTGCCCCAAGCATGGCCACCGCAGCGCCAGCCATGCAGCCCGCCAGCTGGCTGGAAGTTGAAACGCATGCGCCCAAAGCCAGCCATGTAAACCAGCCGGCCAGCCCGTCAGCATGGGAAGTGCCCGCACAGTTTGGCTTATCTGCTGCCGCTCCGCCAGCAGCTGCCGGCTCCGGCGCCAACTCCGAACTGCAGCAGTTGCGTGAGCAACTGCGCAATTTGAATCTGGGCGGCAAGCCACGATCCCAAGCCGGGGCGCGGCTGGTGCCCGTGCACATAATCGTATCCAGCCGGCGCAACCTCGAACAGAAATTTGCAATTCAGGGTGCCACTGATGTACTGGACAACTTGCGGGCGCTGGCGCAAGCCACCGAACAGCACACGCGCCGCCCGTGCATTCTGCTGCTGGCAGACTGCGCCGAGAGCCTGCTGCCGCTTGGCCTAAAGCCGGTGAACGCTGCGAACGCGTGGGATGTAAAGCTGCTGCTGCACGACCTGCAAACAAAACTGTCTGCGACCCGCCGGCGCATCGGATCGGTGTTGCTGGTGGGTGGTGACGATGTGGTGCCGTTCCACCGCCTGCCCAACCCCACTGACGATCACGACCGCGACGTGCCATCGGACAATCCGTACGGCACGCCGGACGAAAACTATTTTGTGCCCGAATGGCCGGTGGGCCGCCTGCCGTCCACCTGCAACAACGATCCGCGCTTTCTGATTGGCATCATTCGTGGCGCCATCCGCGGCCATCAAGAACCCAAAGCCAGCCTGCCGCCCTTGATTCGCATGCTGCACTGGATTTTTCCAATGTGGCAGCCCAACATTGCACTCAACCGCACGTTCGGCTACAGCGCCGATGTCTGGCGCGAAGCATCGCGCGAAATATTTAATTTGATCGGGCGCAGCCGCGACCTGCGCACCAGCCCGCCGCTGGAGGCGGATTCGCTGCCCACCCGGTCGCTGGCGCCCGCTGACCTGGCGTACTTCAACCTGCATGGCATCGAAGACAGCGCGGAGTGGTATGGCCAACCCGCAGCAGAATCTTCCGGCGTGCAATACCCCACGGCGCTGCGCCCGGAGGACATCGGCGACTCACTTCCGCCGGCGATTATTTTCAGCGAAGCATGCTACGGCGCAAACATCATCGGCAAGCAGCAATCAGAAGCAGCCATTTGCCTGCGCCTGCTCGAGTCTGGCAGCCGCGCCATGGTTGGCTCCACAAAAATTTCCTACGGATCGGTAAGTGCGCCGCTGATCAGCGCCGACCTGCTGGCGCAGAACTTTTGGCAGGCGGTGCTGCTGGGCCTGCCGGTTGGCGAGGCATTGCGCCGCGCCAAGCTCGGGCTTGCGCACACCATGAGCAAGCGCCAGGGCTTCCTGGACGGCGAGGACCAGAAGACCCTGATCAGCTTTGTGTTGTACGGCGATCCGCTGCTCACCGGCCCCAACATTATTGCGGCACCCAGCCGGTCCTCCGGCAAGAGCCTGCAGTCCGCAAAGGGCACGCTCAACCCGGCTTGCAGCAAAGGCGCCCAAGTTTCAACTGAGCTGCCGGGCGGCGCGGCCACGCTCAGTGATGTAAAGCGGCTGGTGGCGCGCTACCTGCCCGGCGCCGGCAGCTTTGATGTGCGCGTAAACCGAGCGCAAGTGGGCTGCAATTGCGGCAGCGCGGATTGCCTTGCCGGGCGCCACGGCACAAAGAGCGCCTTCAACCCGGAGCGCACGGTTTACACAGTGCGCAACACTGTGCAGCTGAGCCAATACACCCAGCGCCAGTACGCACGCGTCACAGTGGACAAGTCCGGCAAGATCACCAAGCTGGCCGTCTCACGCTGAGCAGCACAATGCAGCCGCACATCAACTCGCCATTGGCACCCCGCGCCGCGCGCAAAGGCGGCTATGGGTTCCACTACTTTCCGGATGAAGAGCACTACCGCGCCGCAGACTTGGAGCGCTGGCTGCCCGAACTGCAGGCGCTCGGCGCAAGTTGGCTCACGCTGCGCGCGTCTGCCGCGCGCGCCATCCCCGAGCCGTTCATCAACGGCCTTGTGCAAGCCGGCATCGAGCCCATCATTCACATTGCGCACGGCGGCATCGAGCCCTTTGATCTTGAAGAACTCGCCAGCCTTGCACAGGCTTACCGCAATTGGGGCGTCAATTATGTGGTGCTGTATGACCAGCCCAACCAGCGCGAGCAGTGGCCCGCCGGAACATTTGACCAGCTGGGCCTGATTGAACGCTTCCTGACTTGCTGGCTGCCCGCGGTCAGCGTGCTGCACGCCAGCGGGCTGGCTGCCATCTTCCCGCCGCTGCGCCAGGGCGGCACCTATTGGGATCTCTCCTTCCTGCGCGCTTCAATCGAAACACTGACCGCTTGGGGTCATGCAGATTTGCTGCCGGATTTGATTCTTGGCGCGTATGCATTTGCCGGCCCGCACCCGGCAGATTGGGGACGCGGCGGACAAACCGCGTGGCCGGCTGCACAACCATATGTCACGCCGCCCGGCTGCGAAGACCAGCTGGGTTTCCGCGCCTTCGAGTGGTACGCGGAGGTAACTGCAGAGTGCCTCGGCCAGCCGCTGCCAATGCTGGTTTTGGCCGGCGGTGCCCGCCTTGGCGAGCTGGATCCGGCCACGGGCAAGCCGCTGGACGCTGCGTGGCACACCACTTGCAATGCAAACATTGCACACGCCATGACCAACCGGCACCTGCCCGACTATTTGCTGAACATGAATTTTTGGCTGCTGGCTGCCGACAGCCCGCCCGCAGCTGCGGCTGCGTGGTTTCCCGCTGCCGGCCAGCCGCTGCCCGTTGTGCAGCAGCTAAGCAAAACTGCGCCCGGCGCCGCACTCACATCCAATGCAGGCAAACCCGGCGCTCACAAGCGCCTCTCTCACTACGTACTGCTGCCTACGCTGGAGCATGGGCCGTCCGAATGGCACTGGCGGGCAGCCGGCGGATTTGTACGCGAGCAGCATGCAGCCTGCGGCTACTCGGCAGAGGATGCGGCCGCTGCGCTCGAGGTCACGGTTGTCGGCTCCGAGCAGGAGATCAGCCGCCAGGTGGAAACCGGATTGCGCGGCATTGGCTGCCGCGTGCGGCGCGTGGCGGGCGCAGACTTTGGCCAGCTCACCGCAAACCTGGCTGCCAATGCGCTGCCAATCCCGGCGTGAAATTCGAAAATCAAATTTTCCATTCATCCCACACCACAACGGACTAATCACATGTCACTGACCTATGGCCTCAACGGAACACCGGCGCGGGCGAAAACACCCAAACCAATTTCCATCAAACTAATCGGTGTCGGCGGTGCCGGCTGCAATGCGGTGGACCGGCTGCTGGAGTTTGGCCTCGAAGGCGTCGAGTATCTGGCGGCGAACACTGATGCGCAGGCGCTGCGGCGCTGCCACGCACCGCACAAAATTTTGCTGGGGCGCCGCACTACGCGCGGCATGGGCACCGGCGGAAACGCACGCACGGGCGCCCAAGCCGCACGCGAAAGTTACCCGGAACTAACCGAGGCATTGCTGGGCGCTGATCTGGTGTTCCTGGCGGGCGGCATGGGCGGCGGCACGGGCAGCGGCGCCATTCCGGTCGTTGCGGAGCTGGTGCGCTCGCTTGACTCGCTTGCACTTGCAATTGTCACCACGCCATTTGGCTGGGAAGGCCATCCGCGCCAGCGCGTGGCCACGGCCGGCATTCTGCAGCTGCAGCGCTTCTGCGACACACTGGTGGTGGTGCCCAATGACAAACTGCTGCAGTTTGCAACGCCAACGCTTTCGCTGGATGTGGCCTTGCGCGCAGCTGATGATGTACTGCGCCAGGCCGTGCAGGGTCTCACAGAGCTTGTGTCGCGGCCCGGTGTAATCCAAGTGGACTTTTCCGCCGTGCAGGCGCTGCTCCGGAAACCCGGCGGCGCGCTGCTGACGGTTGGCCACGGCAAAGGCGAAAACAAAGTGGCCGACGCGCTGCACATGGCGCTGCAGCATCCGCTGCATGATGCCGCTGCGCTGGATCAAGCCACCGGTTTACTGGCGCACTTCTCGGGCGGCGCAGACCTCTCGCTGCACGAAATCAATGATGCAATTTCCAAATTGCGCGCCGCTGCGCATCCGCGCACAGAAATGGTGTGGGGCACAAGCACCGATGAGCAGATGTCCGGGCGCGCCCAGGTGATCCTGATGGCAACGGGTGTGGGCGGGCATTCGCTGCAGGATGTACTGCACGAAGCCCAGCAGTCCGTTCTCAACAGCAGCCTGCCGTACGAGCCCGCGGCCGCAGAAGAGTACGCACCGCTGCCCGACTTGGCCGATTTGGCGGACAACGAATTCTATGTGCCAGTGCATGCCGCCACACGGCCGGCAGCGCGGCCGGCTTACACCAGCACCTTCACCAGCTCACAAGTGCCGCACAATCTGGAAACGCCAGCGTACTTGCGGCGCACCGTGCACGCCCGCCAAACAACAAATAATCTTTAGCTCATCAGTTGCGGAGACAACCTAATGGCACTCAAAAAAACACAGGTGGACACGATTGCGCAGACGGTGTATCGGCGCTTTCCGGAGCTCGGCGGCGTGGCACCGCTGGTTCGCAATCAAATGGTGGTGGCCGCCAGCGCAAACGCCAAGTCGCCCGCAGCCGGGCAGTACCTGCTCACATTCTCCGGCAAAGCGCTCACCGCCAGCGGCAAATCAATGCCACGCGTAGTGCGCGTCACCGCCGACGCCAACGGCCGTGTGCTCAAAATCAGCACATCCCACTAATCCCATGCTAATCCGCATAAAACTAAACAGCCTGTTTGCAACGGCCACGCGGGACGCGGAAATTCTTGTGCTGCGCGCAATCACGCATGTGGTGCTGAGTCTGCGGCAGGTAAAGCCGGTCACGCGCCGCGTGCTTGGCTACGGCATGCTGGCATTCAGCGCCGGCACGGCGTTGGGCGCCGCCGTGGCTGTGGCCGCGGCACACATCTAACTTCGCAATGACGCAATTTCAAACCCGCTTCTCGCTTGGCTTCGCAGGCATCTGCCTGACGCTTGGAATGTGGACCGGCGTGCGCATCAGCGGCAATGCTGATGCACCAGCCGCTGCCGCAAAAGCTGGGTGGAAGCTGGCAGCCTTGCTGCCGGCTGCCAGCGCACCAAAAAATGGCGGCGACAACGCGTGCATCTTCTTCATCGGCGAAAACGCGGGCACACCGGCTGCCCGCCTCGATGGCATCTGGCTGTTGAAGGTGGAAGCGGATGCGCACACGGCCGAGCTGTTGGGCATATCGCCGCAGCCCGAGCACAGTGCCGCATTTGCGGCTGACCCCGCCACGCTGCCGTTGATGTTGGCGCCGCAGCTCGGCCAGCTGGTGGCGCGCTACGCCATCGCCGCGCCGGCAGCGCTGGTGCAAATGAGCGACGGGATCGGACCCGCCCGCCTGCAGGGCCAATGGCTGGGCGGAGAAGCGATGCGCAGTTACGTAAGCGCACCCGCTGCACCCGCGGAGCGTTTGCTGCGCGAAGCCGCGGCGCTGCAGGCCATCATTGCGCACGCAGCTGTGCGCAGTGCCGTCATTGATCCGCTGGCAGTGATCAGCGTGCTGGGGGCGGACGCATGCGGCCAGCAGGTGCTGCCGGCCATGCTGCAGCAGCTTTGGCCGCTGCCGCCGCAAAACATTCGCGTGCGCATCATGCCCGTGCTGGCGGGCTAAGCGCGCCGCTTACGGCGCCGCACCAAACAACGCCAAGACCGGCGCCATGCCGGCCGGGTCGCCCACAAGTACCTCGGCGCCACCGCGCGTCTTGTAGGCGTGCGTCATCGTGTAATCCATCAGATGCTGTGTGATGCCCGCGCCACCAATGCGCGGCAGCGCACAGCCCAGCAGCCCGATCTCTTCCAAGGACAAATCTGAGTGCACTGCCGTGAATGCAAACTGCAGCAGCGCGGGCACTGCAAATATCACAGCCGGGCTTAACAGCTTTTCGCGCGCTGCCATTAAAATCTTTTGCTGGCGGCGCATGCGCCCAAAATCGCTGTCGGCATGCCGCGTGCGCGCATACATTAGCGCCGTGCGCCCGTCGAGGTGCACATCACCGGCCGGAATTTCCAAAACCATTGTGTTGTCAGGCCCCAGCGGGTACAGCGGGTCGCGCAGTGCCACCTGCATCGTTACATCCAGCCCGCCCAGCGCGTCAATAATTTTTTCGAACGCCGTGAAGTTCACCACCGCATAACGATCCACCCGCACGCCCAGCGCCTGGCTGACGGTGAACACTTGGAACGCCGGGTTGCCGCCCGGGTAACCGTACTTGTCACCCAGCGCATAGCCCAGATTCACACGCCCCTCAACCGGCAAATAGCTGGCATAGCCCGGCACTGTAATCCAAAGATCGCGCGCAATTGACAGCAAATGCGCAGCCGGCATCCCAAAATCTATGGCCAGCAGCATGAGCGTATCAGCGCGCCCAAACGTGTTGAAGTCAGCGGTGCGCCCATCCACACCCATCAGCAGCAAATTCATTTGCCCGGGACCGGAGCAGTTTTCCGGAAACGGCGGCGCCTCCGGCAGAACCGGGGTCGGCATTGGCGTCGCCCCCGGCTCCAAAATGAAAAAGCCGGTGGGCAGCGCAGTTGGCTGCGCGGTGGCCGGCAGCACAGTTGCATCGGCTACAACCACACCTGCAGCAGTTGCCGGCGGGGTGGCACTTGCCTGTACCGCAACCGTTGTTGCGCGCGCCGGCAGCGGCGCACTTCCGGCGCGCCCCAGCCACAGCGCACCGCCCACGCCAGCCACAACGCCCCAGGCAATCCAAAGGCCCGAACCGGCAAGCCCCGTCCGCCCCCTAAATGAACCCCCCCCAATTAGTTTCATCGAAACAAACTATAATTCACGCGCAGCGCAGCACCAGCAACAAAATGAAGTCGGTTGTCATCATCCCCACTTATAACGAGTGCGAAAACATTGCGCGCCTGCTTGCCGACTTGCGCAATCTGCCGCACGATTTGAGCGTGATAGTTGTGGATGACAACTCGCCCGACGGCACCGGTGCGATTGCTGCCGAGCGCGCGGCCGTTGACGCGCAGGTGCAGGTCATTCATCGGCCCGCCAAACTCGGCCTCGGCACGGCGCACGTCGCGGGTTTTACGCAGGCTCTCGCCGCCGGCTTCGACCAAATCCTCACCATGGATGCAGACTACTCGCATCATCCGCGCTACATCGGCGGCCTGCTGCAGCTCGGCGCCACGCATGATCTGGTCATCGGCTCGCGCTATGTTGCGGGCGGGGCGGTGGTGGGCAGCTCGGCGCTGCGGCGCGCACTCAGCCGCGCCGCAAACCGCACGGCGCGCACTGCGCTGCGCCTGCGCGCGGGGGACTGCACCGCCGGCTTCCGCTGCTACAGCAGCGCTGTGCTGCATGCCATCCAACCCGAAACAATTCGCTCCGAAGGCTATTCCTTTTTAATTGAGCTGCTTTGGCGCGCGCAGCACAGCGGCTGGCGCATCAGCGAGCTGCCAGTTACATTTGAAGACCGGCGCTTCGGCCAGTCCAAAATTTCTGCGCGTGAAATTTTCAAGGCGCTTGCCACCGTGGTGAGACTGTACCAAAATCAGGCGGCAGCTGGAAACTACTCTGCGCCTGCCGCACACAGCACCCAAGGATCACACTAAACCCATGGAAAACATTGCAGCCCTCGGGGTGATTGGCGGCAGCGGCTTGTACGCAATGGAAGGCCTCTCGGAGGTGCGCGAACACGCGCTTGAAACACCATTTGGCCTGCCAAGCGATCCGATCATCAGCGGCATGCTGAGCGGGCAGCGCGTGGCGTTTTTAGCGCGCCATGGACGCGGCCATCGCTTTAACCCCAGCGAAGTGAACTACCGCGCCAACATTTATGCGCTCAAGCTGCTGGGCGTCAAGCGCATTGTGTCCATCAGTGCCTGCGGGTCGCTGCGCGAAGACTACGCGCCCGGGGACATTGTGATCCCGGACCAGCTGTACGACAACACCCGCCAGCGCGAGCGCTCATTTTTTGGCGGCGGGCTGGTGGTTCACGCCAGTGTGGCGGACCCGTTTGCGCCGCAGCTCTCAGCCGCGCTGCACACCGCCGCCAGCGCCACCAGTGCGCACGTGCACCGTGGCGGCAGCTTCATCACCATCGAGGGCCCGCGCTTTAGCACGCGCGCCGAAAGCGAAGTCTTCCGCAAGTGGGGCATGAGCCTGGTTGGCATGACCACATCGCCCGAGGCATTTCTGGCGCGCGAAGCAGAGATTGCGTACGCCGTGCTGGCGCACGTTACCGACTACGATGTTTGGCACCAGACTGCCGAGCCGGTCACGGTAGAGATGGTGATCCAAACATTGCTGCGCTGCACCGGCATTGCGCAGCAAGCCGTGGCCAATCTGGCGAAAGCGCTGCCGGCCAGCGCGCCCAACGAGTGCGCCGGCTGCATGGCCAATTCCATCCTCACGGCACGCGATCACATACCGGCTGCAGCCCGCAAGCAGGCTGCGCTGCTGATTGGCACGCACCTGCAGTAAGCAGCGCATTGCAAGCCCGCTGCAAAAAACCCTTTCAAATAAAGCACAGGAGAAATTCCAATGAGTTTGCAAACTGATGTCCGCGAGCGCCACCTGCGCATGATGGCCAAGACTTGCGCCGTATTGCAAAACATTGTGCGCAATTTGGCGCCGGGCCGCGCCACCAGCCTGCGAGACGGGCCGCAGGGCTGGAACACGGTCGAAATTTTATGCCACCTGCGCGACTTTGACACCATCTTCCGCGAGCGGGCTGAGTTGATGTTGAAGCAGGACAACCCGGCGCTAGCCGCGTATGACCATCTGGCGCTGGTGATTGAGCGCGCCTATGCCAAACAAAAACTGGACACGGTGCTGGCGGAGCTGGTGGCGTCACGGCAGAAGTCGCTGGCATTTTTTGAAGCGCTGACAGAAGCACAGTGGAACCGCCCGGGCCAGCACGCCGAACGCGGCCAGATTACGGTGAATGATATTGCGGTGCAGTTTGGCACGCACGACCTCGACCACATCGAGCAGATCACGCGCATCCTTTCCGAAGCTGCGTAAACTGCGCAAGTGCGCGCAGCTGCCCGGCAAGCTCTTGGCGCCCGCTTGCAGCGCGCCTAACTTATTTACGCGCCAACCGCGACCACGGTGTTGCGCAAGCGCCCAATCCGTTCCACTTCGCACTCCACCACATCGCCGGCGGCCAAAAACTCCGGCGGCTGGCGCGCGAAGCCCACGCCCTCCGGCGTGCCAGTGGCAATGATGTCGCCCGGCTCCAGCGTGCGGCCATGCGAAAGCACTGCAATCGCACCCGCCACATCCAGCATCAACTGTGCTGTGTTTGAATCCTGCTTGAGCACGCCATTCACCCAGCAGCGCAGCCGCAGGTTGTGCGCATCCGGCAGCTCATCACTGGTCACAATCCACGGCCCCATCGGGCAGCTGCCGTCCAGGCTCTTGCCCATGAAGAACTGCTGATGCCGGTATTGAATGTCGCGCGCGGAAACATCGTTGAGCACCATGTACCCGAACACGTGGCGCAGCGCGGCTTCGCGCGCAATGTTTTTTCCGCCAATGCCAATCACCACCGCCAGCTCCACCTCCCAATCCAGCTGGCTGGAGACGGCCGCGTCAAACGGGATCGGCGCGTGCGGGCCGTTGGCGGTGGTGGGCGCCTTGGTGAACACGGCTGTGTGCGCCGGGATCTGCAGCTCTTTGCCCTGCGCTGCGTAAACCTCGCGCGCGTGCTCCAAATAGTTTTTGCCGAGGCACATGATATTTTTTGCGGGGCGCGGGATGGGCGCCAGCAGCTCCACCGCCGCCAGCGGTGCGCTGCTGATTGGCTGCATTTGAGCCAGCGCCAGCCAGCGGGCGGGGCCGCCCGCAATCACATCAAGCATTGCGTGCGCGGGCGCACTCTGGCGCACCAGCATTTGCACGCTGTCTGCGCTCACGCGCCCCACAAAAGTTTCGCCCTCATGCACGCAGGTAACCAGTTTCATTATTTTTTTTCCTTTGGCATTGTTTTGTAGCTGCGCAACTGGCCGGTGCGCTGCGCAGCCGGCGCATGCTGCGCGCCACAAATTATAATTGCAGGGTGCTGGCAGCAGCGCCCCACCCTTGATAATGCCAGCCGCAAAGTGCCCTCTGCGCCAAAATCTGTGATGCCTGAAGCCCCAAGCCCTGCCAGCGCGCCCGCCGCGGAATACGCCATCCCGCGCCGCATGCGCGCGGCAGGCCTCGCTCTGCTGCTTGCAGCCACCTGCATCTTTTTTTGGCCGCTATTCGCCGGGGAACCCTGGCATGTCCCGTCCGGCGGCGGGGGCGACAATGTTTCGTTTCTGTGGCCCACGTATAGTTTTTCCGCCGAAACAATCCGCGCGGGCAGCTGGCCGCTTTGGAACCCCTATTTGTTTGGCGGCGCTCCGCACGCCGCAGACAACCAGTCCAGTTTGTACTATCCGCCGTTTCTGCTGCTGACAGCGTTTGCGCGCGTGCCATATCGCGCGCTGGAGTGGATGGTCTTGCTGCATATGTTCTCCGCCGGAGCCGGCATGTACACGCTGCTGGCCAGCCTGCTGCCCGCAAGCGCGCGGCCGCATCATCGGGTGTCCGCTGCCATCGCAGCGGCGCTTGCCTTCCAATTCTCGTCCGTGTTCGTAACCCACATTGGCAACTTGAACATCGTGGTTGTGGCATCTTATCTGCCGTGGGCTGTGTGGTGCTCGCACAAACTGCAGGTGGTTGGCGGCCGGCGCTGGCTGCTGGCGCTGGCGCTGTGTGTGGCGCTGGCGTTCCTTGGCAACCATGTGCAAATGTTTTTGTTCATCACCGTCGCGCTCATCTTCCATGGGGCCGCCGGGCTGTTTGCGCTGCGGCGCAGCGCAGCGCGCCAGTCCGTGCGCCTGGTTGCAAATTATTTTTTGGCAGCACTAATCACCACCGGCCTCACGGCGCCGTCTTTGCTGCCGGGGCTGGAGATGCTGCCGCAAACACTGCGCTTCAACTTCACTTACGCCAGCGCCTCCGAGTATTCGCTTCCGCCCGCCGGCCTGGCTGGCATGCTCTCGCCGCTGCTCTTCGGGCGCGGCCCCGAGAACTTCTGGGCAGATTGGGACCGCGTGGAGCTTGGCTTCGCCGGCTTGATTACGCTGTGGCTCGCTGCATTGGCCGTCAGCCTGCCGCGCCAGCGCACATTTGCGATCGCGCTCGGTGCCACGGGGCTGGTGATCGCACTTGGAAAACACACGCCGGTGCATTTTTGGATGTACGAGTACATACCGGGCTTCAATGGCATGCGCGTGCCGGGGCGCACCGTGCTGCTGACTGACTTTTGTTTTACGCTGCTGGCGGGCATTGGATTGTGCGACCTGCTGCAGCGCACAACATCAGTGCGGCGCGCGCAGCAAGCCGCTGTGGTGCTGGCCGCGCTGCTGCTCGGCGGGCTTAGTGCCGGGTGGTGGCTGGCTGTGCCCGCCGGTGCAGCCAAGCCGCTGGCCAATTTGCAACTTGCAATCGGCGTCGGCTTGGCTACGCTGCTGGCCGCATTCTCCATCCCATCCGCCGCGCGCTGGTGGGGCTTGCCGCTGCTTTTGGCTGCGGAGCTGGTTGGCTTGGGCGCATGGGTGGAGACGGGCAAGTACGATCCCGCTGCCGGCTACCGCGCCGGCCCAGCCATGCAATGGCTGCAAGCGCAGCCGCAGCCTTTTCGCATTGATATCGCCACAATAGAGTGGCAGCAAGACACCGGCGCCATCAACCACATTGAGACGGTGGACGGCCTGGACAATCCGCTGCAGCTGGCGCGCTATCACACGTACTACTGGGCGGTTGGCACCCGCGGGTCGCCGCAATACAACTTCCTCAACGCAAAATATTTGATCACAGCCAAAAATCGTCCGGCCGCCGCTGCCAGCTTTGTGCCGGTGTTTAATGAGGACCCGCTGGTGGATGTGTACCTGAACACCGGCGCCATACCGCGCATCCAGCTGATATACGATACGCTGCCCGCAGCGGGCGGTGAACAGGCATTTGCGGCCGTGCAGGCGCCCGCTTTTGACCCGCTGCGCACTGTGGTGCTGGAGGGCGGCGTGCCATTGCACAGCGCGCCCCCGCCCGGCCATGAACTGTTTTATGTGCGCTACCTGCCCACGGATCAACTGCTTGTGGCGCGCAGCTCCACGCCCGCGCATTTGGTCTTCAGCGAGAAATGGTTTCCGGGCTGGCGCGCAGCGGTAGACGGCCAACCCGCCGAAATTCAAATTGCCAACTTTGCGTTCCGTGCGGTTTACATTCCGGCCGGCGAGCATACGATCACCATGCAGTTTGTGCCAACCAGCACGCCATGGGGCATTGCAATCATGCTGCTCACGGTTGCACTACTGGCTGGCGCCGCACTTTGGCAGCCAGTTATGCAAGCTGGCGCCCGCCGCCGCGCGCAGCGCAGCGCTGCTGTGCGCGCGTAGTACTCTCACAGCACCCCTTTCTTGAGCAGCACACGCCCCCAAACGCAAACGCCGCCGCGCCGCACGGAGCTGCTGCTGGCGGGTGCGCTATTGCTGCTGGCCGGCACGCTGCGCATGGGCTGGCCCGCTGCCACGGAGTTCAAGGCCGACGAAGCGCGGCTGTATGCGCTGGCGCTGGATGCGGCCACGGGTGCGGGCCTGCCACTGCGCGGCATCGGCACCTCGGTTGGCTTTCCAAATTTTCCGTTGAGCGTGTGGCTGTATGCGCTGCCGCTTTGGGTGTGGCCGCATCCGTACAGTGCCGTGCTGTTTACGGGCGCATTGAACACGCTGGCGGTGGCGGCATGCTGGTGGCTGGCGCGGCGCGTGTGGGGCGCGGAGGCTGCGCTGCTGGCGGCGCTTTTGTACGCTGCCAGCCCGTGGGCCATTATTTATTCGCGCAAGCTTTGGGCGCAGAACCTGCTGCCGCTGTTTGTGATGGGCTGGGCCGCCAGCGGCCTGCTTGCATTTTGGGAGCAGCGCCGCAGCTGGCTGGCTGCCCATATTGTGCTGCTGGCTGCAGCCCTGCAGCTGCATATCTCCGGCGCTGCACTGGCGCTGCCCACCCTGTGTGCACTGGCTCTCACCCGCAAAACTTTCAGCCGGCGCGCGCTGCTGCTGGGAA
>QWRL01000170.1 GCA_003670425.1 Chloroflexota bacterium
TAGGCGTATTTGATCAAATTAGGCTCCTGCCAGGCTTTGGCGAAAAGGAAATACCCACTGGCAAACCAAACACATGCCCCGCCGGGACGGTGATATGCGGATATCCCGCCACCGCTGCTGGTGATGTGCTTTCCATGTCCCAATTGATCGCATCGCCGTTTGCCAGATCGATCATCCACGCTGGTCCGCCCGAAGGGACAACGATCGCATCCAGTTTGTGTTTGCGCAGGGTCGCATCAATCCCGGCTTTGCGCGTCAGATGCAAGTTCTTCGCCAGCGCATCTTTATACTTCTTCGCGCTTAGCGCAGCCTTCTCTTGTGCGGCAAGCATATGCTCCTGCCCAAAGTACGGCATAACTTTATCGCTATTCTCTTCATTGAACTTGATCACATCTGCCAGCGAATGGACGCGCGCATGTTCATCAAGTGTCTTGAGATATTTATTTAAGTCAGCCTTAAGCTCGTGATGCAGCACTTCGAGCTCCGTGGCACCAAACTTATCAAAGTTCGGCACATCAGCCGGGTCAACGATCACTGCGCCCAACTGCTTGATCACTTCAAGACACAACTCAAAAATCTTGAGGATGCGCGGATTTGCGCCCGTCATATTTCTAGCGACGCCGATACGCGCGCCCTGAAGTCCATCCAGAGCAAGATATTTTGCATAATTGGACAAAGCCCGCTGCTTGCTAAACCTGGTGGCTGCATCGTTGCCGTCAACTCCCGTCAATGCCCCGAGCAGGATTGCCGCATCTGCCACCGTCCGCGCCATGGGACCAGGTGTGTCCTGACTGTGTGCGATCGGAATAATGCCACTGCGACTCGCCAAACCCAACGTCGGCTTGATCCCCACGATGCCATTCGTCTGCGCTGGGCTGATGATCGAACCGTCGGTCTCAGTACCGATCGCCGCCACGCACAAATTCGCCGCCACCGCCGCGCCCGAACCGGAAGAGGAACCACTCGGCGAGCGATCCAATGCGTAGGGGTTACGCGTCAACCCACCGCGCGATGACCAGCCACTGACCGACCGTTTGCCGCGAAAATTTGCCCACTCGCTCAAATTAGTTTTGCCTAGAAGCACCGCACCGGCTTTGCGCAACTGCTTTACGATAAAGGCATCCTTCGGCGCGATGTTACCTTCCAACGCCAGCGAGCCCGCCGTTGTTTGCATGCGGTCATGTGTATCGATGTTGTCCTTGATCAAGATCGGGATGCCGTGCAACGCGCCGCGCAGTTTGCCTGCCTTGCGCTCTTTATCGAGTCCATCCGCAATATCCAAGGCATCCGGGTTTAGCTCGATCACCGAATTGATATACGGTCCGCTTTTATCTACCGCCGCGATGCGTAGTAGATACAACTCAGTGACCTGACGTGAAGTCAGTTCCCCTGATTCCATTTTTTCATTCAGGTCAGTAATCGTCCACTCGGGCAGAATCATCCCGCTTGCTCCTTTAACGGAAAGTACATTCAAGCTTCCTTGCACCCCGACACAACACACCTAATTGCCGGGGAAGTCTGATGCAAAGTTGCGCAGGATTCCACACCCCATCATCTCATGGCCATTGACCACTTATGTCACTTGTTTTGTAATTACTGAGTTATGAATCGCTCAACCAAAGAAAATTGCGCTATTTATACAAAACGGCGTTGGCAGCCCTAAACATTCAGTGCGATCCGCCAGCAACCAGACCACGCCTACGCACGCGCCGCGGCATGGCTTTAGTTTCATCGCCCAAACATTTCTGCCGAAGCCGCCAATTCGTCCACCATCACGCCATCCGCACCGAAGGCTAACATCAACCGCGTCGTGAGGGGATGTTCGATGGCCCCGAACCAGATATAAACCTGCTGTCCACGTGCGTGGGCGGCGCGCACCATCCAGGGATTGAGGAGTACCATCTCCGCCATCGGACAGGAGGCGATGGTTTGGCCGGGCGTTTCGTTTGGGAGAGAAAACTTCCAAAGCCCGGTCAACAGGCAAAATTGCACGCTTGGGCGGTAGGCAAGAATCTCCTGCAGGGTTTCAGGGGCAAAGGATTGAATGATGGTATGTCCGAGGTAATTTGCCGCAATGATTTCATTTACCATCTTCTCGCCTAAGCCTGGATAGAGGGCAGGAGATTTGGCTTCGGGAAGAATGTCTACGCCGTTCTCCTTGGCGAGTTGGATGACCTCTGCAAACGTGGGAACTGATTCGCCTTTCCCCGCGTCGAGCGCGGTAATCTGATCGAGAGTCATCTCCCCGACCAATCCGGTGCCGTTCGTCGTTCTGTCAACGGTGACATCATGAATGACGATGAGATGCCCGTCAACGGTCATTTGCACGTCAAATTCCAAATAATCTGCACCGCGGGCGATGGCGTTGCGGAAGGATGCCAGAGTATTTTCCGGAGTAGTTACTTTTCCACCGCGATGGGCAATGAACTGGGGGGCGGCGGGAAGGGGGCCACGAAGAAAAAAATACGCGCCATAGTAGACTACGAACAGGGCAAAGAGTGTGAGCAGAAAGCCACGTCCGCTCGGTAGCCGACGTTTGGTGGGGGTAGCCATACTAGAACACTACGCTTAAATGCTGCGTGATTACTCAGCCACATCCAGATAGTGGTAATAGTCCAGCGCCTGCGCATGCATGGCGCGGCGATAGTTGATGGCAACATTATCAAACGTGAGATGCAACTCGGCCGCCAAATCAAATGGCACCTGCTCCGGGCGCTGTGATTCCACAATGCGCTTGTCCTGCCCGAAGATTGTGTCCTCGAACGCCTGCAAGACCGAGTCCGGCTGGTCCAGATCATAGTTGCGTCCGATGATGCAATAACCGCGGCAATGGTTTTGATCGATTGGCTGTGCCGCAAAAAAATAGACCATGCCTTTTTCTCCGCCCCAGCCCAGACGCAGCACAATCGTATACGGCAGATGCAGCTCGTAGCGGCTGCGGCGCTCAGGTGCCAGCGCTTGATCATTGCCAAACACCGGAAAGTCATCCGTGTTGGCGGCTTCCGGGCGCACAATGGTGTAGTGCAGCACATTGCCGCGCACCTCCACCTTGTGTTCAGGCACAACCGGGCGGTTTACATCGCCCAACAAACCCGGGTGCACCCACGGGAAGTGCCCAAAATCAGTGAAGTTTTCGACCTGGCGTGACGCATCACTATCCCAGCTAAACGGACCCGTATTCACCACTTTCCACTTTCCGTTTTCAAGTTCGGGAATGTCCGGCAATGGATAGCGCTGCGGCTCCTGCAGTGCCACCCAAATTAGCCCAAACCTTTCGACGCAACTAAAGCGCTCCACCCGCGCTTTGATCGGGATGGCGGTGCTGGCCACTTTTTGGGGGATCAGCGTGCACGCGCCGCTGGTGTTGTAACGCCAGCCATGGTAGCCGCACACCAGCTCGCTGCCGTTCACCCAGCCCAGCGACAACGCCGTGCCGCGGTGGATGCATAAATCTTTCATGGCATGCGGGATGCCGTCCGCTGCGCGCCAGATGACGAGTGCCTCGCCCAGAAGTTTTGCGGCGAAAGGTGTACCAGTTACTTCATGCGCGTAAGCCACCGGATGCCAGCACGCGCGCAGATTTTTAGTGAATGTGACTGTCATTTGGTTTGTGTGATGCGTCTAAACAACAAAGCAATTTTGCCCGCGCACAATTGGCACATCTGCAAGCTCCAGTTTCCGGTTCGCAATTTACCACTCGCAAGGGCAAGTGATCAGGCGGCGCGTACAACGCTGCGGCACTATAACCGCGCATTGCACCCGTGCATGGCACACTCTCTTGCCGGGGTTCACGCGGTTACGCCGCCGCCCATCACTTTACACTCTGGCCCACAAAGCGCCCGCTGCCGGCGGGGCGCGGCAGCTTGGCATGCGCGGCTGCAATTGGCGCCAGTGCCTGCAGCAGCTCCGCACCCATTGGAGATGATTTCTTGAGTGCCGTGTCAACGTGCAGGTAGAGGTGCTCGGCAGTTGCCACGGGCGTGCCATCCGCCTGCGCCATCACGGAGTGCAGGTGCACGCGCTTTGCGCCAAGCTCCACTACCTGCGCCGTCACCACAATCTCATCGCCAGCCTTGCTCTCGCTGAGGTAGCGCACGTGGCTCTCAACGGTGTAGAAGGAGCGCCCGGTGGCGAGATACTCCGCATTGAAGCCAATCGAGCGGAAGAACTCGTCCATCGCCTCGCTTGAGAGCTGCATGTAGCGGCTGTCATTGGTGTGGCCGTTGTAGTCCGTCCACTCTGCGGGAATGTGGCGGCGCAGCACATCAATTGGCGCATCAATGCGGGCGGGCGGCGCAGTTGTGCCGCTAAGCAGCCCGCGTTCATAGGCGGCAAGAGTTTCACCAGCCCCAAAGCCAACTTGGCGCAGGCCCTGCATGACCGCCCCGAGGCAGGCCTCGCGCAGAGCCTCCAGCTGCCGACTCGACTTTTCACCCGCCTGGGCATCGGACTGCGCCACAAGCCGTTCAAGCAAGTCAGCGGTGAGTTCCGGAACATGCGTGAGCTTGGTCCACGGCCACTTGAGCGCGGGGCCAAACTGCTCCATAAAGTGCCGCATGCCCGCCTCGCCACCGGCAATGCGATAGACGAGAAAGGTGCCCATGAACGCCCAGCGCAGGCCGGCGCCGAAGCGGATGGCGTCGTCAATTTCTTCGACAGTGGCGATGCCGTCATTTACAAGCCACAGAGCTTCGCGCCACAAAGCCTCCAGCAGCCGGTCCGCAACGAAGCCGTCAATTTCTTTGCGCAGCATGAGCGGCCGCATGCCCACGGCGGAGTACACCGCGCGGGCGCGCTCGCGGGTTGCTGGCGATGTGCGGTCGCCGCCACACACCTCCACCAGTGGCAGCAGGTAAACCGGGTTGAAGGGATGCCCGACGACAAGGCGCTCGGGGTGCGCCATATGCGCCTGAAGCTGTGTTGGCAGCAAGCCCGAAGTTGACGAGCCAAATACAATGTGCGGCGCTGCTGCGCGGCTGGCCTGCGCGAGCAGCTGCTGCTTGAGTTCCAGGCGCTCGGGCGCGCTCTCCTGCACGAAGTCGACACCCGCGACGGCGGCTTCGGGCGAATCAACAAAGGTAAGCGCGCCCGCTGCCGGCAGCGGTGCCAGCAGCATTTTTGCGTATGCGCGGCGCGCGTTGGCCAGCACCGCGCCAACCTTGCGCTCGGCCTGCGGATCCACATCGTAAATGCGCACATCGATGCCATGCAGGAGTAACCGCGCGGCCCAGCCGGCACGCAT
>QWRL01000171.1 GCA_003670425.1 Chloroflexota bacterium
CGGCGCGCCGGTTCAGTTGTGGAGAGACAGCCCCGTGCCGGCGCAGTATGCGCTGCGCGGACTGCACTCGGTCGTAATTCGAGTGCAGTCCGCTGCACCGTCTGTTCAAATGTTGGAGTCGGTGCTGGGCATGCATAAATTGCCGGGCGCTGGTTTGGGCGCTCAGCCGGGCACCTCCATTTCTGTGATGGGGGCTGCGGACGGACCGGCGGTGTTTATTGAGGCCAACGCGGAATTTCCGGTGGGGCGGGTGGGCGCGGGTGGCGTGCATCATGTGGCGTTTCGCACTGCGGATGCCGCGGAGCAGCTACGCTGGCGGGCGCGGCTGGTTGCCAACCGGGTGGGTGTGTCGCAGCAGATCGACCGGTTTTATTTTCAGTCGATATATTTTCGCGAGCCAAATGGCATCCTGTATGAGATTGCGACTGATGGGCCGGGTTTTGCGACCGATGAGGAGGAGGCGCACTTGGGCGAGCGCTTGGCGCTGCCGCCATTCTTGGAGGCGCAGCGTGCGCAAATTGAGGCGGGCTTGCGGCCCTTATAAGTTATCTGCGGGTGGTGTGTTCTTGAAGAGCGCGCAAGCTGGCAGCTGCAAGTCGGGCTGAGTTAGCTTCTACGCGGTGGCGTGCCGGACGCGCGGTTCCTATTCTTGACGAGAGAGCTAGCTTGCATCCATAGGATCGAATGCGATCCCGCTATAGGCTGCCACCGCCGTTTGTGGCGGGCGCTGGCAGCCGAGAAGGCGACGAGTTAGCCGCCGATTGTGACGTCTACCAGAACCGGACGGTCATGCAGTGGCTGCACAGGGCGCGCATTGAGCGGGAAGAGCGTCCGGAAGGCGGCGATTTGGTCAGTTGACATTTGAATGGGGGTGGCCAGCAGCAGCCAGTTGACGCCTTCGGAACAGGGCGGCGTAGTGAGTGATCCGGAATAGCGATATGCGCGCCGGTCTTTGGGAAGCAAGGTCAGCGGATTTAGCGGTGCTGGAACGGGCTGTTCCTCGTCTGCCACTGCTGGCATGTGCGACCATATTTCCGCGAAATTTGCGTTGGCTGCGCCGATTGTAATTAGTACGCCAACCACCGCCAGGTTGCCATCAGCGTCTTTATGAACCAAATGCAATTCCATTGGCAGGGCACGTCCCAGCAGCGTGTGCTCGCTGGGCGTGTGAAAGTGGAATTGGAGTAGGTTGAAGACTACTCCGTCAACTGTAATGCTATTGCCCGCATCAATATTTGCCTGAATTGTATGGCCGTTATTTTTAATTTTCATTGGCACAGGCTGGTAGCTGAAGCCAATGTCTTCAAGGCCGAGCGGCTGGTAGATTCTGATGTCAATCGGGGACTGGCTCATGCCGCTGCTGCAGGTGGCGTAATCGGCAGATAGCGCGCCCCAGGCTGCCGGCCCTTCTGCGCCTTCGTACTCCCAGTGCGCGGCGGCGTGTGCCGCGGGCGCGCCAGCTGCGGCATTTGCATCCGCGCCATCCGCTGCTACAACACTTGTGCCGTCGGCAGAAAGCACGCCGTTTATCTCGTGGATTACGCCATTAGTGGCCATAATATCGGCGGCAGTTACTTTTACGTTGCCATTGATCATGACGGTATCGTTGTCCACTGTGATGTTTAGTTTCTTGCCGGTCAGTCCGGTATTTGCGGTGCGGCCGTTTAGCGATGCCACATCAGAGGCCACGGCTTTTGCCATAATTACGTGGTACATCAGCAGATCAACAAGCTTTTTCTTGTTGTCTGGGTTGAGCAGGTTATCGAGAGTTCCCGCAGGAAGTGCGGCAAAAGCTGCGTCGGTAGGGGCCAGCAGGGTGAACGGCCCCACACCCTTGAGGGTTTCTGCCAGCCCGGCGGCTTCGATTGCAGCAACAAGTTTTGTGAAGTGTCCGGTCTGGCTGGCAGTGGCGACGATGTCCATTTCGCCGGCCGGCGCGTCGTGAGCACCAGCGGCGGCAGTACCGTGGCCTTCGGCTGCAGCGCCGGCCATAAAACTGCTGCCCTCCGGCATTAGGACGCCATTGATTTCGTGGATTACACCGTTAGTGGCGATGATATCGGCGATTGTCACAGCCACGGTTGTGTTCAGCATTATCTTGTCGTGCTCAACTGCCACCGCAATTTGCTTGCCCTCCAGGCCGGTATTGGTGGAATTTCCGTTCAAGCCGGAAATGTCGGCAGCCATGGCTTTGGCTGTCATTACGTGGTACATCAGCAGGTTGATGAGTTCGGCTTTGTTCTCTGGCATGAGCAGTGCAGCAAGTGTTTCGGGCGGCAGCGCAGCAAATGCCGCATCCGTCGGTGCGAGCAAAGTCATGGGGCCGGCAGCTTTGAGGGCTTCAACCAAGCCAGCAGCTTCCACTGCTTTAATGAGCGTTGTGAAGTGGCCGGCGTGAATTGCGGTGTCGACGATGTCCATGCCTGCCGCAGCTTCGTGTCCTGCTTCGGCGGCAGGCGTTGGTTCGGCTGCATGGCCGGGTTCGGGAGTGGCCGCTTCTGCGCCATTTTCGGCTCCGGCGGGCTGGGCGGTAAGCATTTCGGTCAATTGCGCGCGCAGCGCCGCGGTCTCTGCCTGCAAAGTGGCGTTCATGTTTTCAGCATCGCCGGCAGGCGCTTCGGCGGCTACAGCAGGCGCAGCGTCGGCTTCTGGTGCTGCCGCCGCCGGCGCACTGGAGCCAAAGCACCCGGTCAGAATGAGCGCCAGTGCCATAATTATTGGCGCACCATAGGTGCGAATGCCCTTAAGATTGGAAGACATAGTTCTTTTCCTCATGGATGTTTGGCTAATTTATTTATGCGCGCAGGCCGCTTTGTCAGGCTGACTTTGCGCGTTCCTTGTCAACAAGGATACGCCGCAAAATTTTCCCCGATGCGGACTTAGGTATAGCGTCAATAAATTCAATTTCCCGGACCCGTTTTTGCGGCGACACATGCGCAGCCACAAAGTCCATGATAGCAGCTTCGGTAACGCTGGCACCCGGCTTCACCACGACAAAGGCTTTGGGGATTTCACCAGCTTCCACGTCTGGTTTTGGTATTACTGCCGCATCGGATATATCCGGATGCGTTAGCAAAAGTGCTTCCAGCTCTGCGGGCGCCACTTGGTAGCCTTTGTATTTGATCAGCTCTTTCAGCCGGTCAACCACGTAAAGGTAGCCATCGCTATCGCAGTAGCCAATGTCGCCGGAGTGCAGCCAGCCGTTGCTGTCAACCATGGATGCCGTGGCATTCGGGTTGTTTAGGTAACCGAGCATTACTTGCGGCCCGCGCAGCCAGACTTCGCCGCGTGTGTCTGCCCCCACTGGCTGTTTGGTTTCAAGGTCAACTATCTGGCACTCGGTGTTTGGCACACAGGGGCCGGCAGCCCCAGGTTTGACCCGATTGTCTGGAGTGATATGCGTGGCGGGGCTGGTTTCGGTGAGGCCATAGGCTTGCTTTACGACGCAGTTCAGCCGGGCTGCGGCCGCATCCGAGAGTGCCACGCTGAGTGGCGCGGCACCGGACATGAGCACCTGGAGGCTGGAGAGGTTGAATTTTTCGACCAGCGGATGCTTGGCCAGAAATAGCAATATCGGCGGCACCAGATGCATGCGCGTTACTTTATGGTCCTGAATGATTTGCAGGAACTGCTCGGGGTCGAACCGCGGCATAGTTACCACGGTGGCACCCTGCCGCAAGCTGACGTTCATAATCAGCAGCATCCCATAAATATGGTAAAACGGCAGCACGCCGATTAAGGTGTCCTTCTCCGTAAGCTGTTCTACGGCGGCAGCCTGGCACACATTCGCGACCAGGTTGTAATGCGTCAGCATCACGCCCTTGGGCAGGCCGGTGGTGCCGCTTGAATAGGGCAGTACCACAATGTCTTTGCGCGTATCAATCGTCACGGCGGGCGGTTGACCTTCGCTCTTCAACAGCGCGCTGAATGGCGTGGCGCCATCGCCTTCGCCAAACACAAAGATCTCCTTGATGCCCGTGAGGGCGGCAGCTTCACGCGATTTGTCGAGGAACGCCGGCACGGTGAGCAGCAGGCTTGCGCCTGAGTCGCGCAGCTGCGCTGCCAGCTCTTCCACAGTGTATAGCGGGTTTACAGTGGTGTTGATGCCGCCCAGGCTGGCGACAGCATGAAATGCAATTGCGTATTCGGGGAGGTTAGGGCTGAAGATGGCGAGCGTGTCGCCCGCTTTGAAGCCGCGCTGCGCAAGTCCGGCTGCAACCCGCCGCACGCCGTCAGTGAGCTGGCCGTATGTGAGCGTGCGGCCGGTGGGCCCATCGATCAGGGCTGGTCGTGAGGGGTAACGGGCGGCATGCTCGAACACATACTGAGTGAGCGGCACCGCGGGAATGGTAACTGGCGGGAACGGGCTTGTGAATATCATAGTGGCCTCCTCCAGCTGTTAAAATTGAATTGTACAGTGAAACTGCCGGTAGCCCGTGAGTGTCGCAATGTGCGCAATAACTGGCGCGGGTCCTTGTTTAGGGCTTCTTTAGCGCATGTTTACGCTGTGTTTATTTGGCGGAAGTGGCAACTGCCTAAACTGTGGTTACGTTTCTCTCCTTTGTGGGGGTGCGATGTGGGTACAGATTGCGTGAGTAACCTGTATTTGCCCGACCGAACCCTGCGCTTCTGCGTCGCACCCCAGGAAATTATTCAGCGCTTTGCATTATGCAAGGCGCTTTTTGTTTGTTGCGCTTGAATATAATGGTGTCGGGGAGTGAGGTACAGCTGCGGCGTTATGTTATTGACCTTGCATTAGGCCGCTGAGTAGAGTTTATTTTGGTGGAACCGCTTTTTAGTTTTTCTGATACGGATGCTGGCCACTTTGATGACTACGTCAGCGGGCTGGCAGTGTATCCGGATCGCGTGGAGTTCACGCTGGGCTGGCGCGAGCCGCGGTCCGCGGTGATTTTGGCAGGGGACATTGCGTGGGTGCGCAAGGGCGCCTTTGCACAAAAGAATGTAATCACAATAATGTGCCACAGTGATGCGGCGTATGAATTGGTGGCAACCTGGGATGCAGATGCCAAAATGGAAATAGTTGCGGCGATGAGGTCCATTATTGTGGCGGGCGCAGAACGCACGGGGGCGCGGAGCGCACGTTGGCGGGAGTGGGGTTTGGAGGTGCGGGAGGGGGGGGTTGGGGGCGGGGGGCGTGGGGTGAGGGGTTATTGGTTCTCGTGACGGTACGTCCGC
>QWRL01000172.1 GCA_003670425.1 Chloroflexota bacterium
CGGCCGCGACAAAGCTGAGATCGAGCGCGAACATGAACTTTTCACGCGCCTGCACACCATGCTCAACAATGGCGCGGCGCTGCGCACATTGCAGCTGTCCGCGGAAGAAGAGCGCACGCTCTCCGGTTTTGGGCTGCTGACGCGCAAACCGCTGCTCGTGGTGCTCAACACGGGCGATGATGCCGGATCAGGTGACGGCCAAATCCCCGCGGGCGTCGCTGCGTCCCACCGCGTGGTGGCGCTGCAATGCAAGCTGGAGATGGAAATTGCGCAGCTTGCGCCGGATGAAGCGGTGCTCTTTCTGGCCGAGTACGGGCTGCAAGCGCCAAGCCTGCAGCGCGTGATCCGCATGTGCTATGACCTGCTCAACCGGCAGGCATTCTTTACCGTGGGCGAAGACGAAGTGCGTGCGTGGACAATCAACAATGGTGCCAGCGCACCGCAGGCATCCGGCGCCATCCACTCGGACCTGGAAGCTGGCTTTATTCGGGCGGAAGTTATGGCCTACGCTGACTTGCATCAACATGGCAGCGAGGCAGCAGTTAAGACCGCCGGCAAATGGCGGCTCGAAGGCCGCGAATATACTGTGCAAGACGGCGACATTCTTCAGGTGCGCTTCTCGCCGCCTTCAAAAAAGTAACCGCAACACAGGTCGCTTATGCCCAAAAAACTTTTGCCGGCACGCTGGACCCTGCGCCAACTGTTGACTGCACCCAAGGGTGCGCCGCTGCGGCGCGTTACCACGCAGCTGGAGCGCAGTGTGCGCGCGCTGGAGAAGCTGCGCCCGCTGCTGGCAGACAATATCAAACCCGCAGACTTCACGCGCATGCTGCGCATCACCGAGGAGCTAGCGGCAGCTGCAAGCCGCATCGGCGCTTACGCCGGCTTGTGGTTTTCAGAGAACACGCAAGACCAGGCGGCGCTTGCATTTCAGGGGCGCATTCAGCAGATTACAACCGATGCGCGCAACCGTGTGCTGTTCTTCAGCCTGTGGTGGAAGGGCCTGCCTGCGGTGGCAGCAGCCCGCCTGCTGGCAGCCAGCCCAAAGGAGCTGCGCCACCACCTGGCATTGGAGCGCAAAGCAACACCGTATGTACTGCCGGAGCGCGACGAACAACTTCTCAATATTAAAGACGTCAATGGTGTAAACGGGCTGACCACCGTTTACTCGATGCTTACCAACGCCTACAAATTTAACCTGCTGGTGGATGGCAGTGCGACACAACTGACGCGCGATGCATTGATGACCAGTGTGCGCAAGGCGGATCCCGCGCTGCGCGCTGCCGCATACCAGGAGCTGTACCGCGTGTACGCGGAGGACGGGCTGGTGCTGGCGCAAATTTATACGCACCGCGTGCGGGACTGGCACGCAGAGAATGTAAAACTGCGCGGCTACCGGGCTGCAGTGGCGGTGCGCAACCTCGACAACGATATACCCGACCCGGTGATTGCGACCCTGCTGCGCACTTGCCGCAAGAACCGCACCGTGTTTCAACGCTGGTTTCGCGTGAAGGCGCGCCTGCTGGGACTAAAGAAATTACGGCGCTACGATATCTACGCGCCGCTTTCCGGCGCGGAGAAGATCTATCCGTACGACGAAGCCGTCAAGCTGGTGCTGGACACTTTCCAAAAGTTTTCTCCGGCGGTGGCCCGTGCCGCGCGGCGCGTATTTGATGAGAATCATATTGATGCTGAAGTGCGGCCGGGGAAACGCGGCGGTGCTTTTTGCGCCAGCGTGCTGCCGGGCATGACGCCGTATGTGCTGCAAAATTACACGGGGGATGTGCGCGATGTGGCCACGCTTGCGCATGAGCTGGGCCATGCCATTCATAGCGTGCTGGCTGCGCGCCACTCCGTGTTCACGTTTCATTCTGCACTGCCGCTGGCGGAAACCTCGTCCACTTTTGCGGAGATGCTGCTGACCGACCGGCTGCTGGCACAAGATCGCGATCCGGCCGTGCGCCGCCAGCTGATTGCGGACACACTGGACGATGCCTATGCAACCATCATGCGCCAAGCCTACTTCACGCTCTTCGAACAGCAGGCGCATGCGCTCATTCAGTCCGGCGCCGGCACGGACGAACTAAATGCCGCGTACATGCGCAGCCTGCGCGAGCAGTTTGGCAGTGCGGTCGAGATTGCGCCGGAGTTCAAGTGGGAGTGGGTCTCCATCCCGCACATCTTTTACACGCCGTTTTATTGCTACGCCTACAGCTTTGGGCAATTGCTGGTGCTTGCGCTTTATCAGCGCTACAAAAAACAGGGCGCGCGTTTTACGCCGCACTACCTGAAAATTCTGGCGTACGGCGGATCGGCCAGCCCGCAGCATATTTTGGAAGAAGCTGGCATCGACATCACCAAGCCATCCTTTTGGCAGGGCGGCTTTGACTTCATCAGCGGCCTGCTGGATGAGCTGGAGTCCGGACTGGATTGAGCTTTAGGGCGCCGTACACATAAAAACACAGCCCCGCCATTTTGGCGGGGCTGTGTTGCTGTTACGCAAGCGCCGGCTGCCTCACTCTCGCGTGCGCAGATGCGGGAACAAAATCACCTCCCGAATATTGCGCTGGCCGGTGAGCAGCATTGTCAAGCGGTCAACGCCCATGCCAAAACCACCGCATGGCGGCATGCCGTATTGCAACGCGCGCAAATAATCCTCGTCCATCGGGTGCGCTTCTTCCCCGCTTTGGTGGTCGCGCTGCATCTCCTCAAAGCGCTGCGCCTGCTCCTGCGGGTCGTTCAACTCAGAAAATGCGTTGCACAGCTCCATGCCCGCAATGTAGGCCTCGAAACGCTCGACCGTGTGCGGATCGGCTGGCGTGGCTTTTGCCAGCGGTGAAATATCCCGCGGAAAATCGTGCACAAAAGTGGGCTGCACCAGCAGCGGCTCCACATGCAGCGCCAACAGGCTTTCGATGAGTTTGCCGCGCGGCATGGCCGGGTCTGCCGCCTGCCCGCCAGCGCGCATCGCTGCGGCCAGCGTGGCTGCCGTTGGGTGCGCGGCAATGTCTATGCCGCAGGCTTCGATCACTGCGGTCCGCAGCGCCACGCGCCGCCAAGGCGGCTGCAAATTAATTTTGTGCCCTGCATACTCGATAGTGGTGCTGCCGCATACTTGCTGCGCTACAAACGCAAGCATCTCCTCTGTGATCACCATCACCTGTGCGTAATCGGCGTACGCGCAATAAAACTCGAGCTGCGTAAATTCCGGGTTGTGCTTGAGGCTTACGCCCTCGTTGCGAAAGTCGCGGCCAATCTCATACACTGACTCGAGTCCGCCGACCAACAAGCGCTTTAGATACAACTCAAACGAAATGCGCAGAAACAAGTCCTGATGCAGCTGGTTGTGATGGGTCACAAACGGGCGTGCAGCCGCTCCGCCATAGATGGGCTGCAGCACGGGCGTCTCCACCTCGAGAAAACCGCGCTGATCCAGAAAGTTTCGCAACGCCCGCACCACAGCGGCGCGCGCCCGAAAGATTTCGCGCACTTCGGTGTTCACTGCCAGGTCCGCGTAGCGTTCACGGTAACGCGCCTCCGGGTTGGCAAATGCGGAATACACCACTTTGGTCCCGTCTTCCTCTGCTTCCTTCGCGGCCGGCAGCGGACTCACACTTTTCGCAAGCATCACCACGCTGCCACAGCGCAGGGTGAACTCCCCGGTTTTGGTGCGCATCAAAATACCAGTGGCCTGCACAAAGTCACCGAGATCAAAGTCTGCATCAAACTGGCGCAGCCGGTCTGCGCCAACTTCATCTGCGCGCAGCAGCAGCTGCACCCGGCCGCTCACATCCTCCATATGCGCAAAAGTCAGCTTGCCCATCGTGCGCATGGAACGCAGGCGGCCGCATAAAGTGGCCGGCACGCCGCTGTCGTTCACCGGCGCACCAGCTTCCAGCGCCTGCTCAAGAGCCTGCAGTGCAGCCGCAACCGTATGCGTGCGCTGCGCCCGCGCCGGATAGGGCTGCTCGCCACGGGCACGCATGCGCTCCGCTTTGGCCACGCGGTTCTTTTCTATTTCATTGAGGTCGCGCAATACTTCTCCATTGGCATCCAGCCAGCATTTTAAACGAAAAAGCCCTGCTGCCAAGTGGCGCAGGGCTGCCGCTGCCACATGAAGATGTCAACTCACTTTGACAATTCGAAAGATGAGTTCACCGCCGGGTGCCTTGATGCGCACTTTTGAGCTCTGCTTTTGGCCGAGTAATGCCTTGCCCAAAGGCGATTCATTGGAGATGCTGCCCTCGGCCGGATTGGCTTCGGCTGCGCCCACAATTTTGTAGGTCTCAGCTTTGCCGCCTTCTTCCTTGATTACCACCACAGATCCCAAGCCAATGATTCCCGTGGCGGTTGAGCTCTTCTTGATAATCTTTGCGTGAAGAAGCATTGTCTCAATCGTCATGATGCGCCCTTCGACAAACGCCTGCTCGTTTTTTGCAGCTTCGAACTCCGCATTTTCCAGCAAGTCACCGCCTTCTTCCAGCGCCTGATGCAGGCGCTGTGCCACCTCAGCCCGGCCATCGGTGCGCAGATGTGCAAGTTCCGTTTCCAGCTTGCGCATGCCTTCGCGCGTCAGATAGGTAACGTCTTTGGGGAGATTCTCCTCGCTCATAGCCTGTGCTTTTATCCTGATTCTATTTTTGGTATCTGATTTGGGGCACAATCACCAAAAGGGTATTTGCCCTGAAAACAAAACAACTGAGACGGATGCCCAGTTGTTTATTGCATTTATTGAAACCGAAGTTTACCGCTGCGGGTAGCATTTGTAAAGCGCGGGAGTGGGAGGCGAGATTACCAGCGCCAACGCACTACAATTAAGGGCGATTTAGGTGATTGCTGCTTTAGTGACCCAGTCTAGGGTACCAACATAAAGTAGATTCTTGCCGCGCACAAGCTAAGGAGGTGCCCCTATGCGAAAATCTCGGTTCAGCGAGAGCCAGATATAGACGGTAGGCAAACCAGATTGCGGCCAAGTTCACACTTCGATGTGCGCCGCCATTGTGATAATTCGCCCAGGACGAGAATAGGTTATCGTTCACGGACGGCGTGCGTCACAATCCATCACGAACCATTATCAATGTTCGGCGCCATAGACGAAAAATTTACACTCTAGTCCTGACCCGTATAATTAAGCTCGAGCACATGCGCAGACTGCCATAGCCTTCTGGAAGCAAAACG
>QWRL01000173.1 GCA_003670425.1 Chloroflexota bacterium
CGCCCTCAAGCGCCAGTATTTTTCCGGGGTTGAGGATATCGTGGGGGTCAAAGAGTACTTTGATGCGGCGCATTAAATCCAGCGCGGGCGCACCGTGCTCGTCCAGCATGTACTTCTGTTTGCCAATGCCCACGCCGTGCTCGCCTGTGCACGTGCCGCCCAGCGCAAGCGCTTTCTCAACCAGGTGGTCATTAACCGTCCGCTGCAGGCGCGCGTAGTCTGCCGCATCATCTGCAAAGCAAATGTGCGAATGCAGGTTGCCGTCGCCCGCGTGGCCAAACAAGTAGCCGCTCACTCCTTCCAGTTGCGCAAGGATTGCGGTGCCCTCGGCCACAAGCGCCGCGTATTGCGAGATCGGCACGCTCACATCTGTAATCAGGTAGCTCTGGCCGGGATGAATGCGCTTGAATAGTTCGCCCAGCCCATGGCGTGCGGCCCACAGCCGGTCGCGGGCCGTGCGTCCTACGCCAGACTGAAAGCTGCTGCATTGCAGCTCGCGGCAAATTTCCTCCACCATGCCCAACTCCGCAGCCAGCGTGGCCTCGCTGGCTGCATGAAATTCCACAAACAGGGTTGGTGATGGATGCAGCCCGAGTGCGTCGGCATTGTTGATTGCGGTGACTGTGGCCGTGTCCAGCAACTCCAGCGCAGCGGGGTTAAGCCCGGAGCCCATAATTCCGAACACTGCCTGCGCGGCTTCATTGGTGGTTGGAAAGGCTGCCACCACCGCGCTAAAGTGTTCGGGCAGCGGAGCGAGGCGCAGCGTGGCCTCGGTCACGAGCGCCAGCGTGCCCTCTGAGCCCACCAAGAGGCGCGTGAGGTCATAGCCCGCGGACTGTTTTGTGGAGCGGCAGCCGGTGCGCAGTATCTGGCCGTCTGCCAGCACAACTTCAAGCGCCAGCACATTGTCGCGTGTGGCACCATACTTTACGGTGCGCGTGCCGGCCGCATTGTTGGCAACCATGCCGCCAATGCTGGCGTTGGCGCCGGGATCCGGCGCAAAGAACAAACCGCTTTTGGCAAGCACCTTGTTCATGTCTTTGTAAAAGATGCCGGGCTGCACAACCACCTGAAAATCCTCCGCGTGCAGCGCGAGCACGCGGTTCATAAGCGTAAAGTCCATCACAATGCCGCCGCGCAGCGGGATGGAGTTGCCCTCCAAACTGCTGCCGGCACCCCATGCGGTGATGCTAATGCGCTGCCGGTTGGCCAGGGCTGCAATGCGGCTGACCTCGGCCGTGGTTTCCGGCCAGACCACCGCATCCGGTTGGTGCGCTGCATGCGCAGACTGGTCTTGGCTATGCTGGTCCAGATGCGCCGGCGCAGCTGAGGCGCGTTGCGCACTGGTCAGCGCCTGCAGCTCGGCAATCAGGGCTTCACGATTCATTTTTGGTGCACGGAGATTGGCAGGCTGCGCAATGGCTGCGCTGCGCGTGCGCCATCACTCCAGTGCCTGAAAGCCGCGCCCGAGAACTTCCTGCGCGGGTGACACAATAATGAAAGCGTTGGGGTCGGCAGCGCGCACCAGCGCCTTGAGGTGCGCCAGCTCTGTGGTGGTTACGGCCACCATCAGCACCTCGCGCTCCTGCTGCGCATACATGCCCTTGCCGTGCAATGCAGTGACGCCGCGGCGCATGTCCGCATGCACGCGGTCCGCAATCTCGCGCGGCTTGTTGGAAATTACCAGCGCCAGCAGCTGCTGGCGCTTGCGCGCGCTGCGCGCCGCAGCGCGCGGCGCTTGGGCCACACCATCGGGCACTTCCATGGAGCGCCACAGTGAGCTCAACAGCGGAAACTCCCCCCACTTGGGCAGCACCTCGCCCGTGGACTGGCTGAGTCCCGCAGTGACCAGGCCCAGCGCCAGGAGCATTGCATTGTAGCCAAATCCAATTGTCAGCATCACCCAGCCGGGGATGGGGCCGATGGCGGAGCGCTGCATAAACTCTGCCCAGCTGGCGGCTGGCAGCGGATGCAAAAATGACTTGAGCATCCAGGCTGCCAGCAGCACCAGAAAGATCCACAAATAGTTGCGCCGATAGCGGCGCCCGAACGCCTCCCACATGCTGATGGGAAAGTCCGGCTGCAACAGGCTTTCAGCAAGGCTCTCGGCCCAGTCCGGGCTGGGGGCAAAGGGCGGCACAAGCATGGCCGCAAAAAAATCCGTCTCCATCAGCCGCACGCGATGGCTCCACAACTCATAGTAGCGGTAGCGCCGCGCCTCAATCCAAACAAACAGCGTTATCAGCAGCGTGTCTAATAGAATCAGGCCGTAGTGATGGCTGGGGTCAGCCAGCACAAATGAGATTGCCGCGCCCGCCGCCACAACGGCCCAGTTGGTGGTGTTGTCCAGCCGCAGGCGCCAGGTGTTGGAGCGCTGGATCTCGGCGCGATAGTAGTGCACCATGGCGGTGTTGAACTCCGCCGGGCGCATCTGGTAGCCGCGGAAGGTCCAAACCGGGTCGCCGTCTGGCGCATCCGGTGGCGGTGCGTCTTCAGTAGTCAAAACAGTTCCGTTTTAATTTTATGAAATTTGAAAAATCAGCGCGGCTGTGCAGCACTGCAAGGGCAATGCTACCACCACGACCAGCCTTGCGTAGCAATGCCGGCGGTTTTGAAAGAATATTTATAGCAGCTGCGCCTAAGATGCGACGAACCAAAGTTTTCTTGTGTGGATGCCACCAGCTTGGGCTGGCCAGCTGCCCGCTTGACAGGCACCAGCCGCCAGTGCATATGCTGCAATATTTACTTTGCAGCCAGCATGGCTTTAAGCGGCGTCCAGTAGTGGTCAATCCAACCCTGCTTGACTGCTGCAAGATGCCCGTGCGGCACGCCGCTGTGGGTAAAGTGCAGCCGCGTGCCGCCGCGGATGCGTTCCAGCCGGAAGGTGCAGCGTGAAAGGTGGCCGGCCGGCCAGTCTTGCATGTGCCATGCCTGCACAATCTTTTTGCCGGGCTGCAGTTCCAGGTTTGTGCCAGTGATATAGCCGCCGTAGGCCATGATGCTGCCGCCCACTTTGCTGCTGATGCGGGCCGGCGCACCGGTCAGGCGCGCATGCTGGCGCGTGTCCATTAAGGCCGAGTACACAGCGCCAGGCGCTGCCGGCAGTGTCACTGTTTGGCGGATGGTTGTGCGGGCGCGGGATGTTTTCATGGCATACCGGGCGCGCCCAGGTTAATAAGTTGCCCGCCCGCCGGAAAGGTCAAAGACTGCGCCGGTTGTGAAAGAGCAGTCCGCGGAGCACAACCATGCTGCCAGCGCAGCAACTTCATCCAGGCGCCCAAAGCGGTTCATTGGAATCTTTGAGAGCATGTAGTCAATGTGGCTTTGCGTTACCTGCTTCAGTATGTCGGTCTCGATCACGGCCGGCGTGATGCAGTTTGCAATCACATTTGCAGTGGCCAGCTCCTTGCCCAGCGACTTGGTGAGCGCGATTACGCCCGCCTTGGAGGCGCTGTAATGGGCAGCGGTGGGGTTGCCTTCCTTGCCCGCAATCGACGCAATGTTTACGATGCGCCCGTAGCCGTTGGTGATCAGATGCGGGATCACCGCCCGGCAGCACAGGAAGGGGCCGGTTAGGTTAATTTCAAGCACGCGCCGCCAGTCAGCCGGGTCAGCTTCCCATACTTTGGCGTTGGTGCCCGCCACCCCGGCGTTGTTCACAAGAATGTCCAGCTTGCCGAATGCGGCTATTGTGGATTGCACCGCAGCTTCAACCGAGCCGGCGTCTGTCACATCCATGGCTGCTGTGTGAACCGTGCCATGCGCGGCGAGCTGCTTGCGCGCTGCAGCCAGCGCATCTGCATCCTTGTCCCACAGCGCAACCTGGGCGCCGGACTGCAGCAGGCGCTGGGCAATTGCTGCGCCAATGCCGCGCGCGCCGCCGGTGACAATGGCATTGCGGTTGGTGAGGTCGATGTTGTTCATGGGGTTTGGTTTGCGCCTCCGCTTAGTTTTGGGATTGCTGAGTTTAGGTCTGGGAAGGCTTGCGCATTAGCAATGGAATTTTGGTGGTGTGATTTGCGGGCGCGAACCTGTTCCGCCAATCTTAAACTATTGTGGCAATCGGTGAGTGGCGGGCAAAACAAAGTCGGTGCGCTGCATCATGGCTGTTCAATAAATGCAGCGGCGCTTTGCAGCAACTGTGCGCGCACTGCGCCGGCATCCAAGCCGGCGGCGCGCATTGCCAGCAGCACACCGCCGGTGGCCGGCGGGCTGCTGAGCGGCACCAGCCGCGCTCGGGGCGCCTCTGGTACCAAGGCTGCGCGCAGGGGATCGGTGAGCAGCGCGCCGCCCTTATGCAGGCTGCCAATCAGCACCACATCAAACTCCAGCTGCTGCAGCTGCAGCTGGCGAATGACGCACAGTGCCAGCTGCGCCAGCTCCCGCCCGGCCCACGCAATGCACTCGCGCGCCACGGCATCGCCTTGCAGCGCCACCTGAAAGATGAGCGGCGCATGGCGGGCGTCAATTTCAAAGCGGCCGGTGGTGAGGCCTTCTATCAGCGCCGTTAAATCCGGCGCGCCGGTAACGCGCATAAATGCCGGGGTGAGCATTGTGGGCGGGCCGCGCAGCACCCATTCGTAGGCCACGGCTTGCACGGCGCGCGCAACCAGTTCACTGGCGCCGCCGTACTCGCCCACGCGCGTGCCTTCGCCGACTACGCGGCCCAGTTTGCCGTGCGCATCCATGCCCCAGCAATTGCAGCTGGTGCCGGCTACCACGCCCACGCCCCAGCCGCTCGCAGCGCCGGCCACCAGCCCAACGACTGCATCGTTCACAATCTCCACCGGCATCGTCAGGCCCGCAGCGGCCAGCGCGCGCACATGGTCTGCATGCTGCGCCGGCCAGTCATAACCGCCGATGCCCACGCTGGCCGATTCAATTGCAGAGGCTGCGATGCCGGACTGTGCCAGCGCTTGCTGCAAGGCGGTGTGCACCACCTGCTGCAGCCCGGCGTACCCCACGCCCTCATGATTGCCGCCGCCGCCAGTGCCAAAGCCCAGCACGCGCCCGTGCTCATCAGCAATGATGATGTTGGTCTTGGTGCTGCCCACATCGCCGCCCGCAAAGTAACGCGTCATTGCAGCGGGCTCGGGCGG
>QWRL01000174.1 GCA_003670425.1 Chloroflexota bacterium
GCGCATCCAGCAGCCAGATGTGCCAGCGCTCGTTTGGAAGAAAGCCGGCACCATCCATTTTGTAGCTGAGGCGCTTGATGTGGCGCGCAACGACGCCGAGCTTTTTTTTGTGCGCGTCGCGTTCGCGCTCGGCCGCATCGGCATCCTGCTTCTGAAACTCGAAAACCAGCTGCCGGCCTGAAGGCGCCCAGCTGAGCTGGCCGAAGCTGCCGTGCAGCGCAGTCAGCGGACGCGCTTCGCCGCCATGCAGTGGCATGCTGAAGATCTGGAATTGCCCGGCCGTGCCGCGATCGGAAAGAAACGCGATCGCGCGCCCATCGGGAGACCAGCGCGGCTGCATGTCTGTGTGGCTGCCAAACGTAAACTGGCGCGGGCGCCCGCTGCCGGTGGGCACCAGCCACAAATTGCTGTACTTCTTTTCTGTGCGGCGGTCAACGCGCTGCAGCACATACACCACATGAACGCCATCTGGCGAAAGCATGCAATCGGTAAGCAGCTGAAACCGGTACAGGTGCGCAGCAGTGATGAGTGGTTTTGACGGCGGCATGCTTGTTGTACCTCTGAACTTGAAGCATTGTAGCGGATGCTGTGGTGCGCTTGATTGCGCGGCTGTACAATTTTGGCGTGCATGCATCGAAGCGCATGTGGAAAATTGTGGCGCTGTGCTGTGGGGCGGCGCTGCTGGGCGCTGCGTGCGACGCACCGCCGGTGCAGTTGCAGCCCACCGCACTTCCGGCTGCGGGCAGTGCAGCAATTCAGGTCTTCTTTACCCGCCCGCAGGACCCGGATGATCCCAGCCGGCACACGAACGGCGTGGACCAGTACGTGATTGCGGCAATTGGCGCCGCAGCCACCAGCGTCGACATTGCCGCATACGACATCAACCTGCAGTCCGTGACAGATGCGCTGCTGGCTGCCAAACTGCGCGGGGTGCAGGTGCGCGTGGTGACCGACACGGATAACCTTGGGCGCTCGCCGATTGCGCAGCTGCGCAGTGTGGGAATTCCGGTGACGGGCGACGGGCGCAGTGCGCTTATGCATGATAAATTTATAGTGGTCGATGGCATAATAATGTTTACCGGCTCATGGAACCCAACTGATAACGACACATGGCGCAACAACAACAACCTCGTGCGCATCACCGCGGCGCCGATTCTGCAAAACTACATTGTAGAGTTTGCGGAGATGCTGCAGCCCGCGGGCTTTGGCCCGCGCTCGCCTGCGACCACGCCTTTTGCAAGCACTGCAATTGACGGCGTTTTGGTTGAGACCTACTTCTCGCCGGAGGACGGCGTTGCAGCGCAGATTCTTGACGAGCTGCGCAGCGCACAGCGCACCGTGCACTTCATGGCTTTCTCCTTTACGCGCCAGGACTTTGCGGACGTGCTGCTAGAACGCGCGGCTGCAGGCGTGGCGGTGAGCGGTGTGTTTGAGAAGCGCTTGCTGAATGAGAACGGCCGTAAAGTTTTTGAGCGCCTGCAGACTGCCGGTGTGCCGGTGCTTGTGGACGGCAACCGCTACACAATGCACCACAAAGTTTTCGTGATTGATGCGGCAACAGTTGTAACGGGCTCCTACAACTTCAGCGCTTCGGCGGAGGACAGCAACGATGAAAATGTGATCATCGTGCATGGGACGGCGCTGGCGGGCTTGTTCGAGACGGAGTTTGACGAAGTGTGGGCGCGCGCGGCGCGCTCAGCCGTGCCATGAGCGGGTTTTGGCGCTTGGTATTTACCGCGGGCTGCGTGTGCATGCTGGGCGTGAGCGCACTTGGGCTGGGAGTCGGCGCGCTGGAGGTGGCCCACTACGACCGCATCTATCCGGGCGTGAGCGTGTGGGGCGTGAATGTGGGCGGGCTGACATTGAATGGCGCGCTTGAACGGCTGAGCCGGCAGCTGGACTTTTTGCAGGCGGAAGCCGTAACGCTGCGCGCAGCGGGCGCCGTGTGGCGCGCAACTCCGGCGCAGCTGGGAGTAAGCGTGGATCTGGTTGGGCCGGTTCAGGCGGCCTATGCCTTCGGGCGCAGCGGTGATCTGGTGGCGGATTTGCTTGCACACTGGCAGGGCTTCTACGCCGGGCTGCGCCTGGCGCCTGTGATTGTGCTGGACCAGAATCGCACCGAGGCCTTCATTGCGCAGCTGGCACTGGAGACGCAGGCTGAGGCGCGCGAAGCAACGCTTAGTGTGGTGGATGGCAGGGTGCAAGTAACGCCGGGACAGCTCGGGCGGACGGTTGATGTGCGCGCTGCCAGCACACAACTTATGCTGCCGCTTACCAGCTTCACCGGCGCGGACATTCAACTGGCGGTAAACGAGTTCAAGCCGGCGATCGGCGATGCCACGCTGCAGGCGGCGCTGGCCGAGCGCATCGTCAGCGAGCCGTTGGTGCTCTTCATTGCTGACCCGCGTGCGGGCGACAGCGATGCGTGGACGCTGGACCGCAAGCTGCTGGTTGAGATGCTGGTTTTGCAGCGCGTGGAGCAGGCGGATGGCAGCGCAACTTTTGCGGTGGGCCTGCGGCAGGACAGCCTGCGCGCATTTCTTGAATACGCGGCTACGCACACGGGCGTTGCGCCGCGCGATGCACGCTTCACCTTTGATGTGGAGCAGCAGGCGCTGCGGGAGTTGAAGCCGGGCACGCCGGGGCGTGCACTCAACATCGACCGCACACTTGCGGCCATCAACTCCGGCCTGCCGCAGGCGCAACATCGCATTGCACTGGAGTTTGACACGCTGCAGCCGCCGGTATCCGGCAGCACAAACGCAGCCGACCTTGGCATCCGGCAGCTGGTGGCCGAAGCCACAACCCACTTTCGCGGATCGAGCAATGCGCGCATCCAAAATATTCTGGCCGGCGCAGCGAATGCGCGCGGCGTGTTGGTGGCGCCGGGCGCCGAGTTCTCATTCAACAATGCGCTTGGTGATGTTTCGCTGGACAAGGGCTTTGCGGAAGCGCTGGTAATTTTTGCCGGGCGCACGGTGCAGGGCGTGGGCGGCGGCATCTGCCAGGTAAGCACCACCGCATTTCGCGCCGCCTACTTTGCGGGCTACCCGATCATCGAGCGCAACTCGCACGCGTATCGCGTTGGCTATTACGAGCAGGGGCCCAACAGCCCCGGCCCCGGCCTGGATGCCACCGTGTTCAGCCCGGTGGCTGACTTTCGTTTCCGCAATGACCGCGACGCATGGTTGCTGGTTGACAGTGAAGTGGATGCTGCGCAGCAGTCGGTGACCTACCGCTTCTACAGCACAACCGACGGACGCGAAGTCAAGGTATCGCAGGCGCTGGTTGCAAATGTGAGCAAGCCTGAAGTGGCACGCTACGAACCCGCTGCCGATCTGGAGGCGGGGGAGATCAAGCAGGTGGAATGGGAGTATCCCGGTGCAGATGTTGAAGTGCAGCGCACGGTAACGCGCGCGGGCAGTGCGCTTTTCTCTGATACCACCCGCACCCAGTATCAACCCTGGCAGGCGGTTTACAAATTTGGTGCGGGTGCGCTGCTGCCTGCGGGCGCACTGGTGGTGGAAGCGGTGCCGGCGCCGGGCGGCTAGCGCTGCGGGCGCGCGCTACTCCAGCAGCAGCAGCTCGCCCTGAAAGCTGCTGTCCTCCTCGGATGAAAATTCGCGTGTGGTGATGTTTCCGTAGACTTGCGCGCCGGATAGAAGACCCACCACCTGCGCCTGTATGCTGGCGCGCACTGTGCCGGCAATCAGAACTTGCTGCGCCTGCAGCGTGGCCGTTACTTGCGCTTGTGAGCCGACAAAAATTGTTGCCGTCGCGTGCACCGCCCCCGCGCACGCGCCTTCAATGCGCACGCTGCCCTCGACATGCAGTGTGCCGTTGAAGCTGCTTTGCGCAGCAAGCACCGTTTGGGCGGTGGCTGCGCGCTGCCATGGGTCAGACTTGCGGCTGCTGAACATGATTGAAATTGATTACGGCTGGATCGTGATCGTCGTCAGTAGCGCGCGCTCTGCATCGGCGGTGCCGCCCGTCACTGGCAGGCGCTGTTCGGTGGCACGGTCCACCAAGCCAACCAGCACCTGATAGCTGCCGCTGGCACTTGCCGGCAGTTGCAGTGCGTGTGTGTCACTTACATATTCGCCGGGCAGCCAACCGGTGGTCGGGCGCGCCCAGTTTGCGGGCACCGCATCATGCTGCGCAATTATTGTTCCGTCCGGCGCCACCACATGCACGAACACGGCCAGTTCTGCGGGCGGAGTCTTTAGCGCGCGCCATTCCAGTTGCAGCTGAAGTTGCGAGCCGGCAGCCGGTTGTGCGGGTTGCAGCGTAAACCCGGCCAACTCAACATCTGTGCCGAATTGCAATGCAGTTTGATTAGCTGTGGCGGTTGGTTCATATCGCCGCTCGGGCAGTTCAATGCGCAGTGTGTCTGGCAGTGTGATGGCGGCGCCATTGGAAGCAACTTGCCACGCATGTGCGCCGGCCGGAATATTTGCGGGCAACCGCACAAGGTAGCGCCCGCGCCAAACATCGCCCGGCAGCCATGCTGAAGTTGGGAAGCCCGGCGTGGGCTGCGTAGTGAAAGCAAGTTCGGTGCCTGCGAGCGAGATCGAGATGGGTACATCCGCCGCGAGCGGCTGGTCTGACTTCCAAAGCAATCCAACCGCCATCTGCTCGCCTGGCATTGCGCTGCTGCGGTCCGGTACAAACGCCAGCAGCTTGAGGCCGGCTGCAAGTGTGGCGGGGGACGGTAACAATCCTGATTCGCCGGTCACATCCGGTGGCGCGGCTGGCCGCGCAACAGTTAGCGTGGCGATCTCGAAGCGCCCTTTGTTGCCGGCCATTGCAGGCGCAAGTACGCGTGCCGGCTGCAGCGTGCTGACGTCGAAGATGCTTGCGTAGACGCGGTAGTTTCCGGGGGGCGTGCCTGCCAGCAGCATGTACTGGCGCACAAACTGCGCAGTCTCACCAACCGGCCAGTACATTGTGGGCGGTGGTTCCTGGTGCCAGCGTGGCACCAGGGTCTCTTTGGGATTTAGCGTCCAGTTGATG
>QWRL01000018.1 GCA_003670425.1 Chloroflexota bacterium
GGGGGCGCGCACTGCCGCAGGAAATTGTGGTGAGCGTAAGCGACGAGGGGCCCGGCCTGCCGCCGGAGGAAGTGCAGCGTGTGTTTGACCGCTTCTATCGCGCTACCACGCTGGCCACCGAGCGCGCCTCTGGCGCCGGCCTCGGCTTGTATCTTGCGCGGGCAATTGTGGAGGCGCACGCCGGGCGCATTTGGGTGGAGTCGCAAGTCGGCACCGGCGCAGCTTTCCTGTTCAGCCTGCCGCGCGAAGATTAGGCGAACAGCAATATGGCAAGCACCGCACCGAACACCTCAGTGGCCTGTCCCCAGTGCCGGCAGCCCGTGGCCGTGCACCTTGAGCAGCTGGTGGATGCCGGCGCTGATCCGGGTGCAAAGCAGCGCCTGCTCAAGGGCCAGCTGAACCTGCTGGCATGTCCGCTGTGCGGGCAAACCTCCATGCTGGGCACACCGCTTGTGTATCACGACCCTGCAAAGGAGCTGCTGCTTACTTTTGTGCCGATGGAACTCAACATGCGGCTGCAGGAAAAGGAAAATCTGCTGGGCAGCCTCACGCGCCAGGTTGTAAACCGCACACCGGCAGACCAGCGCAAAGGCTATCTGCTGCGTCCGCAAGAAATGCTTTCGATGCAAAACCTGATCAACCGAATCCTGGAAGCTGACGGGATCACGCCCGAAATGCTGGACACGCAGCGTGCCAAGCTGCAGCTGTTGCAAGACTTGATGAAAGCGGACGCCACCAATCTGCCCACCCTGATCCAGCAGCGCGATGCGGAAATTGACCTGACCTTTGTGCAAATCTTGGGGGCACTGCTCCAACGCGCAACCGGCAATGGCGAAGCCGAGCAGGATACCGCCCGGCGCATTGCAGCCCTTAGCGAACAGATAGCGCTGCACTCAACCATTGGCCGCAGTAGCAGCCGCCAGTCTCAGGTGCTGCAGGAAGTGGCAGAGGAGCTGCAAGCCCTGGGCAGCAACCTCACCCGCGATGCGCTTTTGCAGGTGGTATGCGCCAACCCGGATGAACTGCGCCTGCGGGCAGTGGTGACGCTGGTGCGCCAGCTGGTGGACTACGAATTCTTTGTTGGTCTCACCAAGCACATTGATGCAGCCCAAGGCGAGCAGCGCAAACTACTGGAAAGCGCGCGCCAGGTGTTGCTGGACGCAGTTGCGCGCCGGGATGCGGCCGCAAAGGCAGAGGGCGCAGCCGCGGCGCAGCTACTGCAGGCGCTGCTGCAGGCTCCGGATGAACCAGCTGCTGTGCGCGAGGCACTGCCTGAGATCAGCGACCTCACCCTCGCAGTGCTGAACCAGAACATTGAGGCTGCCCAAAAGGCGGGGCACAAGGATGCGATTGCGCGCCTCGAACAATTGCGCGCCACCATCATGGCTGAGCTGGATGCCAGCACCCCGCCGGAAATGCGCTTCATCAACGACCTGCTGCAATTGGAGTCAGCAGAAGCCGCCGCCGAAATGCTGCGCAATCGGGCTGCTGAACTCACCGCCGAGCTGCTGCAATCCATGGTTGAGCTTGGGGATGACCTTGACGCACGCGGCCACGCCGATATGAGCGCCAAGTTAAAGGAGTACCACGGCCTCGCACAGCGTGAGCTATCACTGGCCAAGTGGCGCTAGCGCGGCACACGCGCCAACCTGCCACTACACCACTAAACCTGCGGGTTGGAAAATCGAAAACCCTGACCGCGCACGGTCAAAATGTAATCGTGGTCGGCATCTAGTAACACCATCTTGTCGCGCAAACGCTTCACAAGTGCATCGATCATCTGCTCCGTAATTCCGGCCGGGTCATCATCCGGCCAGACCGCGCGTGAAACTTGGTCGCGGGTTCTGATCTCTCCGCTGCTCAAGTAGAACAATTCCAGCATCACATACTGGGATGCAGACAGGATCAGTAGCTGGCCGCGCAGCCGCACCTCTCGCGTTTTGCGATCAAGGTGCATGCGTCCCACTGCCTGGCCTTCCTCCAGCGAAAGCGGAATCGTGTCTCCAGAGCCCACAAACTCCAGCTGCGCAGCGGTGGCGATCGCAATCTTGTCGCCGTTAACAAGCGCCACCAACCCGCTCACGCGCTGGCTATTAACATGCGTGCCGTTTTTTGACGTGTCAGTAATGAACCATTTCTCGTCAATGCGCTGCAGCGTGGCGTGCTTGCGCGACACGGTAGCTTCCTCAATAAATAAATCGCACAGCGGCTCACGGCCAATCGTGAAGGTCTCGCCCGTCAGGTCAAAGCGCTGGCCCTTGAGCGCACCCCCAGCCACCACCAAAGCCGCCACCCCGCCGGGCTTCATAACCCTCCAGCCCGCGCGCGCCGGCACGCCGATATAATGCCACCATGATTCCAGCTGCCGGCGACGTCCTCAACCAGCGCTATCGTGTGCTGGGCGCGCACGGCAAGGGTGGCATGGGCACCATCTTTCTTGCCGAAGACCTGCGCTTGGAGGGCCGCCAGTGCGCGCTGAAACAAGTCAGCGGCGATCCGCGCGCCACACCAGAGGCGCAGCGCCAGGCGCGGGCGCAGTTCTATCAAGAGGCGTCTGTGCTCGCGCGCCTCGATCACCCTGCGCTGCCCAAAGTCTCGGACTTTTTCTCGCTGGGCGAGACCGAAGTTTTGGTGATGGATTATGTGGCGGGGGTTGACCTGCGCCAGCGCATTGAAACCGCACGCGCTGCCGGCACACTGATCCCCGAGTTGCTCGTGCTGGATTGGGCGCGCCAATTGCTGCATGCGCTTGAGTATCTGCATTCCCAGCAGCCGCCAGTCGTGCACCGCGATATCAAGCCCGCCAACATCCGCCTGACACCCGGCGGCTTGATCAAGCTTGTAGATTTTGGACTTGTGAAACTGATGGTGCCCAACGACGGCACGATCACGGTGGTGCAGGGGCGCGGCACCATCCACTACACGCCGCTGGAACAGTACGGCGGTGATACCGGACATACCGATGGGCGCACCGATGTCTACGGCCTTGCGGCTACGCTTTACCACCTGCTCACCAATACACCGCCCGCCGAGGCCAAAATTCGCTTCCTGCAAACAGACAGCCTGGTGCCGGTGCGCGACATCAATCCACTGCTGAGCACGCGCACAGAACGCGCCTTGCACTGGGCGCTCCATTTGCACCCCGAGGACCGCCCGCCCACCATCGCCGACTTCCGGGGCGCGTTGCAGGATGGCATTTTCCCGGGGCCGCAAGGCACACCCGAGTTTGTGCCGGCCAACGCCTGGGAATGGGCGCAGCTGGCCTTTACGGACCCCTTGGAACGGCACCTGTCGATCGCTGCGCTGGTCATGATTGGAATTGGGGTGATTGCCACGCTGGCTACTTGATGCTGCCCGTGCGCATGGACAGCCACGCCGCCTGCAGCCGGCTGCTGCCGGATTGCCAGCTGGCTGCCAATTGCAGCTTGTAGCGGTCCACCACCAGCGCAGCGAAGCCACCGCCGGCTGCGCAAAGCACCGGGGCAAGCGCTCCCAACGATTGCAGCAGGCCCGCACCGGGCGCGCGCAAAACGTACAAGTCGTATGCCAGCCACACCCCAATCGTAACCCCCAAGGCAAGCCGAAAGCGCTGGATTAAGCCGCGGCCGCTGCGCTGCGCTGCGTACCAGCCATAACCAGCCACCGCAATGTTAATAAATAGCGCGCTCAAAAGGTCGCGCGGGTCGGTGGCAGCCGGCGCAGACTGCTGCCCCTCTTTCACACCGCCGGCCGGCAAGTTTGCATCAAGCGCAATCTGTGGCACGGGCGTGTTGGTGGCTGCGGGCAAGGCGCTGGGCGTAATGCTTGGAGTCAAAGTCAGCACCACGATGGCGGGCTCACCCGCCACGTTGCTCACCTGTAGCGGCGCCGGCAGCGATACAGCGCGCCCGCTAAAGGCACGTATCTCAATGCCGCCGACATGCTTGGGAGCGAGAGCCACGCGTGCCACACCCCGCATTGTATATCCGGTAGCAAACACTTCGCGCAGCTCGGCAGCATCCTTGTATAGCACCTCAAAATCCACCTGAGTGCCATCCGGAACAATATTGCCGTTGAAGTCAAGCAATATCGTGGTGCTCAGATTCACCTGCGCGCCTTCCGGAAGCGTTGGCGGCAGCGCCGTGGCACCGGAGATAAGCGCCGTTGCCAAAACCACTGGTGTAAGCGCAGCCGTGGAAGCTTGCGTGGGCTCCGGTGATGGCGTCAGCGCAGCGCCCGCGGGCAACACCAACTCGGCCACCAGTTCAAATTTTTGTGCCGGATCGGGCAGCAAGCGCTCCGCCAAAAAGTAAGCCGCAGCCGGCACGGACACCGGCCCGCCCACGCGCGGTTTCAAATCTTGAAACAGCGCTTGTGCAGCCACATCTATAAAGGCCGGCGCTGCGCTGAACAAACCGTAATATGCAGTAATTTGAGAAAGTGCTGCAGCATCCAAATAGTATGGTGCGCCGAGCGTAAACACCACCAGCTTTTTGCCGGCCAGCAAGTCTGGGCGGGTTGCCAGCAAGCGCTGAAAGCTGGTTGGCAATCCATCCGCCGGTTGCGCCGGCTGCAGCAGCGCAACCACCCAGCCCGCATCGCGCAGCGCATCTGCAATCGGCGTGCGCGGCGCAGCAGCGGTGGGCACGGCTGTGGCGGTGGCCGTCGCCGCACCAGAGTCCGGCGCCGGTGTTTCGGTGGTTTGCAGCACCGGCGCGGGCACAACCCCGGGAAGAAAATCAGCCAGCTTCGCAAAATCAAAAGCGCTCAGGTTCGGGGTGCACACCCTTGGAAATGGAACGTAAGCGCGCTCCACAACAAATTGTAATGCATCAACCGGCGGCAGCCGCTGCGGCCGGCACAAACTGCATTGGCGCACAAGCTGCGTCTGCGTGAGAAATACAATGCGGGCACCCGGTGCCGGAGGCTGCGGCAGGCGCTGCACCAAATCAGCCGGAGCCGGCGCCAGCAGCGTGAACGCTTCGCGCGCAATTGCCGCCACATCGCCATCCGCCGGCACCAAGGGCGCAAGCGGCGCAGCGGTGATGGCTGCGCCCGCGCCAAACTTTCCGTATAACCCCTGCTTGAGTTCTAGGATGCGGGTCACAGCCTGATCCACACGTTCACTAAACAACCCGCCCTGCTTGTAGCGGTTCACAAGCCCGCCCAGCGTGGCCGGCAGCGCAGCCAACGCATCTTCATCCTGCACTGACACCTGCAGCAAGTCATTGCCCGCCATCAATGCCGTATACGCCACATTGGAGGCCAGCAGGTTTTGGCCAGCCAGATAGTCGCGCCGCACGCCGGGATGATTAAGTGGCAGGCTCACAAGCAGGCCGCCAAGCTGCACCCATGGCCGAAACGCATCACGCTGCAGCAGTTCCTTCAACGCAGTCTCATCAATCGCCAGCGGCCGCGTGTCCCGCGAAATTGATCCCTGCAGCCCGGCGTACAAACCCGGGCCAGTCACAAACCCATCTGCCGCACCTTCAGTATCGCGCTCCAAGCTCGCCACCGCCGAAAATGGCCGGATGTCCGTGGCCAGCAGTTCGGCGAGTGGCTTGGTAACAACGGGTACCTCTAATACTGCGTCCCGGTCGCCACTGCCAATGCCGGGGAAGGTGCCGGCGATCACCGCCACCCGCCGGCCGCTGCCGGCATGCACGCCAAGTGTGTACGCGCGCCCAAACTCACCCACCCAAAATGCATTGCCACCAAATACGCCCGCGCCGAGGTCGCCCGGATTTGCAGGATTGGGGCTGCCTGCCACATCCAAGTTCGGCCCCAGCAGCATGTTGAACCCCAGCTGGCGCAGCTCGCGCCCGGCCGCTGCACCCACCAAGCGCGCGAAGTCCGGATTCCAAGTTGCGCCAATTGCAAGCGGGCTGGGCAAAGCAGTCAGGCCACTCAGCAGCTCATCTGTCCGCAGGCCGAGCCCGCCATGTGCAACCGCAATGAACAACGGCTGCGGCAGTGGCTGCAGCGCATTGGGCGTTGGGGTGGCAATCACGCCGGATGGCGCTTGATCTTGATTGGCAGCTTGCAGCGCGCCCGTCAGTGCATACAGTGCCGCCCGCACATCGGTGCGATCGTCAAAGTTGTCATTGGCACGCGTGAGAACCACCCCGCCCAAGTGATAGCGCCGCAGAACCTGAAAAATTGCAGCCGCTGGATCAACACTGGATCCGGTGAATGTGACAAGAAACAGCTGCGCAATTTTGTCCTCATCCGACAGGTTGTCCAGCGCGGCGGCAGCACCGCTCTGCGGGTCAGCTGGCTGCCCGTTGCTGGCCTCGGCTGCCGGCAGCGGCGCAAGTCCCAGCGGTGCAAGCAGCGCAAGCACAGCCATGAGGCGCGCAATATTCACGTGCCGATTCTACCTGCCGGCACTTCGTAGCCGGCCTTTTGCAGCGCGCCCACAACATGCTGCTCAATCTGTGCGCGCGGCGTGCGCACCACATCAAACCAAGTGATCTCCGCGTTGCTCAAAGAAAACCATGAATACTGGCGCCGGGCAAAGCGCCGCGTATCATGCTTGATGCGCAGCACCGCCTCCGCCAGGCTGCACTCGCCGCGCAAGTGCGCACCCAGCTGGCGGTAACCCAGCGCCGAAAGCGCGGGCAGATCCCACGCCAACCCTTGGGCTGCAAGGCGCTGCGTCTCAGCTAGCAGGCCATCATTCAGCATCTGGTCCACTCGCGCGTCAATGCGCGCGAAAAGCTCAGCGCGCGGCAGTGTCAGCCCAATTTGGCAGACGCCGTATGCTGGCGCCAAGCGCGTGCGCTGCGCACTGAAAGGCCGGCCGGTGGTTAAGCACACTTCGAGCGCGCGCACCACCCGGCGCGGATTGCGCGCATCAATTTGCACAGCACCGCCCGCATCCAATTCCGTTAGCTGCGCGTACAGCGCGGCCAGCCCTCCGGCAGTTTCCGCCTGCGCCGTGAGGCGTGCCCGCAATTGCATGTCCCCGCCACCTGCCGGGATCTGCCAGCCTTCCAACAGCGCGCGCACGTACTGTCCGGTACCACCCACCAGCAGCGGCAGCCGGCCGCGCGCGTAGATGTCCGCAATCGCCGCCACCGCCGCACGTTTGTATTCCGCCAACGACCATGGCTGGTCTGGAGCGGTTACGTCCACCAGATGATGCGGAATGCGCGCCAGCTCTGCGCGCCCCGGCTTGGCCGTGCCTATATCCAGCCCGCAGTACAAATAGCGCGAGTCTGCCGAGACAATTTCTGCGCCCAAACGCGCAGCCAAGTGCAGACTAAGCTCCGTTTTGCCCACACTCGTCGGCCCCACCAACACCAAAAGTGGAATCATGCCGTTCAACATTGGGATCCGCACATCAACTCCACAGTATACAAAGCCTGCGCTGCAGTCCATCGGTATAATCCGAGCCATGCCTGAGTTTGATCTGCATTCACCATATCAGCCAATGGGCGACCAGCCGCAGGCAATTGCGGAGCTGGTCAACGGCGTCAACAGCGGCTTAAGGCACCAGGTTTTGCTGGGCGCAACCGGCACCGGCAAAACTTACACCATTGCGCAGGTGGTGATGCAAACGCAGCGCCCCACCCTCGTGCTCACACACAACAAAACCCTGGCGGCACAGCTTTACTCTGAGTTCCACGATTTCTTCCCGGCCAACGCAGTCGAGTACTTTGTAAGCTACTACGACTACTACCAACCAGAAGCCTACGTACCGAAAAAAGACCTCTACATTGAAAAGGAAACAGACATCAATGAAGAGATTGAGCGCCTGCGGCTGGCAGCGACCGCTGCGCTCATGAGCCGGCGCGACGTGATCATCGTCGCCTCGGTTTCCTGCATCTACGGCCTTGCGAATCCCGAGTCCTACTACAGCGGTGTGGTGCACCTGGTCGCCGGCACAGAGCATCGGCGCAATGCGCTGCTGCGCCGCCTGGTGGACAGCCAGTACCAGCGCAACGACCTTGAACTGCGACACGGCACTTTCCGGGTGCAAGGCGACACGCTCGAGCTGCAGCCGCCCTATAGTGACAACGCGTACCGCATCGACTTCTTCGATGATGAGGTCGAACGCATCATGGAGGTCCAGCCGCTGACCGGCGAAGTTCTGCAGCTGCACGAGTCACTGGACATCTTTCCCGCCAAGCACTTCATCACCGAAGAGCACAAACTAAAGCAGTCGATTCTGGACATCGAAGCGGAACTTGAAGAGCAGCTCATATTTTTCAAAGCCAACGAACGCCACCTCGAGGCGCAGCGCATCGAGCAACGCACCCGCTATGACTTGGAAATGCTGCGGGAAGCCGGCTATTGCTCGGGGATTGAAAACTACTCGCGCCCGCTCGACCAGCGCCCGCCCGGTTCGCCGCCGTGGACGCTGCTGGACTACTTCCCGTCAGATTTCCTGCTCGTAGTGGATGAAAGCCACATGGCGCTGCCGCAAGTGCGCGGCATGTTTGGCGGCGACCGCTCCCGCAAACAAGTGCTCGTCGACTACGGCTTCCGGCTGCCCTCTGCACTGGACAACCGGCCGCTGAACTTTGACGAGTTTGGCACGCGCACCGGCCAAATTATTTACACAACGGCCACGCCCGCGCCTTACGAACTTTCAATTGCCGATCGCGTCATCCGGCAAATCATCCGCCCCACCGGGCTCGTTGACCCGGAAATAGAAATCCTGCCGATCAAAGGCCAGATCGACCGGCTGGTGGAAGAGGTGCAGCAGCGCGTCGCGCGCGGCGAACGCACACTCGTCACCACGCTTACCAAGCGCATGTCCGAAGACCTGAGCCGCTACATGCTCGAGCTTGGGCTCAAGGTCACCTACCTGCACTCCGACATCGTTGCACTGGAGCGTGTGGAATTGCTGCGCGATCTGCGCCTTGGAAAGTACGATGTGATGGTGGGCATCAACTTGCTGCGCGAGGGTTTGGACCTTCCGGAAGTTTCGCTGGTTGCCATCTTGGATGCTGACAAGGAGGGATTTTTGCGCTCGAGCACTGCGCTCATCCAAACCATTGGGCGTGCAGCGCGCCATGTGCGCGGCCGCGTGCTTATGTTTGCAGACAAGATTACCGACTCGATGCGCCTGGCCATCGACGAAACAAACCGGCGCCGTGCGGTGCAGCTGGCGCATAACGAATTGCACGGCATTGTGCCGGCCAGCATCATCAAATCCGTGCATGACATCAGCACGCGGGTGCGCACCGTGGCGGAAGCTGCGGCGGAGTACACGGCTGAGCCGCAAGCGCCACACACCACTGCCGAAACAATTTCCTTGATCCTTGAACTTGAAGCCCGCATGAAAACCGCCGCGCGCCAGCTTGAGTTCGAAACTGCCGCGGGCCTGCGCGACCAGATTCACTCACTGCGCGTCTCGCTCAATGGCGCACCGGCCGTCGCCGCCAAAGCCACGCGCCCCAAATCCCGCAAGTCCGCATCACCGGCGCAATCCGCCTGAGCCCGCATTCATGCTCATTCACCGCGCTGCCATGGAGGACCATGAAAACCTTACGCTGGCACCGTATGGTATTCGCAGCAGCGCGTCACAAGGACGCCTGCACCCGGAGCCCGAAGCGCAAGACCGCACTTGCTTCCAACGCGACCGGGCGCGCGTACTGCACACCACCGCATTTCGCCGCCTTGAATACAAGACGCAGGTTTTCGTAAACAGCGAAGGCGACTACTATCGCACGCGCCTCACGCACACCCTGGAGGTGGCGCAGTTGGGGCGCAGCATGGCGCGCTCGCTCGGCGCCAATGAGGACTTGGTGGAAGCCATCTGCCTTGCGCATGATTTGGGCCACCCGCCATTTGGCCACGCCGGCGAGCGTGTGCTGCAGCGCCTGATGGCGGCGCACGGCAACTTCGATCACAACCGCCAAACGCTGCGCATCGTCACAACACTGGAGGAGCGCTACGAAAATTTTCGCGGCCTCAATCTCACTTGGGAAATGCGCGAGGGCCTCGTCAAACATGAGACGGAATACGATCAGGCAGACGCCGGCGAATACAACCCTGAACTGCGCGCCAGCCTCGAGGCGCAAATTGCAAATGTTGCAGACGAGCTGGCCTACACCGCGCACGACCTGGATGACGGGCTGCGGGCTGGCCTGCTGCAGCCTGCTGCGCTGAGCGGCCAGGCACTCTGGGAAAAAGTGCGCGCAGCCATTCGCTGGGACGGACGCGATTTGACGGACCTCAACCGCCACCGCATGATCCGCCGCCTGATTGGCGTTCAGATCCAAGACTTGGTCGAAACTACTGAAGGCGCGCTGCTGCGCTCTGGCGCCAGCTCACCGCTGCACATCCAGCAGCTCTCCACAAACGTGGTGGACTGGTCCGCACCCATGCAGGCGATGCAAACCGAACTGAAGTCACATTTGCGCGAAGAGCTCTTTCAGCATCACCGGGTGGCACGCATGGCGGAAAAGGCAGCGCGTTTTATCGCCGAGATGTTTGAAGTATTTACGAAGTCGCCAAACCAGCTGCCCGGCGAGCTAAGTAGCGCAATTGCCCAGCACGGCTTGGAACGCGCCGTCTGCGACTACATCGCCGGCATGACCGACCGCTTTGCGCTTGAAGAATACGCGCGCCTGTTTGACCCGCATACGCGCCCGTAGCCCACAACGAACCAACCGTAACATGCGCAGCGCAACCGTGGTTGCGCTGCGCGCCTAAGGTGCCGCTGCCGGCGTAGGAGTTACCGGCGGTGTAATGAAGTCGGCGCGCGTCTTGTCAGTAAAGTTCAGGGCGGAATAAGAGGACACACGCACCGCATACGGCGAGCCGCTAAAGCTCATCGCATAGTCATCGCCCAGCTTGGCGCCGATGCGCAGCGTGTACTCTTGCAGCTTGCTGTCCTTGCTTGCCGTAATTAACAATGTGGCTTTGGGCTGCGCCAGCGCATACTCTGGTTTCACCTCTTTGCCGAGCGGCGCACTCATGCGCACTCCGGTTGCCTGTGTCAGCACCGATGTAAATGCGCTTGAGTTAAACACCTCATCCGCACCCATGCCTTTCAACGTCCATGCATCGCCCGCTTTTTCAAACTCCAATTTGCCCGCAGCATTTTCCAGCACAATCGCGGTCACCGTCTCGGCTGGAATGCTTACATAGCTTGTGTCAATAAAATTCGATGCCTGCGGTGTGATGCCGTAGCTTGTAAGGTCTGCCGAAAGGTAAACCTCCGCTTGCGGATCAAGCCGGAAGTGCGTGGCACCGGCCCCACTTGAACTGCCAATGAACACCAAACTGCGCGAACCATCCTGCCACTGAATGTCCAGCCGGCGCGTGAACTTGTCCTCGGCAACCTGCAGCTGGCGGTGGCTGGCCGCGGTTTGGGTAATCAGCCGGCCGGTCTTCAGCTTCTTGATGTTCTCGATCAGCGGTGTAATCTTGGCTGCATCCGCCGGAAAGTCACCCGCATCCGGCAGCACCCATGTGCCGCCCTTGTCTTCCAAGGTTAGCTTTTGCGCCTTGTCATCTTGAATAACCAAGCGGGTGATGGCGGTGTCTGTGCGGCCGGCAAAAAGCAGCCCCCCCGTCTCAGCCGTGGCGCGCGGCCAGTACACATAGGCACCAATCAGAATCTGCACAACCAAGAGCGCTGCAAGTGCGCGGATTGTTTTGTTCATAATCAGGATGCCAATTCCGCCGCAACATCTGTGCGCTTGCGGGCTGCTGCCGGCGGTAGCAGCACCATCGGCTGCTGCCGGCGGCGCCGGCGCTGCCACGTCCAGGCCAGCACCAGCAGCGCGATGAGCGCCACGCCATAGTTGCCCAGCTCTGCCACCGACTGCGCCTGCGGCGTAAGCGGCAGCAATACATGCGAGGCAGTGCCGCGCGAGCGGATGCCCAGCAGCTCCAGGTCCTCCACCGACCAGTCCACCATGTTCTGCGCAAACTGCAGGCTGTTCAAGTATCTGTCGCCAGACAAGTTGCGCGAAAGATCAAACACCACATCGTTCAAGAACTCTGCACTGCCCACCACCACCAGCCGTGCTGTGGCAGGAGAACGCTCAATAATGCCCAGCGCCTGCGGGACTGCAATCGGCGGCGCATCGGCTGCGGCGCCCGCATCAGCCGGCACCGCAGCGGCGGCCGTCTCAATCGGTGACTGCTTGCCCTTGTAATAACTTTCGAACGCACCCTTGATAGCCACTGCTAACAGCTGCGGCGCCTTCACTTCCGCCTCCGGGAATCCCAGCGCCGGATAAAACTGCAGATCAGGCTGCACAACTGTGTTGGTTGTCGTCCAGGATTCGGCACTGGAGGACAGCAGCCGGCTGACCTCGCGGCCAGTGTTCTTCGGTTCATCCACAGTGATCGGCGAAACCCAGTTCAGCGTCACAGCTGCAACATTGGCCAGAATCGGATTTTTGCCGTCCATGCCATCGGTGCGCACATCAACAAAATACGGGTAAGGCATTGCCTGAAACTCGCGCACTTCAACACCGCCGACGGTGCGCGCCATTTGAATCGGAAAGGGCTCGTTCTGCAAATCCAGCACCAGTGATTTGGAGACCGAGACACCATAGTGCTCCAGCAGCGGCGCAAGCCCGCCCGCCACCTCCTGCACAGCGAGGCCTCCGGACATTGCGTCCGGTTTCAACAAGTAGCTGCCCGCTGCAACCGCAACTGCTCCACCGCGCATTAGGTATTGATCAACCGCAAACAAATCTTTGTCAGTGAGACCCTGTGGCGCCACCAGCAGCAGCACATCGACATTTCCGCCCACCTGCCCGGTGGAAAGGTCAACCGGCTGAACGGTGTAATTCTCGCTCAGTGCCTCGGCAATTCTTTTATAACTTTTAAATGACGGCGCCTGCTGCCCAAACATGTCTTGTTCCGGCACATCCGGCGGCGTCCAAATGCCAACTACTTTCAAGAAACCCTTGGCGCCGCGCTTGAGGGCGGTCTCCAGCGTCGAGCGTACGCTGGCTTCCCCAAAATCACCGGCGGGAAAGAGCACTTGACTCTCGCCACCAGCACTCAGCACCATGTGCAAAAAGTAAGTATCGGGGGAAAAGAAAGATGCCTGAAAAGCACGCAGCCCAAATTTCTGCCCCAACTCATCTGGTGTGGGGGCTCCGGGTGCACCAACTTGCACCTGCTGAAAAGAAAACTTGCCTTGAGAAGCGGCCGCAATCTCCTGCGCCACTTTAGCGATGGTAGCCGGCACCACTTGCAGCTGCTCTGGCAGCGTCGTCGGCGTTGTATAAAGTGTCAGGGTCGCGGGCTGCTCAAGTGACGCCAGCACAGCGTCAATGCTTTGAAAACCATATACGGCCTTCTTGACCGCCCGCGTCAGGTCGTATTCCAGGTTGCGCAACCGCACATCCGGCTGCCCATTGGAACTGGCTTTTACCTCAATCAAGTCCTGAAAATTGAGCACAACATTCTGGTCGCCATAGCGCACAAGAATGTCAAAGTAAGCATTCACCACCGAAGCGCCATAGCGGTCAGCTGCTTGCAGCGGAGTAGGCTTGATGCCGTAACTCTGGTTTGCCTCAGCCTCTTTCTCCGGGTCCGTCAGCGGGTCAACAACCTCTACATTCACCCGCCCGTTGGAAGCCAGCGCGTACTCGGTCAGCATGTCTCGAATGCGCGGCACAAGCGGCGCCAGCAATGGATGCGTCTTGGCGCTGAAATAACCGCGCACGAGCAGCGGTTCATCCAGGTTAGCGAGCAGGCTGCGAGTTGCGGGCGAAAGGCTGTACTCCCGGCCAGCAGTGAGGTCCACGCGCAGCCACGTCACCGGAAAAAGCCACACGTTCAGGACAGCCAGATTTGCGCCAACCAGCACCACCGTCAAAATCATGCGCTGCCGGTACGGCAGCGAGTTCGCACCTTTGCCCCAGCGCTTGGAATCAAGTGCCAGCACATTCAGCGACAGAAATACCCCGATCAGCGACACGTAATAAAGCAGGTCGCGCAGATCCAGCACACCGCGCTCAATACTCTCAAAGCGCGAACCCGACCCGAACGCGCGCAATAGTTCACCGGTGCGGTCTCCAAAAAAATCAACCACCCCATGGGCGCCAATGAAGTACAGCACACCACCCAGCACCGCAGTGCTGATTAGTGCGACGATCTGGTTGTCCGTGCGGGAGGAGACAAATAATCCCAGCGCTGCGTACGCGCCGGCCAGCAGCAACGCTGCAATGTAGCCTCCCACCACCGGCCCCCAATCAAGGTTTCCCAGCAGCTCAACTGTCAGCGGCAAAAACAATGTAAGTGCAAGCGAAACGCCAAGCAGTGCCAGCACCGCCAAAAACTTTCCAGCAACCAGCTGCACCGGGCCAACTGGCAGCGTGAGCAGCACTTCCAGCGTGCCGCTGGATTGCTCTTCGCTCCACTGGCGCATGGTGACTGCACTGGTGAGAAAGATCAGCAGCAACGGCATCCACCGGAACAGCGGCCGCAGGTCTGCAATGCCGCGCGCAAAAAATGTATCCACCCAGAAAAAGGTGAAGAGGGTGGCGGCCAGAAAAACGCCGACAAAAATGAGCGCCATCGGCGAGCCAAAATAACTGTTGAGCTCTTTGCGTGTTATCGCGAGTGTTTGTTGCATTAGTCGAGTGTGTCCAGAATATGGCGTTGCAGCATTACGCGGCAAGCGCCAGCTCATTGAAGACATGTTCCAAGGTGCGCACATCGCGGCGCAGCTCGCGGAGCGGCCAGTTTTGTTTGCGCGCCAGATCAAAAATCAGCGGGCACAGATCCGCACGCTCAGCGCCCGCAATGCGGAAGGCTGGGTGGCCGGATTGCGTCAGCGCTTGCACGCCAACTGCGCCCTGCAGCGCACGCAGCGCTTCCGGTACGCCGGCCACAGCGTGCTGCAGCACAAGCACCGCATCGGTGGTGGCAGCCAGCTCCGCCAGCCGGGCGTCCGCCTTCACCACACCGTTAATGATAATAATCACCCGGTCGCAAATCGCCTCCACCTCGGGCAAGATGTGCGACGAAAACAAAATTGTTGTCTTGGGCGCCAAGCTCTTGATCAAGTTTCTGATTTCGATAATTTGCGTCGGATCAAGGCCGACGGTGGGTTCATCCAAGACCAGCAGCCGCGGCCGGTGCAGGATCGCTTGCGCCAGCCCCACGCGCTGCCGAAATCCTTTGCTAAGCTGCGCAATCGGCTGTGTGAGGCGCTCGCCCAGCCCGGTGGCATGAATAGCTTCGGACAGCAGTGCCTGCCGGTCACTCTCCGCAATCTCGCGCAGGTCCGCCATCATCTGCAAGTAGTCCTGCACCGAGAGCTCGCCGTACAGCGGCGTGCTTTCCGGCAGGTAACCAACGCGCGCCTGCACCTGCTCGCGATGGTTGAGTACATCCAGCCCGTCCACTTGCACACTGCCGCTATCAGGCTGCAAGTACCCGGTCAAAATCTTAATCGACGTCGTCTTGCCTGCGCCGTTCGGCCCCAACAGTCCAACAATTTCACCGGGCTTAACAGAGAAATTAATGCCCTTCAGCGCCTGAACGTCGCCATAATATTTTGTGAGGTCGGTGACTTTTATCATTTATGTTTGTTGTGGAGAATTATCTGCACTGACGATGGAACTGGACGCAGCCCCACTCGGTGGCACACTAAACGCACTAGTTATAGCAAAAGATCAGAGGAACGCAAAGTTGCTTAGAGGGCGCGGATGCCCAATTCGGCGAGCTCAATATCTTCCGCCTCAGACAGTCCGCTAACTGCCACAGAGCCGGCTAGCTGCCCGCTAGAAAACACCGGCACGCCGCCGCCCCAGCCAATGTAGCGCGGGTCGCCAAAGTACGCCATGTCGAAGCCATCTTGCGGGTCACGCGCCGCCTGCCCCACCTGGCGCGTTGGTTTGCGCTCGCGCGCTGCAGTCCACGCTTTGTTGGTGGCAATCACAATCGATGGCAGCGGTGCGCCATCGCAGCGCAGCAGCAGCAGCAGCTCGCCATGCGCATCAGCCACCGCAATCACCGCAGCCTTGCCGCGCCGCGCCAACTCCGCCTGAATGGCAGCGCACATGCGCTGCGCGTCTGCGCTGTCAATCGAAGAGCTTTGGTTCAACTCATCCTCCTGATGTTCAATACCGTGTTGATGGGTTGCACTTCAGTTTTGACCCGCTGTGCACAGCAGCCGCCTTCAAGCGCAGGAATTAACGCGAGCGTGTCGCCAGCGTGCAGCAGCGCATTACTTTCCACCACACTCTCGTTTAGCACGTAAACAATATCCATCTCAGGTATCTTCAGCGTTGCAACCACTGTGGCGACGGTGCTGCCGGGCGCCAGCTCCAGCAGCACGCGGCTGCGCGGCTCGGTTGTCTCCAGTGTGCGCAGCACGGAGTGCAGCTTTATCGTGACCGAGATGCGCTCACCAGTTGTAGATTGCATCCATCTCCGCGGCCGGCACATCAAAGACAGTGTTGTTGGGCGCCAGCGCTTCCAGCGTCATCCATTCCGGCAGCCGGTCATCAGCGGGAGTGAAGCCCGCCCGCCGGTTGAATTCGCGCTCGAGGTCAATCGTCGCTTTGCCCAGCTCAGTCAGATAATCAGCCCCCACATCCCAACCATGCTGCCCGTTAACCAGATCCTGAATTGTGGTGGGCGCCAAATTAAATCCGAATGCACCAAAGATGCATGCACCGAGGCTGTCAAAACCCGCCATGCGAATTTGTGCAGTGCGGGACGCAGCCACCTGCCCCTCGGGCTTGAGGTGATCCACCGGCATGCGCAGCGTAAGCCCTGCCGTGTGGTCGGCGCCTTGCGGAGATGTTGCGTATGTGACACCGGTGCCTTTGATGGCGCGCGGATCATACGCCGAGATAGCCTGGCCCTTGACGACCGGCACGCGCTGCACGCCCAGCACCTCGCCGGCGAGTTTTGCGCCGTTGCCAATCACGCGCCCCAACGCCGTGCCTTTACGCACCTCCTCCATCAACTGCATGGCACGCAGGCCATCGCCCCACTCCATCAGGCCGGCTTCTGCCGCCACGCCCAGCGCTGCGCCCGTTTCAATAGTATCCAAGCCCAAATCGTTCATCTGGTAATTCAGATGCGCAATCATGTCCGGTTCGCTGATGCCCAAATTTGAACCGACCAGCCCAATAGTTTCATACTCCACCGGCGACACAATCTGCTTGCCGTTCACATCCGCATAAATGTTGGAGCATTGAATTGTGCAGCCGGCCATGCAGGCATGCGTCGGGTCACCCTCGCCGCCACGCCCCACCATCAAATCGTGAAATGCATCGCCATTGATTTTTTCCGCGTGCTCAAAACGGCCGTTGGAAAAATTGCGCGTGGGAATTGCGCCGAAGCCATTGCACATGTCCACAATCGAAGCCGTGCCGTACTCCGGGTAGATCTTGCTGGTCTGGGGATGCTCCGCCAGCGCCTTTACATAAAGCTTGCGCGCTGCGTTATGGCGCGGCGCGTCTGCCAGCGCGGGCCGGCGCGTTTTGCCGGGATCAATGATCACGGCCTTGAGCCCTTTCGCAGCCATCAACACGCCCATGGCACCGCGCGCACTGATGCGGCCCGGGTTGCCATCCTTGTCCAAGTGCATGATGCCGGCGCCGCGCAGCCGCATCTCGCCCGCTGGCCCAATCATGGCAATCGACACTTTGGTGCCGAAGCGGCTGCGCAAGCGCTGCGTTGTCTCATGCACGCCCAACCCAAGTACATCGCTGCACTCTTCAAAGTGCGCACTATCCGGACCGATGCATAGCAGGCGCAGCGCGGCGCCCGCAGCCGGACTGCCTTCAACGAGGATTGCCTTGAGGCCCAGCCAAACAATGTGCAAGCCGGTGGAGCCACCACAATTGGATTCTTTTACGCCGCCTGTCAGCGGACTCTTACCGCCGATTGACAGCCGGTCACAGCTGGACACCATCTGGCCCACCAGCACTCCGGGCGCAAAGATCAGCTTGTTGTGCGGGCCGCAGGGATCGCATTCGGGCGGCACTTCATCAAGCAGCACGCGCGCAATCAATGCCCGGCCTGCCACGCGCTCCCACGCCTTGGGCACGGGATCAAACGAAATCACGTCAGTCGAAACATTCACCCGCAACACTCGCAGCATCATTAATTCCTTGTTTCGTAGATTCTAAAACTTAATTTGCCGGCCGCATCACACAATCAACATCGCATCGCCAAAACTGTAGAACCGATAGCCGGCCTGCATCGCAACACTATAGGCCTGCAACAAACGCGGCAAGCCACCCTTGCCTAAAATCGCGGCCGCCAGCAACAACAGTGTTGAACGCGGCAGATGAAAATTCGTGATCAACCCATCCACGGCCTGAAAGTTGTAGCCCGGCGTTATAAAAAGCCGCGTCTCGCCCGCATACTCGGCCGGGCTTCCCGCGCACGCAGCAGCGGCGCTCTCAAGCACGCGCGCACTCGTAGTGCCCACAGCCACCACCCGGCCTCCGGCGGCGCGCGTTGCCGCAATTTTCTCCGCAGTCTCGAGTGAAAGTTTACACCATTCACTGTGGATCGAATGCGCGTCTACAGTTGGAGCTGTGATTGGTTGAAAGGTGTCCAAGCCAACATGCAAGGTAACATGCGTTGACGCGATGCCGAACCCGGCCAGTTGCTGCAATAGCTGCGGTGTGAAGTGCAGCCCGGCTGTGGGCGCGGCTGCCGACCCGGGGCGGCACGCGTAAACCGTCTGATAGCGCTCCGGGTCGCGCAGCTGCGCATGAATGTAGGGCGGCAAAGGCACGCTGCCGAGGCGGTCGATCCAAGTTTCCACCGGCTCCGAGAACTCCACAATGCGCTCGGAGGCCTGCAGCGCTTGCACAACGCGCGCGTGCACAGGCTGCCCGCTGCCTTCCAGCACAAGCGTACTACCCACCGCAACACCGCGGCCACCCACCAAGACCAGCCATTGGCGCCCACCCACCGGGCGCAGCAGCAGCAGCTCCACCTTGCCGCCCGTTGGCTTGCGCGCTGCCACGCGCGCAGCCAGCACGCGCGTATCATTGAAGACCAGCAGGTCGCCCGCGCGCAGCAAATGCAGCAGATCCGTAAAGTTGTGGTTGGTCGGGAAGCCAGCCGTGCGCGGCAGGTACATCAAGCGCGAACTGTCGCGCGGCTCCAGCGGAGTTTGCGCAATGAACTCCGCGGGCAGGTGGTAATCCAGCTCAGCTGTTTCCATCAGTAAAAAGTTTTTAGCGCAAGCACGCGGCGGCTTGTGAGATGAGGAGTTGTACGCCGCATGGCGCACTCAAATCATGCGCGGCTGCACCGTCTCCGGATACGTGAGGCCGAGGTGTTCGTAAGCCAGGCGTGTGGCAACGCGACCGCGGCCGGTGCGCTCTAGAAACCCCAGCTGCAACAGATACGGCTCGTAGACGTCCATGATGGTGTCCGCTTCTTCACTGATTGAAGCCGCCACGGTATCAAGGCCCACCGGACCGCCGCCAAACTTTTGAATGATTGCGCCCATCAGCCGCCGGTCAATTTCATCCAGTCCAACCGCATCAACTTCCAGCAAGTCCAGCGCTGCATCGGCCACCATGCGGCTTACAAAGCCGGCAGCCCGCACCTGGGCGTAGTCACGCACGCGCTTCAACAAGCGCAGCGCTACGCGCGGAGTGCCGCGCGCGCGCCGCGCAATTTCCGTTACTCCCGCAGCATCAATCGGCAGGTGCAGCAAGCCCGCAGCGCGCAGCACAATCGCCTCCATCGCAGCCAAATCATAAAAATCCAGCCGGAAAATTACGCCGAAGCGCGTGCGCAGCGGCGCGGTAATCAGCGCCAGGCGCGTGGTGGCGCCAATCACTGTAAAGCGCGGCAGTTTCAACCGAATGTTGCGCGCGCCCGGCCCTTTTCCCACCACGAGGTCCAGCGCATAATCTTCCATTGCAGGGTACAGCACTTCTTCAACCGCGCGCCCCAAGCGGTGCACCTCATCAATAAAAAGCACATCGCCTTCGCGCAGGTTGGTAAGAATTGCAGCCAGGTCGCCCTGCCGTTCGATCACGGGGCCGGCCGTAATCTTGATGTTGACACCCATTTCCTTTGCCATCACATGCGCAAGCGTGGTCTTGCCCAAACCCGGCGGCCCGTAGAAGAGAATGTGATCAAGCGGCTCTTTGCGAGCCAGCGCTGCCTCGACCACAATTTGCAAGTTGGTTTTAACTTTGTCCTGCCCGATGACATCCGCAAGTGTTTGCGGACGCAGTGCGGAATCCACCACATCTTCCACCTGTGGCAGCGGCGAAATCACGCGCTCTTCAGACTGCGCCATTTAAAATGCACCAGCCTCGGCGTTTGTGCCGCCCCTGCCGCACCCGCCCGTTGCCAATCCGAACGCATTCAGCTGATGGTTGGCAAAGCAGAAAACATTTGCGCGCATTGCATTATTCTACGATAACAACAGCAGCACCGGCAAGGTCGATCACAATCGCAGAGCGCGCCATACGCCACACGATGAATCGTGATGTTTGTGCGGAAAAGCCAACCGGAACACGCACCACAAACATGACCTGCCAGCCATTCCAGCAAAACTGCCAGCCGCTGCGCAAGGCAACGTCCCGCAGTTACAGCGCTGGGTTACAATGCGCACTTAGCCACCGCTGGCTGTCTCTTCCGGTGCACTTGCGCAAAACTTGCCATGCATAGCCCAATTTCTGAACACTCAACTCCGCAAGCGCCCTACACAGTCAAACTGTTGGCAGCCGTGCTAGGGGTGTGCGTGCTCCTCGGCACCGCCACCATGTTCTTTTCGGATTTTCTGGACTACGGCGCGGAGTCCACCAGCATTGCCGCGCTGCAGCGCGTAGCCGCCAGCCTGCCACACCTCACCGGCATCACCGAAAATCCAATTCACCTAAATCCGTACAGCGCCTATTTTTATTGGGGCCTAACGCCACTGATGCGGGTCGTGGGCGGTAGCGATGTTTGGCTGGTTGCATTTGTTGCGCGCACGGTAATGCTGCTGCTGGTTGCGGCCATATTTCTCAGCGCAGCG
>QWRL01000019.1:0-6549 GCA_003670425.1 Chloroflexota bacterium
AATATTTGCTCAAACTAGGTTGAGTTCAATGCGCTTTCTAGTTCGAGGACAGCGTTATGCAGAACATTTCCAGCATGGCGCTCTCAGCTGCGCATGTAATGGCCCATCGCGCGCGCGCACGGGCGAGGGGCTCTGTTACCGCAATTTGCGCGGCGCGTTGCACGCATCGCAAGCTCTCATTGAACTCGCACCGATGCCCTGCTCCACCGCTGCCTCTATCATGCTCGCTATTGCCTCCGGCGCACCCGCTTCCGCCAGCCACACGCGGTTGCCCGCGTGACGTTGCACTGCGGCTACGCCGCCTAACGCAGCTTTTACGCATCGTTTATACGCTCCGGCACCCCGCGAACGATAATAATTAGACAAAAATATTTGGCGCGCTCTGCGGCCGGACAAGGATGCCTAATGTCAATATCAATCCGCCTCACTATGGCTTTCATCGCACTGTACGCAACTCTCGCTGCGCTCATCGGCAGCGAGCTGCACCTCTTCAGCTAATCTCAGGGCTGCACCGCCAAAACATCGGCAAGCCAGTTTTACATACCAGCCCGCACGCGGGCACAGACCCGCAGCAATCCGCAGCGGGTTTTTGTTTTAACGCTTCGGTCGCCGCAGTGATTGCCGCGATTGCTGCTGCTATTCAGGCTGCAAGCTAAAGGTGAGCGGCACACCCGCGGTGCGTGCCAGCGCGTGCGCTTGCCCAACGCGGTATTTTGCATCCTGCTCGGGCAGTACCGCCACCAGTGCCACGCCGCTGGTGTGTGCTTCCCCGGTTACGCGCCGAGCTTCGGCGGCCGCCAGCAGAAAAACACTTTGCAATACCAGCACCACAAAGTCGTAGGGCGTCACATCATCATTGTGCACAAGCACGCGCAGCCGGTCGGGCGTTTCCGCCACCACAACCAGCAGCTCCTGCTCAGTCTCCTGCCCCTGGCCTTCTACCAACGGATTTAGATCGCGTACCGTTCGCAATTGTTTCTCGCAGCAGCATTTTAGCATTGGCGCTGTGTTACACTTGGTTCAGAGTAATCCGTGGCGAAACTCGCGAAAGCACGCATGATGTTGGTTGCCCTGTGTGCAGCTGTGCTTGCCGGCTGTGGCAGCCTCTTCGCAGCACCCACAGCCACGCCCGTTCCCACTCCAACTCCAATCGACTATCTGGTGCGCGCGGCCAAAGCATTTGAATCTGTGCAAAGCGTGCAGTTCAAGCTGCTGCACAGCGGCGCCCCGGTTGTCCTCGATCCGCAGCTTGGCGCGAAGTTTTTAGAAGCGTCCGGTTCGTATCAGGCACCCAACCTGCTATTTGCAAAAGTGAAAGTGGAGGCGATGGGCAACCTGTTCAACCTAAATATGCTGTGGCGGCCGGAGGGGGCACTGATGACCAACCCCATGACCGGCATGTACGGGCCGCAGCCACCCGGAATGCCGCTGGCCCCGCTGGCGCTTTTCGACACGGCTGCCGGCATCAGCCATCTGCTCGCCGCGGAAGTTCTTAACCCGCAAGTGCTTGGGGTCGAAGCGGAAGAAGGCATGCAGCTGCGCCACTTTTCCGGCGATGTGTCTGCGCTGGCGCTCAAAACCATTTTGCCCGGCACACTTGCCGACGCCAAGTTGAAGATCGACTTGTGGGTTCAGGTGGACAACGACCGCTTGATGCGCATTAAAGTTTCCGCCGCGGACAGTGAGACGCAGCTTGAGTTTTTCGGGCACAACGAACCGGTGGAGATCCCGGCGCCCAAATAAAACAGGCGCGCCGCTAGAATACAATCAAAAAGTGCCGGCTTCCGCCGGCACTTTTTATTTTGATTGTTCGCAACCCGGCCGGTCAAAAAAAGATCAGCGCACCGCCAGCGCTGGCATGCCAATTTGCACCGCACGCTCTTGGCGGCGCTCCGTGGTCTTTTGCAGTTTGATAATGCGCGCGTGTAAATGCGGGGAAAAATAGCCCGCGTATTTCTTCCACAGTTCTGGACGCTGCCAATCATTGCCCAGCACCCGCCCGCGGCAGGCGCGCGCACCGCACAGGCAGTCAAACTCATCATAGCTGTTTCCATCGCTCATGGCGTAGTCAAAGCACACGTCTTCGCCTGATTTAATCGCCCGCATTGCCACCAGCGTGATCTGCCCGCGCAAGCCGGCATTCGGATTGCAGGAATGGTTGACCCAATCGGACGGGCCGATCCACTTTTCCGGCGTGACGAGATACATATCCTCGTCCACCTGCACCGAAATTTTTCGCTCCTTTGCGCTCAACGCACCCAGCTCAGAGCCGGTGAGAATTGTGCCGCCCCACACAATCAAGATTTCCCCGGGCCGCACTGCGGTCAGCGCGCGCACGCCGTGCCCCCACTCTTTTTTATAGCCTTCCAGTTTCGGTGACAAGTAACCTTTCATTGACGCGTCCATCTTTTGTATCTTCATCTCTCCGTGGTTTGGAATATAAAAATTTAAACTGTGGTTTCTGAACAAGTTGCCTTCACAGGCGCGCACACGGCGGTGTGTGGCACCGTGTGCGGAGCCGCCAGCGGCTTCAGCCCTCTTAAAGAGCAAGACCCATTATCAGGAATGGGTCGTAAGATCTTGCGCTTTGCTGCGCAGGTCAATAAATCGGGCGCGGCTATCGCCGGCGCCCAACCTTGCATTTGTTTTTCAAATCAGTATTCCGCAGTTAGCATAGAATTACTTTTGGAATATTACTACAGTTTTCTAAAAGATGTTAATTTTAGGGCTTGCAGCAACCTTAAACTTTCCAGCGGCCGCGTGCGCTGCCGGGCCGCTGCCGCACCGCGCGTGGCTGCTGCCCGCGTGCACATTGGTACGCTGACAGCCGCCGTGCAGCTTCTGCTCGCCACGCACAACCCCGGAAAGCTGGCGGAGTACCAACGCCTGCTGCACATGCTGCCGCTGCAATGGCGAACGCTTGCCGATTACAACATCACCATTGAAGCCCCGGAAGATGGCAGCACATTTCTGGAAAATGCGCGCTGCAAAGCTGCTTACTATGCACAGTTGAGCGGCTCACTGACGCTGGCGGATGACTCCGGTTTGTGCGTGGACGCGCTGCACGGTGCGCCCGGCGTGCATACAGCGCGCTACAACGGCGCACAAACACCGTACCCCGAAAAATTGGCGGCGCTGCTGGCTGAGTTGCACACAATTGCGTGGCCGCAGCGCACCGCCAAATTTCATTGCGCCGTGGCGTTGGCGGATCCTCACGGCAAAATTATTCTCGCGGGCGAAGGTGAGTGTGCCGGCCGCATTGCACTGGCCCCGGCTGGCCGGCATGGCTTTGGCTACGATCCGCTGTTTTACATGGACGCGGCACGCTGCACCATGGCGGAGCTCGCCGACGCCGAGAAGGACCGCAGCAGCCATCGCGGCAATGCCGTGCGCGCACTGCTCCCGCAATTACAAGCACTGGCCTCAGATGCTGCAGCGCAATAAGCCAACCCACGGCACATTCATTTGCGCCATGCCATGCGGGCAACAGCGCACCTATAATCGCGCAGACGTGCCTGCGCATCTGCAAACAAAATCGGCGCAATTGCGCTGCGCAGCAGCGCCACTGCGCATCGAACCCGGCGCAAACAGCTGTGCCAGAAGCGCCTAGACTGCAACTTGCAAACATGAACACTGCCATCCGCACACCCGCCTGGCCCGTCATCGGGCATGAAGCCGTGATCCACGCGCTCGCACGCGACCTGGCGGCACAGCGCCTGCGGCATGCCTATCTATTCACCGGCCCCGCCGCCATCGGCAAGCACACACTCGCAACCGCATTTGCGCAAGCTATCCAATGCGACCAGCCCAACGCGCCCTGCGGCCACTGCCGCATCTGCCAGCTGATCGCCCAGCAGCGCCACCCCGGCGTACATGTGCTGCTGCCCGAAGTCAGCGGAAAAATCATCAAGACCGCCAAGATCCGCATTGAGACTGTGCGCGACCTGATCCGCCAGTTTGCGCTGAAGCCGATGGAGGGTGTGCGGCGCGTGGCGCTGCTGGTGGATTTTGAAAATGCCAACGCGGAGTCTGCCAACGCAATTTTGAAGACGCTGGAAGAACCGCCGGGTGCCGGCATCTTGATTGTGACTGCTGCCAGCCCGGAGGCGTTGCTGCCCACAATTGTTTCGCGCTGCGAGCATGTGGCGCTGCGCCCGCTGCCCGTGGCACAGGTGCAGGCCGCACTGCAAGAGCGCTGGCAGGCGCCGGGCGGGCAGGCAGCGCTGCTGGCGCAGCTTTCCGGCGGGCGCCTCGGCTGGGCGGTGGAGATGCTGCAGGATGCCACCGCGCTAGAGCGCCGCACGCAGCACCTGGACACACTCCAAACGCTGCGCCGCGCCACACGCCGCGAGCGCTTTAATTATGCGGAAAGCATGCGCGAAGACCGCGACACAGTTGTAGAGGCGCTGGGCTTGTGGCTCACCTGGTGGCGCGACGCGCTGCTGCTGGTGCATGGCAGCCGCGCGCCAATCACCAATTCGGACCGGGCCGCGGAGCTGCAGGCGAGCGCCGCTGCGCTTGATGCACACGCGGCGCAGCGCTTTGTGGAGCAGTTATTGGGAACACTGCAGGCACTAAACCAAAACGCAAACTTGCGCCAGGCAGCGGAGCCATTGCTTCTGACATCGCCTTCGCTACACGCCGGCAGGGGATTACAGCGCGAGAGCTGTGAGCAGCGCGCTCACCCAATCCAGTTCGTCCCGGTTTACGGTATGGCCCATGCCGGGATAAATACGCAGCGTTACCGCCCCGCCCAGCCGCTCCATCTCTTGCGCAGCCAGCTGCACGCGCTGCAATGGAATGTGCGCATCCACATCACTGCATCCCAGCAGCAGCGGCGTGCCCGCCAGTGATGCCGGCACATCCCGCGGGCCCGTGTCTGCGCCAATCAGCCCGCCACTGAGCGCAACCACGCCCCCATAGCGGCAGCGGTTGCGCGCTGCAAACTCCAGCGCCAGACAGGCGCCCTGCGAAAAGCCAAGCAACACTGTGCGCTCGGGTGCAATTCCACCGGCCGCCACCGTTGCCAGAGTTTGTGCCACCGCCTGCAGCGCAGAACTCAGCCATGGCTCGTTTGTTGCGACGGGTTCCATAAAACGGTTGGGGTACCAAGTGTTGCCTGCAGCCTGCGGTGCCAGATACGCCACACCTGCCGTGTCCAACTCGGTGTGCAGTGCAAGGATGTCCGCCGCACTGCCGCCGCGGCCGTGCAGCATCACAACTGCGGCGCGCGCACCCTGCAACGCGGTGCCGGCAGCTAGTACGGCCTGCCCCGCATGCACATCAGCCACTGGGGATTCTGGACTCACAATTTGTCATCGGTAGCGCAGAGTTTGCGCAAGTTGCCGGCGGCTGTCAGCGCTCAGAGTCGGCGGGGCTGGCCACATGCTCAATCACGCGCACGCGTGAGCGGAGCGTGCGCAGCGGATGCCGCAGCAAAAACCATCTTGCCCAAATGCCGGAAAACGCGGGAACTGCGCTGCAACAAAGGCTGCTTATGCAATAAATTGAGAAACAAGTCCCCAACAAATCCAGCATCAGCCTGCTCCTTGCGCGGCATGCACCCTAAGTGAATGCGGCCAAATGCCGCACAGCTCAGCCCAGCAAATCTTGAAGTGCTGCGCGCACTTCGGAAAATTTGAACTTGTAGCCGGCTGCCTGCAGCGCTGCCGGCATCACCCGCTGCCCGTCAAGTATAACCGTGGCAACTTCCCCGAATGCCAGCTGAAAAGCAAAACGCGGCACCGGCAGCAGCGAAGGACGGTGCAGCACAGAACCAAGGGCGCTGCCAAACTGTGCGTTGGTGACGGGCTGCGGGGCGGTCAGATTGAAGGCACCGCTTGCGCTGCGCTCCTCAATTAAGAAACGCAGCGCGCCAAGCAGGTCCGCCATGTGAATCCAGGAAAAGTACTGTTTCCCACTGCCGAAAGGGCCGCCAGCAAATAGCCGGTACGGCAGCAAGAACCGTGGCAATACACCGCCGGTTGCATTTAGCGGCAGGCCAATGCGGGCAATTACGCGGCGCACACCCAAACCCGCAAGCTCATCCGTGCTGGCTTCCCAGTCACGGCACACTTGCGCCATAAAATCAGAGCCGGACGGGCTGCGCTCGGTGAATTGCTCGGCATCGCCAGTACCGTAAAAACCAACCGCCGATCCTTGCACCACCACCGCCGGCTTCTCACGGGCCGCCCGGACTGCAGCCATCACTGCCTGCCCAGACTGCACCCGACTGCGCATGATCAGCTCCTTCCTTTGCACCGACCAGCGCCGCGGGAAAAAAGAATCGCCAGCGATACTCTCGCCGGCCAGGTGAACAACTGCTGTGTCTGCATCAACCAGATGGCCCCACCCGGCTGCGCTGACGGCATCCCACTTTACGCTCTGCACGCCCGCAGCAAAACGCGCCGTGCCCGGCGAGCGGCTGAGGGCAATCACCGTATGGCCGCTGGCCAGCAACAAACTGCTCAACGCCTGCCCAATGAATCCGCTCCCGCCCGTAATGATGATCCGCATTTAGATTGCTCCCGCGATAATGTTGATTGGTCA
>QWRL01000019.1:6559-20650 GCA_003670425.1 Chloroflexota bacterium
CCGCACCCACAACACCCACCCCCACCGCACCCACAGGAACCCGCCCCCCCCCATAATGGTGCCACATGTTGAGATTCCCCCAGCAATAGGTTGTAGGGGACACGGGGCGGGTGCTAACCCGCCAGCATCAGCGCCAGGCCCGCCACAATGCGCAGCGCACCACCCAAACCCAACGCCCAGCGCAGACCCAAAAATTGTACCGCCAGCGGTGCCAGCCCGGCACCCAGCAGCGTGCCCAAGTTCAACACCACGTTATGCATTGCCATGTGCGCGGGGCGGTCATCCGCCGGCACCCGTTCCATCAGGCGGTTCAGCACCGCTGCGCTGCCGATCCCCACCACCACACCGTGAATCAGGCACGCGGTCCAGTACAAGGCCGGGCCCTGCGAGAAGCTGAGCAGCAGCGGATAGTCTGCATACATTACAGCCACCGCAGCCAGTACGCCGCGGTGGCCAAAGCGCGCACTCAGGCGCTGCACGCCCAGCGAGCCGAAGAACATTGTTGCAAAGTAAATGCCGCGTCCGACGCTGATGTCTCCATCACTTAAATGCAGCCCATTCACATAGAAGAGCGGGAAAATTGGAATAGAAACATTGAGGCAGGTATAGAACAACAGATACACCGCCATGAAGCGGCCGTACGGACCGCGCAGCAAATCGCTGCGCAGCAGCTGCTGGCCGCCGCCGCGCGTCAGAAAGCGCAGCCCTTCCCCAAGCCGGCTGCCCTCAAAAAAACGCAGCAGGCCCGGCTGCTCTGCATCAAGCAGCCGGCCCACGCGCGGCGGCAGCACGGCCGGCAGTGTAATTCGCCCAAGATGATATGTACTAAGCGCAGCTGCCACAGTGCCCAGCGCAAACAGCAGTTGGTAGCTGGCGGGGAACGCCACCCGGTCCGCAATCAAGCCGCAGCTGATGGCGGTGATGCCCTGGCTGAGCGCCAGCAGCATGTTGCGCCGCCCCACCACGTGGCCGCGCCATTCCGGCGGCACCACGTCCGCAAACATGGCATTGAACGCCACTGCCAGCACCGTGCCCGGAACTGACATCAGCAGCACAAGCAGTGGCAGCGCCCATGCCTCCGCAGCCGGCGCCAGCAGCCACGGCAGCGGCACCAGCAGCAAATACCCGGCACGATGCCAAAGCGCCGTTACAAAAGTAATCCGGTTTAGCGGCTTGTTGGCCAGCCAGTGGCCGGCCTGCAGGCCCAGCAGCACATTCACCAGTGCGGGCGCACTGCTCAGCAGCGCCACCTGAAACACATTGGCGCCGATACGCACGGCGTAGATTTGCAAGAATGCAATGATGCTGCCGGACAGCACACCGTACCAAACAATGTCCAGCTGTAAATGCGTGAAGTTGCTGCGCGCCACGGGACTGAGCGCATCGAGTGCGGGTGTGGCAAATGCTGCGCCCCACAAGCGGCTGCGCAGGCTGCTCATTGCAGCGCTGGCTGCGGGTGCGTCAATGCCGGCACGCAGTCAGCCTGCAGCAAAAATGCCGGCGTAGTACTCAAGCGCAGCTGCTACGCACTGGCTTGCTACGCATCTGGCAGTGCGGCAGCTGCACGCCGTCGCGGCCACATGCCAAAACGCGAGATGGCAGTAGCGCCCAAGCCCGCAAGCACCGCAAAGAAACCCAGCAATGTGAACAACCCGCCCAGCAGCGGCACTGTGCCGCCCGCCATGAAAGTGATTGTCAGAAAAAAGCTGCCCGCTGCAGCCGCCAATGCCGGGTGCAGCCCGCGTTGCAGTTGCGCGGCCAGCATGCGCCGCCCCAGCGCAGCGCCCAGCGCCAGCCAGCCAGTCAGCAGGCCAAGCACCATGAGCAGTACGCCGGCCACACCGGCCAGCGCCAACAGGCAGGTGACAATCAACAAACCAGCAGCCAAAGGCACGCCAAACAAGATAGCAGCGCCAAGCATGAATGAGCGCAACGCATGGTCCAACAGTTCTTGCCCCACGCGCTCCAACTGCACTGGCAACAACAGCTGCGCTATGCCGGTAAGCGCAGCCAGCGCCAGCGCACCCACCAGCCCGGACCACCACCCGCCAAAAGTACCTGCGCCTGTCCAAGTCCAACGGCCGGGTCCGCGCAAAAGCATGGGCGCATCAAATGGCAGGCCAACGCCCGATCCTTCCGACCCGCGGATTACCGTGCCGGGCGCACGCTGCACCGTACTGCCCACAGTGCGGAAGTCGCCATCAATCACGGCAGTAGCGGCGAGGGCCCCGCCGCCGCCCACCACCGTCAGGTCGCCGGTCACTGTGCCGCCAATTTCCAACAGGCTGCCCACAGTCAGCAGATCGCCATCAACTACCGCGCCCGGCTCGAGCACCACCATGCCGCCAAACACAAATAGTGACCCGCTGCGTTCGCCGGCACGCACAACGCGCGTGCGCCCAAAAACAAACTCAGCGCCAGCGCCGTCACCATCTGCAGCAGCAGCCACCGGCGCGGTGGCAAGCCACATCGCCAAAACCACAACCACGCGCACAAAATTACGTTGCATAATTGCCCGGCTGGCGATGTTACCATGTAGGCAGCGGTTGCCAAAACTCCCGCCCTTCGTTATCCTACCCTTTCCATGTACATCGCAATTGAAGGTGTGATCGGCGCCGGCAAAACAACTTTGGCGCGTTTGCTGCAGCCGGTGCTGTCTGCACAAGTGGTGCTGGAAGAGTTTGATGCCAATCCGTTTCTTGGCGACTTCTACAGTGACCGCGCACGCTTTGCATTTCAAACGCAAATATTTTTTCTGCTGAGCCGCTACCGCCAGCTGCAGGCAGTGGCTGCCAGCCTGAAAACTGGCGAGAGCGTGATTGCGGATTACACATTTGCGAAGGACCAGCTGTTTGCGCGGCTGAACTTGCACGGCGACGAGCTGGAAACTTATTCACAGGTGTATGGCGCACTCAGCGAAAAGCTGCCCCGGCCAGACTTGCTGGTGTACCTGCGCGCCAGCACACAAACACTGCTGCGCCGCATTGAACAACGCGACCGCACCTACGAGCGTGAAATGGACCGCGATTATATTGAAGCGCTGCGCAAGGCCTATGACGAGCAATTCAATGCCGCTGCGGGCGTGCCGGAAACATTGGTGATTGAAACCAACGCGCTGGACTTTGTGCAGCATGGCTCCCACTTGGAACTGGTGGCCGCGCAGGTGCGCGCTGCCCTGGCCGGCGTGCGCCAGCCCGCCCTGCCGCTGGGCCTTGTGCGCGCGGCAGCCAACTGATGGAACGCGACCTGCTGGTGCAGAATGCGCGCCGCTTTGCCGAACAGCAGGCGTCGCAGCGCACAACCCTGGTGGCGGCGTATCTGACGGGCTCGGTCGCGCGCAGCGAGCCGCAGCTTGGCGGCACATCGGATTTGGATATTGTGCTGGTGGACAGCGCGCCGCCCGACAACTACGAACCCTGCGTGGCTTTAAGCGAGCTGGTGCACATTGATCTGAGCTACCTGCACCCGCGCGAATTTGCAGACAAGCGCGCCCTGCGCCAGCACCCGCATCTGGCGCAAACGGTTTTTGATGCCATGCGCCTGTATGACCCGCAGCACTTTTTTGATCTGCTGCAGGCGGTGGTGCGCGGCCAGTTCGACACTTCCGAAAATGTGCATGCGCGCGCGCGCAATGCCTGCGCGCGCGCGCGCCAGGAGCTGGCGCGCATCAGCGCCTATCGTGCGCTGCCCGCGCCCATTCCGCTTGACCCGGACGACTTGCGCGCGCTGCTGTCCACGGTGGAATGGTCCATCACCGCCGTGCTCAGCCTGGTGTACCAAAGCAATGCGCAGCGCCACCAGCTGCGCCTGCTGGCCACAGCCGCCGCGCGCCTGGCGCAGCCCAGCCTGATGCCGCTTGCGCTGCAGGCGCTGGGCTACGGGCCGCCGGACCCAGCCGCGCTGCAAGTGCTGTGTGACACATGGATCACAATGCACAAGGCCGCAGCCGAGCTGCCGCCCGACGCATTGGCGCCGCACATGGACGCCAGTCCCGCGCGCCGCGCCTATTACTTGCGCGCATTTGATGCGCTGGGCGCCAGCGGTGATGGCCGGCTGGCGCTGCCTTTCATTGAACGCGCGCTGGCCGCCAGTGCCGCAGCCTTGCTGCAGTCCGCCGAGCCCGCCAAAGCCGCATCGGCATTGGAGCACTACGCCGGCTTCCTCAACCAAACCGGCAAGGGCAGCGCCGAACAAATGTCAGACCGCATAGATGCAGCCAGCCGCTTGATAGACGCCGTTGAAGCGGTGGTGCACAACTGGGCGCGCACTGAAGGCGTGGCCGCCTGAACTCAATGCAGCTGGAGGTTCATTCGGGCGCTGCGGCCTTCATAGATCTGGCGGATGACTGGCACCGCCTGATTGCGCGCAGCGCACACGCTACTCCCTTCCAAACTCTGGAGTTCCAACGTGCGTGGTGGGAAGGATTGGGCGAAGGCGAGCTGCGCGTGCTGGCATTGCGCGCTGCGGACCACAGCCTGCATGGCTTGGCTGCTCTATACGTGGACCTTGCGGGCGTGCTGCGCTGGGTGGGCGGCGAGGAGATTGCCGACTATCTGGATGTCATCACAACAAAAACTAATGCGCCTGAAGTGCGCGCTGCCGTACTAGATTGGTGGCTTGGCCCGCACGCACCGACCTGGCAGTATGCACAGCTCTCCAACATTCCGGAAGCTTCGCAAACAATTGCAGAGTGGCAGCAGCAGGCGGCGCAGTCCGGCTGGCGCACAGCCGTGGAGCGCCTTGATGTGTGCCCAGTGGCCACGCTGCCCGCCAGCTTTGATGACTACATTGCGCAGCTGGACAGCAAGCAGCGCCATGAGCTGCGCCGCAAACTAAGGCGCGCCCAGGCGGAAGGCGCGCAATGGCGCCTGCTCCCCGGCGGCGCCGATGTATCCGCCGCATCGGAAGAACTAATGCGCCTGATGGCGGCCAGCAGCCCGGCCAAGACGCTATTTCTGACGCCCGAGATCCGGGCCACCTATCACAAAATTTTTCGGGCTGCTGCCGCCACCGGATTGTTCAATCTGTGCTTTCTGGACGCAGACCAACGCGCTATTGCGGTGTACGCCTACTTCACCATGAACCAGCGCATCTATTTGTACAACTCCGGCTACGACCCGGCTTACGCCAGTGCCCTCTCGCCCGGCTGGGTGCTGCTGGCGCACTTGATTGAGCACGCAATTGCCACCGGCCACACGCACTTCGACTTTATGCAGGGCGCGGAAGATTACAAATATAAGTTTGGCGGGCGCGATGAACACGTGGTGCGCCTCACGCTGCAGCGCAGCTAGCGTCCGGCATGCTTTGGCAGAGGTTGCAGCCCCACGCATCGCGGGCCGCCACAAATCAGCCACGCGTCAGATGGCCGTGCAGTTGTGCAGGTCATTAAGCGCGCAGTCTGTTTCTCGTCTACAATTTGCGGGTTGAATACCAGCATGGGCAAGCACTCGCGGCAATCAAACTCTTTCCATAATTGGCAGGCTGCGCAGCGCAGCATCCGCCCCACAATCACTGCGCACCAATGCTGACGCAAGTTGCGGCGGCCACTGTGCCGGAGCCGCATCAAGCTTCGCCCCGCAACACAGGCGGCGCCTCCGATGCCGCCTGGGTGGACGCGCAGCGCGTGAACCGCAGCGCAGTTGAGCGGCGCGTCGCCACACTGGCCGGCCGCCGCACCGTAAAGAAGCAATGGCAGGCGGCGTGGCTGCTGCGCGCCATTCAAACAATTGACCTCACCACACTCGCCGGCGATGACACGCCCGGCAATGTGCAGCGCCTGTGCCAAAAGGCGCTCCATCCCGTGCGCACAGATTTACTGGAAGCGCTTGGCGTGCAGGCTGGCAGCATCCAAGCCGGCGCCGTTTGTGTGTATCACGCGCTGGTGGCTGAAGCGGTTGCAGCGCTGCGTGGCAGCAGCCTGCCGGTGGCAGCAGTCTCCACCGGCTTCCCTGCCGGCCAGACGCCGCAGCCACTTAAGTTGCGCGAGATTGAAGCCTCTGTGGCAGCCGGCGCGCGCGAGATTGACATCGTCATCAGCCGCCGTCTGGTGCTGACCGCAGACTGGGCGGCGCTGCACGCGGAGGTTGCCAGCTTCCGGCAGGCATGCGGCCCCGCTCACATGAAGACCATCATTGCCACCGGTGACCTGGGCACGCTGGCAAATGTGAGCCGCGCCAGCCTCGTGTGCATGCTGGCCGGCGCAGACTTCATCAAGACCTCCACCGGCAAAGAGACCACCAACGCCACACTTGCCGTGAGCCTTGTAATGTTGCGCGCCATCCGCGAGTACCACGAGCAAACCGGTTGCCGCGTGGGCTTCAAGCCGGCCGGTGGCATTCGCACGGCGCGCCACGCGCTGGACTGGTTGATCCTGGTCAAAGAGGAGCTGGGCGACGCCTGGCTGCAGCCGCAGCTGCTGCGCCTGGGCGCCAGCGCGCTGCTCACGGACATCGAACGCCAGCTGGAGCATTACACCACCGGCTGCTACTCCGCCACCTTCCGCCATCCAATGGGATGATGATGAACGGCAGTTGTTGCATTGCGCTGCGCGCTGCGGCGCGCCAATCAGGGGCTAAACCACATGTCTGTTGCTGAGATTTTGGAAACCATGGATTACGGGCCGGCGCCCGAGGCGGCCGGCCCTGCCAACGCCTGGCTGGACGCGCATCAGCGCCGCTTTGGGCTCTTCATCAAGGGCGAATTTACTGCACCCGGAACCACGTTTGAAAGTGTGAACCCGGCCACCGGTGCGCCCATCGCACACATCACGCAGGCCAGCAGCGCGGATGTGGATGCCGCCGTGGCTGCCGCGCGGCGTGCCTTCCGCCCATGGGCGCAGCTCAGCGGGCACGCCCGCGCGCGTTACCTGTACGCCATCGCCCGCCGCATTCAGCGCCACAGCCGCCTCTTTAGCGTGCTGGAGACGCTGGACAACGGCAAGCCCATTCGCGAGACACGCGACATTGATGTGCCGCTGCTGGTACGCCACTTCTATCATCATGCCGGCTGGGCACAAGTGCGAGACAGCGCACTGCCTGGCTTCGAGCCGCTGGGCGTTGCCGGGCAAATCATCCCGTGGAATTTTCCGCTGCTGATGCTGGCATGGAAAATTGCGCCCGCGCTGGCAGCCGGCAACACCGTTGTGTTGAAGCCGGCCGAGTGGACATCACTGACTGCGCTGCTGTTTGCCGAAGTTTGCCGCGACGCCGGACTGCCGCCGGGTGTCGTCAACATCGTCACGGGCGATGGCAAAGTCGGCGAGTTGATCGTCAACCACAAGGGCGTGGACAAAATTGCATTCACTGGCTCCACAGATGTGGGCCGGCGCATTCGCAGCGCCACCGCCGGCAGCGGCAAGCGCCTCTCGCTGGAGCTGGGCGGCAAGTCACCCTTTGTGGTCTTTGACACAGCTGACTTGGACAGCGTGGTTGAAGGCATCGTCGATGCCATCTGGTTCAACCAAGGGCAGGTGTGCTGTGCCGGCTCGCGCCTGCTGGTGCAGGAAAGCGTGGCGGACAAGCTGCTCAACCGCCTGCGCGCGCGCATGAATAAGCTGCGCGTGGGCGACCCGCTCGACAAATCCGTCGACATCGGCGCCATCATCGCACCCCGGCAGCTTGAGAAAATTCAGCAGCTGGTGGAGCAGGGACGCAGCGAAGGCGCCACACTGTGGCAGCCCGCGTGGTCCTGCCCCAAGGACGGTTACTTTTATCCGCCCACGCTGCTCACCGATGTTGCGCCCGCATCCACCGTGGCACAAGTGGAAATTTTCGGGCCAGTGCTTGTCAGCATGACTTTCCGCACACCGGCCGAAGCCATTGCGCTCGCCAACAACACCCGCTACGGCCTTGCCGCCAGCGTGTGGAGCGAAGACATCAATGTGGCGCTGGATGCAGCGCGCCAGATCAAAGCCGGCGTGGTGTGGGTTAACTGCACCAACCAGTTTGATGCCGCCTCCGGTTTTGGCGGTTACCGTGAGAGCGGCTTCGGGCGCGAAGGCGGCAAGGAAGGCTTGTATGAATATTTGAAACCAACCGCAGCCACTGCGGTGGCGGCAGCGCCCGCCCGCAAGACAGCTGCCCGCAAGCAAGCCGCTGCGGCTGCTGCCAGCAGCCTGCCCGATGTAGACCGCACACCCAAACTATTCATCGGCGGCAAACAGGTGCGCCCCGACTCCGGGTACAGCCGCACGGTGCTGGATGCGCGCGGCCGAGTGCTCGGCGAAGTTGGCGCCGGCAACCGCAAAGACATCCGCAATGCAGTGGAAGCCGCGCGCGCCGCCGACAAGTGGGCCGGCACCAGCGCGCACGCGCGGGCGCAAATTTTGTACTACCTCGCGGAAAATCTTGATACGCGCGCAGCGGAGTTTGCGCAGCGCCTAACTGCCATGAGCGGCGATGCGCGCAGCGCTGCAGCCGAGGTGCAGGCAGCGGTGGAGCGCCTGTTTGTGTTTGCAGCATGGGCAGATAAATACGACGGCGCTGTGCACCACACGCCGCAGCGCAACGTAACCCTGGCCATGCCGGAGGCGGTTGGCACGCTGGCGCTCATCTGCCCGGATGATCTGCCGCTGCTGGGTCTGGTCACGTTGATTGCGCCGGCCATCGCGCAGGGCAACACGGTCATCGCCGTGCCCTCAGAGCTGCATCCGCTGGCCAGCACCGACTTCTATCAAGTCTTGGAGACAAGCGACGTGCCCGCGGGCGTCATCAACATTGTCACGGGCGCACGCGCCGAGCTGGCGGAGGTGCTGGCGGCGCACATGGATGTGGATGGCCTGTGGTACTTTGGGCCGCAGTCCGGGCGCGCAGCCATTGAGCGCGCTTCCTGCAGCAATCTAAAGCAGCTCTGGGCGGGCGCAGCGCACAACAGCAATTTGTGGGAATGCGACGCACAAGAATTCTTGCGCCACGCCACGCAAATCAAAAACATCTGGGTGCCATACGGCGCATAATTCGCCGGCACCAATTAACACTGCATGGATAATTTTTGTGCACCGCACCAGTCGCGCATGCTTATATTTAGTTTGAGGTAACCCATGCCACTATTTGACCTGCCGCTCAGCGAACTTGAAGCCTACCGACCGGCGCGCACGGAGCCGGCGGACTTTGACGCATTTTGGCAGCGCACGCTGCAAGCTGCGCGGGCCTTCCCGCTTGATGCAAAGTTCACCCCCGCCCACGACGGCCTAAATCTGCTCGCAGTGCATGATGTTACTTTCAACGGCTACGGCGGCCAGCCCATCCGCGGCTGGATGCTTTTGCCGCGCGCAGCCAAGGCGGCGCTGCCCTGTGTGGTCAAGTACATCGGGTACGGCGGCGGGCGCTCACTGCCCGCCGATCACCTTTTGTGGCCCAGCGCGGGCTACGCATGCCTGGTGATGGATACGCGCGGCCAGGGCAGCGCATGGAGCCCCGGTGACACGCCAGACCATGAGCCCGAAGGCGGCAACGCGCAGCACCCCGGCTTTATGACGCGCGGCGTACTGAACCCGGACACCTACTACTACCGGCGGGTGTTCACAGACGCAGTCCGCGCGGTTGAAGCTGCGCGCGCATTTGAACTTGTGGATCCGGCGCGCGTGGCCGTGACGGGCGGCAGCCAGGGTGGTGGAATTGCACTGGCGGTGGCAGGCCTGCTGCCGGACATTGCAGCCGTTCTGCCGGACGTGCCCTTCCTGTGCCATTACCGCGTGGCCACCGAGCTCACCGACGAGAATCCTTATGCCGAGATTGCCAACTACTGCCGCATTCACCGCGACAAAGTGGAGACCGTATTCAACACCCTGCAATACTTTGACGGCGTGAATTTTGCGGCGCGGGCGCGCTGTCCAGCGCTCTTCTCCGCGGGCTTGATGGACCAGGTTTGCCCGCCACGCACTGTGTACGCTGCCTACAACCACTACGCCGGCAGCAAGCGCATGCAGTTGTGGTCCTATAACCGCCACGAAGGCGGCGCAGTTTTCCCAGAGATGGAGAAAGTGCGTTATCTGGCAGCGCACTGGGCGTAGCCTGCAACCACAACACGGCAACTTCGCAAGTCACGGGTGCCAGCCCGCAGCCGGGCAGGTGCTGGCACGCCCGGCAAAAGTGCGCTAGACTCCGAGCGTTAGTTCCAATAGCTGCGGTCCGCCGCTTGGTGACCTGCAGCCACCATCCAGCTTCTCAGCCCCAAAACAACATTCAAAGCCAGCTTGCCCCGCGGCAGTTGCTAATCGCTGGCATATTCTTCGAGAGTGAAATCGTGAAACAACAATTCCCAAATATCAAGGCGCAAAACGAACCCGCCGCAGCGCATTCCCGGCCGCGCCCGGATGAAAATTCGGCGCCACCCACCGGGCCGTTTGCCGACCTTGGATTGATTGCGCCCCTCTTGCGCGCGCTGCGTGAAGAGGGCTACGAGACGCCGACGCCGATCCAAGTGCAGGCCATTCCGCCGGTGCTGGAAGGACGCGATGTGCTGGGCTGTGCGCAAACTGGAACCGGCAAGACGGCGGCGTTTGCGCTGCCAATCTTGCAGCGGCTGGCGTCCAACCCGCAGGATCCAAACAGCAAGCGGACTGTGCGCGTACTGGTGCTGGCACCCACGCGCGAGCTGGCAATTCAAATTGGCGAGAGCTTTGGCGCATACGGCCGGCACACCGGCAAGCGCCATACCGTCATCTTTGGCGGCGTCGGGCAGCAGCCGCAAGTAGATGCGCTGCGGCGGCATCCCGAAATTATTGTGGCCACACCCGGCCGCCTGCTGGACTTGATGGGCCAGGGCTTTGTGCGCTTCAACAACCTTTCGGTGCTGGTGCTTGATGAAGCCGACCGGATGCTGGACATGGGCTTCATTCACGACATCCGCAAGATTATTGCCACCGTTCCGGACAAGCGCCAGACGCTTTTCTTCTCCGCAACCATGCCGCCCGAAATTCAGGCGCTGGCAGACGGCATCCTCAAGAATCCGGTGATGGTGGCCGTTGCGCCGATCTCGGCCACGGCTGATGCCATCGAGCAATCTTTGTACTATGTGGAGAAGTCACTCAAGCCCAAACTGCTGGTGCACTTGTTGAATTCCAATGCTGCGATGTCGCGCACGCTGGTGTTCACGCGCACCAAGCACGGCGCCAACCGCGTCAGTGAAGCGTTGTTGAAGGCGGGCATTCGCTCGGATGCAATTCATGGAAATAAATCGCAGTCTGCGCGGCAGCGCGCACTGGCAGACTTCAAAGCCGGGCGCACGCGCGTGCTGGTGGCCAGCGACATTGCGTCGCGCGGCCTTGATATCGATGAAGTGACGCACGTGATCAACCTCGATCTGCCGGAAGTCCCGGAGACTTACGTGCATCGCATCGGCCGCACCGGGCGCATGGATGCCACCGGCAATGCCATTTCGTTTTGCTCTGCAGACGAGCGCTCCATGCTGCGCGAGATCGAGCGCCTCACGCGCCAGCAGATTGAAGTCATCAAGGATCATCCATTTGTGCCCGGCTCTGCCAACGCTGCCTCCGCAATCACGGCCGTAAATGCAGAGATAACCGCCCAGCGTGGCATGCGCAACGGTGGCCGGCCCGTGCCCACGCCTGGCCGGCAGTCACCCGGCGGCAACGGACGCCCGTTCAGCGGCCGCACGCGCCGCCCAACCGGTTCACGCTAGGCGCAGTCGCCTCCGCAACGCAGCGGCGCTCGCGCGTATGCTCCGGCTGCGATTCTCAGCAGCAGACAGCAACTCGCAGTGAGTGCAGCCAACTTTCAGAAGTGATGACCGCAAGTGATGCACCGGAGCTGACACCTCCGGACAATGACCAGCCAAGCGCGGACAACGTTACAAGCACAAAGTGGCTGAAGCCTGTGCGCTGGCGCACCTTTCCACGAGATTTTCTTGTAATTCAAATCGGATTTGCGTTCTTCGCGCTTGCCATCGCGTTTCTCATCCGATCCAACCTTGGCACGAGCCCGTGGGTTGTACTCGAAATGGCATTTATTAATTACATCCCGCTCACACCCGGGCAATCCGGCATCCTCACCGGCGCAATGGTGCTGCTCCTGGCGCTGGCCCTGCGCGAGCCCGTGGGCTGGGGCACACTCGGCAACATCATCTGCATTGGCTTGTGGGAAGACGTGGCATTGGCCTACCTGCCAATCATGAATGATTACCTTCCGGGCCAAGTTTTGTATTTGGTGCTGGCCGTATTGGTAATGGCGGGCGCCACTGCCATCTACATCGGCGTGAACGCCGGCGCCGGCCCGCGTGACAGCTTGATGATTGCCGTGGCACGCGCAACCGGACTCAGCGTGCGTGTGGCACGCGCAGGCATTGAGATTGCCGTTGTAACCAGCGGCTGGCTGCTGGGCGGACCGGTGGGCATCGGCACGCTGGTATTTGCGCTCGCAATTGGGCCAGCCGTGCAGACTGCCTTTCGCATCTTTAAAGTGGGTGCACAACACACCGCCAATTAAATCCAAGCGCGCCAACGGCCGCGTCGTCTCCCTGCACCAACACAGGGACCAACAGCAAATCTGCCGCCCAACTTCAAAAATTTTCGCCGCAAGCTATAGGTTACACTCGCAACTTGCGTGCCCCAACCCGCCACCATGACCACAATTGAACATGCCCCGCAACTGACCACAAGCGCGGCTGCGGCAGCTGCGCTTGAGCTGTATGGCCTGCACGCAACCGCCAGCGCTCTGCCAAGCGAGCGCGACCAAAACTTTAAACTCAGCCTGCCGGATGGCGCCGCCTTCGTCCTGAAGGTTGCGAATCTTCAAGAAGTGCATCCGCTGCTCGATGCTGAAAACAGCGCGATGCAGCTGCTTGCAAGCTGCACCGACGCCGCATTGGCGGCCAAGTTTCCCAGGCTGGTCAACACGCTTTCCGGCCAGGCTGGCGCGCAATATCAATGGAAAGGCACCGGCCATGCCGTCCGCCTGATAACGTTTTTGGCGGGCGTGCCGCTGGCCACAGTAAAACGCCAGAGCGCGGAACTGCTGCAGGATCTGGGCGGCACCGCTGCCGCACTCGATGTGGTGCTGGCAAATTTCAAGCCGGCGGCCATCCATCGCGAATTTATCTGGGATCTTGCCGGCGCTGCTGGCATCATTGATGCGCACGCTGGCCTGGTGCGCGACCCGGATCTGCAAACCCTTGTGCGCCGGCTGCATGCAAACTACCTTGAGCACGCGCAGCCCTTGCTGGCAGCGCTGCCCCGGCAGGCAATTCATGGCGACTTGAATGACTACAACGTGCTGGCCGGCGGCGGCACGGACATCCACTCCCGCAACCAGTCAGTTACCGGCGTTGTCGATTTTGGCGACATGCTCATCAGCCACCGCGTAAATGAACTGGCGGTGGCGGCTGCTTACGCCGTGCTTGGCAAAGCCGACCCGCTGGCAGCTGCCGCGCAGGTAGTGCGCGGGTACCACCGCAGCAACCCGCTCACTGAGCCCGAGATTGCCGTTCTGTTCCACCTCATCAACGCGCGCCTGTGCATGAGCACGTGCCTTGCCGCGTATCAGCAGCGGCAGCGGCCCGCGGATGCGTATCTTTCCATCAGCCAGCGCGCCATTCAGTCTGCGCTGCCGCAGCTCGCCGGCATTCATCCGCGCTTTGCGCATTACATGTTGCGGCACGCCTGCGGCCTCGAGCCCGTGCCGCATACTGCACATGTAGTGCAGTGGCTGCGCCAAAATCAATCCGGCTTTGCTTCTATAGTGGAAGTGGATGTGCGCACGGCACGCGCGACACAATTTGATTTGAGTGTGGGCAGTGCGCTGCTGGCTGGTGATGAACGCGAGAATGCTGCCAGCCCGTTGACGGAGCGCCTGTTCGCACTGCTGCGCACAACTGGTGCGTCGATTGGCATCAACGGGTACGATGAGGCGCGCGCCTTTTATACCAGTGCTGCATTTGCCGGCCCAAGCCCGCTAAGCGAAACGCGCACGATCCACATGGCCATCGACCTGACACTGCCGGCGGGGTCGCCAATATACGCGCCACTGGCCGGCGTGGTGTCCGGCTTTGAAGATGCGCTTGAGCGGTTGGATTACGGCCCGGGGATTTTGCTGCGCCACATGGCGGGGGATACGCCGGTCTTCACGCCTTACGGGG
>QWRL01000002.1:0-3082 GCA_003670425.1 Chloroflexota bacterium
CTCTAGCCCAGTTGGGTTTGGGGGCGTGCAGCTGGAAGGATTGCGCGTACAGCTGGAGCAAGCAATACCCGCGCGCCAAGACGCGCAGCTGGGAGCGCTAAAGGCTCAGCTGGCGTCCAAGCAGGCGAAACAAGGCGCAGACATCACCGCCAGCCGCGCACTTGCCAACCGCCTGGCGCTGCTGCCAGAGCTGCTGGAGCTGCGCAAGCGCCTGGCGCGGCGCGGCACAGAATCAGTAACGCCGTTTGGCGAAGCTTTGCAGGTGCTGGGTTTGGCCGGGCAAATTCTTGTCAGCCGCGCGCCGGACAACTCCTCTCCGCCGGTTGTAAGCATCAATGCTGGCGAATTTAGCGGCGTGCGCACCGGCACGCTGCTGGATACGATTGACTCGGTGGTGGCTGCCATGGCGGCAAAGTATGACCAGAACGCGCCATCCGGCCAGCAGGCCAACGCACTGCTGCAAATCAAAGCCACGCTTGACGCAAAAATTTTAGCGTACGACACTGAAATCGCAGCGCTCAACGCGCAGATCGCAGCGCTCGATGCGCAGATCGAAGCGCTCGACGCGCAGATCGCAGCGCTCGCTGCGCGCAATGCAGCGGTGAAAGCTACCGGGCTGCCCCACGGCGTGGCGCCGGCGCCGGACACTTGGGTGGAGCCCAACCTGCGCACAAACGTGCTTGCCGCAACCGGGGCGGCGCTGGCGCTCAGCCTCATGCTTATCTTTGGCTACGAGTACGTGTGGGGCGGCGGCTTGCCGGGCAGCCCGTTTGGCCCGCCGCCGCCACCGGATTAGCTGCTGCGCGCCGCTACGCGCGCGCGAAGGTGATAGCACGCGCTGCCAGCAGCGGCAAGCGCGTTAGCAGCCGCTAGCCCTTCAGGGCGCCGGCCATCATGCCGCGCAAAAAGTAGCGCCCCAGAAACATGTAAACCAGCAGCGTGGGCAGCGCCACAATCAGCGCGCCCGCCATCTGCACATTCCACTGGGTGTACTGGCTGCCGGAAAGGTTTTGCAGTGTCACCGTCACCGGGCGCAGCGCCGGCGCGTTGGTGATGATCAGCCCAAACAAAAACTCATTCCAGATGGAGGTGAACTGCCAGATGGCCACCACCACAAAGCCCGGAATGGAAAGCGGCAGCATCACATGGCGGTAGATGCCAAAGAAGTCCGCGCCGTCAATCGCGCTCGCCTCCACCATCTCATTGGGCACGCCCGCATAAAAGTTGCGAAAGATGAGCGTGGTGATGGGGATGCCGTACACCACATGCGTCAGGATCAGGCCGTTGATGGTGCCGTACAGGCGCAGCTCGCGCAGCACATCCACCAGCGGCACCAGCACGCTTTGGTATGGAATGAACATGCCAAACAGAATGGCCGCAAACAGCAGGTTGGAGCCGGGAAAGCGCCACTTGGAAAGCACATAGCCGTTCAGCGAGCCCGTGAAGCAGCTGATGACCGTGGCCGGCAGCGCCATGCGCACGCTGTTCCAAAAGCTGCCGCGCATGCCAATCACGCCTTCGCCGCCGTTCCACGCGCGGTCAAAGCTGTCCAGCGAGAAGCCGCGCGGCAAATCCCACATGCGGCTCAGGCTCACCTGGTCAAAGCTTTTGAGGCTGGTGATGACAAGCAGGTACACCGGCGCCACAAACACCACGGCGAGCACGGACATCAGTGCGTAAAGCAGCAGCCGGCCCGGTTGCAGGCGCCGGCGGCGCAGCCCCGCCGTCATTGCTCCAGCTCCGTGCGCATCGTGTTCCACAGGTACGGAATGATCAGCAGCGCAATCAGCAGCAGCATCACCACCGCCACCGCCGAGCCCTGCGCAATCTTGTTGGACTTGAAGGTCAGCTCGTACATCAAAATGCCCGGCACCTCGGTGGCGTTGCCCGGCCCGCCGCCGGTCATCGTCAGCACCAGGTCAAATATTTTTAGCGACGCATGCGCCAGCACAATCACCGCGCTCAGCGTTACCGGCCGCAGCAGCGGCAGCTTGATCAGGCGGAACACATCCCACTCGGTGGCGCCGTCCACAATCGCCGCCTCGCGCAGCTCCTCGCCAATGCTGCGCAGCCCGGCCAGGTACATTGCCATCGTGAAGCCGGCCATCTGCCACGTGGCAGCCAGCACCACCGGCACAATTGCCAGCGGGATGCCCAGCTTTGTTTTTAGCAGGGCGGTCTTGATGCCGGGCCACACGGCTGCATTGGTGATCCACGCACTTTGCATAAAGTCCAGGCCGGCGCGGTGCAGCAGCAGGTTGATGCCCGTGGGATCCAGCGGCATGTTGCCGGGCGTAAACAGCCAGCGCCAGGACACGCCGGTAACAATGAAGGAGAGCGCCATCGGAAAGAGGTACACAGAGCGGAAGAAGGCCTCGCCGCGCACGCGCGCATCAACCAGCAGCGCCAGCAGCAGGCCCAGCGCCAGGCAGCCGGACAGAAAGAAAGTGGTGAAGACCACCAGGTTGCGAAAGTCTGTTTGGAAGCGCGCCTGCGCAAAGACCTTGGTGTAGTTCTCCCAGCCCACCAGCTTCAGGTTCAGGTTTTGCGAGTCGCGAATCTGGTTCCAGTCCGTGAAGGACACATACACGGTGCGCCCGATGAAGTAGTACACAAACACTGCAACCGCCAGCACCGAGGGCAGCAGCATCAGCAGCGCCGTCACGCGGTCAGCGGTGAACCACGAGCCGCGCCGGCGCGCGCGCGGCAGCAGGGCGCTGCTGGCGGTCACTGGGCGCCGGTGGCGCGCAGTGCGCGGGCGGAGAGCGGCGGGTGAATAAATTGCATGTGCTGCCAATGGCTGCGCTGATTATAAACTGTGCAGCGCGGCGCCCCATATGGCCGGCTGGCGCGCCGCGCTGCAGCGGGCTGGCTGGGCGCGTGGCTGGCAAATGGCCCACGGCGGGCTTGTGCCGTAAACTCTAATGGCTTACACTGCCACCAGCGTGCTGTGCGCGCCAGCCGGCATTGCCCATAATCTGTCGGTGCGGGCACCGGCCATAAAAGCGGGGGGGTTTGCCGGCGCCCCTTTACTGCAATTTAACGAAACTTTCTGCGCGGTTGGCCGCTAATAACTATTGGG
>QWRL01000002.1:3092-4944 GCA_003670425.1 Chloroflexota bacterium
ATGGCCTACGGCGGGCTGGGGCCGTAAACTCTAATGGCTTACCCTGCCACCGGCCGGCTGTGCGCGCCAGCCGGCATTGCCCATAATCTGCCGGCGCGGGAGCAGGGCGTTGGCTCTGCCTTGCCCAGCCACGCGGGTGGCGGCGGCCCGCCAGCGCCATGCGGTGCGGGCACCGGCCACAACAGCGGGTGGCGGCGGCCCGCCAGCGCCATGCGGTGCGGGCACCGGCCACAAAAGCGGCTGGTTTAGCCGGCGCACATTTACTGCAATTTAACGAAACTTTCTGCGCGGTTGGCCGATAATAACTATGGAGAACATCGTATGCAAACCACTTACGACACACCCATAACTGCGCGCGCCGCGACGGTTTCCGCCGGATTGGAAGCGGTGAGCCAAAGGCTTTTTAGCGCAGCGGCCACCAGTGCTGCCGTGCCATTGCCCGCGCCCTGGCCGGTTACCACGGCGGATCCGGACGCGCTGCTGCCCCACATTAGCCTGCTGCCGCAAATTGAACTGCGCGAATATTTATTTGTAATCTTCCGCCACTGGCGCGTGCCGGCGGTGATGGTGTTTGTGGCGGCCATTGTGTCCGCCACGCTGGGAATGGCCGGCCAAAAAACATACTCGGCAGTTGCAACGATTGCAATGCCGAATGCCGGGCTTGCGCCGCAGCAAGTGCTGGCGGCTGCCGTCTCTGACAGCGTGCTGGGCCAGCTGGTGGAGAGCGGACAGTTCACCCACTTGCAGCGCCCGATGCAGCCGCTGACCGCTGCTGATCTTCGGGCACAGGTGCAGGTTACTTCTGCAGACAATGTGGTCTTCTCCGTGGCGGTGCGCGACAGCAGCGCAGCCGGGGCTGCCTTGCTGGCCAACACGCTGGCAGACAAAGTGGTGCAGTATTTTGCGGGCTTCAACCTTACGCCAGCGCTGCGCAAGCAGCTGGCGGATGCCGGCATCAGTCTGCAGCTGCTGCAGGCCGGTACGGGTGCCGCGCAGCAGACAGAAACATTTGCAGCGCTGAAAGTGGGGCTTGAGCAGCAGCGGGCTGCGCTTGATGCGGAACGCGCCGCGCTGGAAGCACCACGCACTGCGCTTGTAGTGCAGCGCACGGAGCTGCAGGCGCAGCGCGCCGCGCTTGAGGTGCCGCGCACGGCACTTGCGCTGCAACTTGCGGGCATGGACGCGCAGCGCAGCAATCTGGAAGCGCAGCGCGCAGTGCTGTCCACCAAATATAATGCGCTGAATGCTGCAGGCATGGAGCCGGCACAGTTTGACGCGCTAATGCAGCTGATTGCGCTGCGCGACCGCCTGGCTGGCAACAACCAGGATGCACTCAGTGGTTTTGGGGACTTTGCGCTGGCACTCAATTTGCTCGGGCGAATTCAGAATACTCTGCCGATGAGCGTTGGGACCTCCGAAATGAATGGTGTACGCACGGGTGCTCTCGTAGCTTCTATTAGTTCAAGCGTGGCAACAACGGCGGCGCAATTTGGGGTAGGTGGCGGCTACCAGGCATTTTTGGAAATGAAGGCAGCGTACGCGGCGGAAGCGGCGCCCATCGAGGAGAAAACTGCTGCTTTGAATGTGCAACAGATTGTGCTGAAAGCGGCAATCGCTGCATCCGGTCTGCCGATTGTGGCGAAGGATGGGGAGATTGCATTGAAGAATATGGAGATCGCAGCGATTGCTCCGCTAATTGACGCGAAGAAGCCGGAGCTTGACGCGAAGAAGCTGGAGCTTGATGCCATCCAAAAAAAATATGATGCTGCGATGGAGTCCGTGGTGGTGCCGCATGGTGCCGCGGCGGTGCCGGACACTTGGGTGGAGCCCAACGTGCGCAAAAATGTGCTTG
>QWRL01000002.1:4954-44995 GCA_003670425.1 Chloroflexota bacterium
AAGCGGCGCCAATCGCGGAGAAAACTGCTGCTTTGAATGTGCAACAGATTGCGCTGAAAGCGGCAATCGCTGCATCCGGTCCGCCGATTGTGGCGAAGGATGGGGAGATTGCATTGAAGAATGTGGAGATCGCAGCGCTTGCTCCGCTAATTGACGCGAAGAAGCAGGAGCTTGATGCCAACACTGTACTAAATGACGCTGCGATGGCAGCCGTCGTGGCAGCTGTGGTGGTGCCGCATGGTGCGGCGGCGGTGCCGGACACTTGGGTGGAGCCCAACGTGCGCAAAAATGTGCTTGCCGCCACCGGTGCGGCGCTGGCACTCAGCCTGATGCTTGTCTTCGGCTATGAATATGTGTGGGGCCGCGGTCTGCCGGGTGACACGGCTGTGCCCGTGCAAATGAACTAGCGGCTGCGCGTCGCGCCCAGCGGCCACATCCGCCGGCGGGCTTGCGCAGTCCCCGCCAGCCCCCAGTTAGGCAGCGCCGGCCTTCACCATGAGACGCGGTTTTGGTCGGACACGCATTGGCAGGCGCGCACCTCGCGCGCGGGCAGCGCAAAACTAAGGCGCCCTTTGTACGCGGTTCCATCAGACACCGCCCGCCAGCCACCCAAATCAAACGCCACCGCGCTGTCAGCCGCCAGCCACTCGCCGTTGTACTTGCGTGCCACATGCACATGCGTGCCCGTGCTGCGCCCGCCCTCGCAAGACGCAACGCCAAGTGCATCGCCGGCTGCCAGGCGCGTGCCCACCGCCGCAATGCTGTCTGAGCGCAGGTGGAAGTAAAAGATCACCCAGCCGGTATGCTCGTTGTTGTCGCCATCGGTGTCCAGCAGCGCAGTGGCGTAGCCGTTGCGCACAATCACGCCCGGCGCCATGGCGGTAACCGGCTCGTTGGATTGCCCGCAGGTGCCGGCCAGCGCCGGTGGCGCAAAATCCATGGCGGCCCACGGCAATGAGCTGCCCCACGCCGGATGCGGACCGCCGGTCAAAGACCAGATGACGCCGGGCTTAAAGGGCAGCGTGAATGCGGGCTGGCGCAAGTTTGCCGGCTGCAGCAGCAACGCGCCAGCAAATGCATCGCCAAACAGCTGCTGGTAGGTGGCGGCAAACCCCTGCGGGCCAATGCTCTGCTCAAACTCCGCCGGCTGTTCCAGCTGGCTGAAGAGCTGCAGCAGCGCCACGGTGCCGGCGTTCTGCCACGGGTCAATGCGCTGCACGCTGCCATCCAGCAGGCGCAGCTCCACTTGCGTGCCGGCGCGCCAGGCGTAGTAGCCGTCGTTCAATTGCGCGGCAGCCCACTCCAGCTGGTTGGCCATGCCGGTGCGCGTGTCCGGCGGCAGGCGCAGCGGATTGCGCGCGGCACCGGCGGGCGGGTCGGCGTTGCGCAGCAGGCCGCTGCGGTATTCCAGCAGCGCCAGCAGCACGCGCGGGTTCACCGAATATTGCAGCGCCACCTCGTTTATCAAGTCCCAAGACGGGCGCGCTTCATCCCAGCTGCCATCGCGCGCGCTGTAGGCCGGCTCGTGGCGGTGCGCCACCCAGCCGTCAAAGTTTTGCAGCTGTTCAGCGAGGTTACCCGGTGCCTCGGCGTACACCACGGCGCTGTCTGGCAGCATGTGGAAGGCGCTGCCCAGCAGCGGCGCGTAGCTGGCGGGAATGTTGATGGCGCGCCCGGGCGGCAGCGTGCTTTGAAAAACCGCCAGCGCCGGGTTGGCTTTTAGGATGGCATCCGTGGTCTGGTTGAAGCGCGCTGCCAGCGCCGGCAGTGTGTCTCCGGATTGCACCACATATGGCAGCAGCTCGCCAAACTCCCAGCGCGTGCGCACTGGCACAGCTGTGGGCAGCGCTGCCGGCGCCGCCGGCTGCAGCTCCGGCCCGGCAGCTGCCGGCGCTGCGGGCAGCGCGCTTTCAGCCGGGGGCAGCACCAGGCGCGATATCAGCGTAAGCGTCAACGCTTTTGCAGATTCAATTGTGGGCAGTGCGGCGCGTGGCGCTGCAATCACAATTGCAACCGCTGCCAGAATGAAGACGGCCGTCATCCAGCCCAGCAAGCGGCGCTGGCGCCGGCGCTGGCGCGTGATATGCGGAGAGAGTGGCACGCCGGGCGGTGCTGCGTCAGGCGTCCGCGAAGCGCTGCAGCAAGTGCGCGCTGTGGCGGATGCCCTGCTGCAGCATGTCCAGGCGCACATGCTCGTTGGGTGCGTGTGCCTGCGAGCCGGGGTAGCCCGCGCCGCAGGTGACGATGGGAACTTTGAGGTGCTCGATGAATGCGTGGTTGGGGCCGGAGCCGCCGGACATGGGCACCAGCACCGGCTCGCGCCCGTACACAACGCGCGCGGTGTCAGCTGCCATTTGCACAAACGGATGGTCGGGGTCTGTGCGCGCTGGCGGCTCGCTGCCCAGGTCTTCCACGAGCACATCGGCAAACCCCTGCGCGTCCAGATGGCTGCGCAGCTTTTGTAAAATGTCGGCCGGCGTTTGGTTGGGCACAAGCCGGAAGTCCACCTTGGCGCTGGCCTCGGCGGGCAGCACAGTCTTGGAGCCCGCGCCCTGGTAGCCGCTGTTCAACCCGCAGATGGTGCAGGTGGGCTCAAAGCTGGCCTGGCGCTCCAGCGCCACGCCGCCCGTTACGCCGCGCAAAAATTCTGTGACACCGTAGCGCTCGCGGTAACTTTGCGCGGGGTCCGGAATGTGCGCCAGCAGTTCCAAGTCGCGCGCGCTCGGCGCCTGCACCGCGTCGTAGAAGCCGGGGATCAAGATGCGCTCCATTGAATCTTTGAGGGAGTTGAGCGCCCATGTAAGGCGCCACGCTGCGTTGGGAAAGATGGAGCCGCCAAGGCCGGAGTGCACATCCTGCGTGAGGCTGCGCACGGAGAGCCCCACATAACAAATGCCGCGCAGGCCAAGGAACAAATTGGGATTGCCCAGGTGGTCCACGCCGCCAAACTCCCAGATGCAAGCATCCGCTGCAAGGCGCTGCTTGTGCGCTGCCACAAACGGCTCAAGCCCGGTGCTGCCGGTCTCCTCCTCGCCCTCAATTACAAACTTGATGTTGCACGGGTAGGCGCCGCCGTGCAGCGCGCGCACCGCGTCCAGCGCAGCCAGGCGGCAAAGCAGGTTGCCTTTGTCATCAATGGCGCCGCGCGCATACAACGCGCCGGCGCGCACGGTGGGCTCAAATGGCGGCGAGTCCCACAGCTCCAGCGGCTCGGGCGGCTGCACATCGTAATGATTGTAAAAGAGCAGCGTGCGTGCGCTGCGCCCGCGCGCTTCGGCCACCAGCACGGGGTAGCCGCTGGTGGGCAGCAGCTCCACATCAAAGCCGCGCGCTGCCAGCAGCCCGGCCACCAGGTCGGCGCAGGCTGCCATGCCCTCGCCCGTGGCGGAGATGCTGGGCTGCGCGCACAGGCGCGCCAGCTCGGCGGTGGACTGTGCCATGTGGCTGGCAATGAAGGCGTCGAGCGCAGCCGTGGCGCTCATGCCGGCACCTGCGGCAGAAAGTGGCGGATGATGCAGCGCGCGTCGCTGAGCGCGTCGGCCTCGCCGGGCAGCTGGTGGCTGGTGGTGATGCGCAGCGTGAGGTGCGTGGCTGCGCTGCGAATGTGCGCCGGCTGCGCGCTGTCTTGCGCAATGCGCTGCAGCTGCCCGTAGGCAGTGCGTGCAGCGCTTGCGCCCGCGCCGGCTGCCACGGCCCAGCCGGCAGCGCGCCGCGCACAAACGCGCGCGCGCCCTTCGTTGCCGGCTTGGCGCGCCTGCTCGGCCAGCGCCAGCTCACGCGCAATCGCAACTTCAGCAGCCGGGTTAAGCATGGGTTGGCGGGGCTATGTGCGCGGCGCTGCAGTGCGCGCCGGACTGTGCCGGCTGCTGAATTCGCTGCGCAAATATTCTGCGGCATTATATCCGAGCACCTGTTGCAATGCGCTTTTTTGCGGTTGGATGCGGTGCGCTGCACTTGGTTGACGCACCCGCGCACGGTCGGTTAAACTGGCAGCATGCTGCCGGACAGAGGCGATGTGGATGAACTGATTGCGCGCGCCGAGGCGGGCGATGTTGCGGGCGCACGCAACGGCTTGCGCGAATTTACGCGCCGCCACCCCAACATGCTGCTGGCGTGGAAGTGGCTGGCGGACATTGCCGACTCGCCCAAAGAGCGCGCTGATTGTGTGCGGCGCGCACAACTGCTGGCGCCGGGCGACCCGTGGCTGGTGGAAGCCAAGAAGCTGCGCCTGCCGCCCGGTGTGCCGCGGCGTGCGCCTGCGGCAGAGCTGCCCACGCGGCCTTATCCCAGTCCGCTGGCACCTGTGCCGGCTGCCCCAGCGCTTGGTTTTCCGCGGCGCGATATAGCGCCCGCAGTGGTACGCCCGGATGACTTGATGCCAACAACCACGCTGGGTGTGCGGGCGCCGGCCGTTGCCAGCGCGCCGGCCGTTGCGCCCCTGCCGCCGGTTGGCGCAGCACCCGCCTTGGTGCCATTGATTGACGACTTGCATGAGCAAGTGCAAGAGCCACCCGCGGCACCGCCGCTTGCACCGCCATTGCTGGCACCGGCTGCTGCGGTTGAGAACGGCTTTGCCGATTACTCCGGCCCGGCAATGGGCGGCTGGCTGCTGGGCGTGGCAATTGGCCTGGCGGTGCTGGGTGTAGTGCTGATTGGGTGGGCGTGGATCATCTACGGCGCGTAATGCTGCGCGCTTGCGCAGCCTGAGCGCCGCCCGCGTGAAGCCCGGGGTGCGCCGCGAGCGCTGGTGGGTTGGCGGGCTGGCAGCCGCAGCAATTGCGGCTTATGCCTTCCTCACCTGGCTGGGCAACGAGGACATTCACAGCCTGGCGCGCATGTTTGGCATCAGCACGCTCAACGTGCGCATGCGCAACGCCAACTTTTCCAACCAGAAGATGAGCGCCTTTACGCTGGCGGGCGCGGATCTGGAGTCCGCCAACTTTAACGGCGCCGACCTGAGCCGCGCCGACCTGACCGGCGCGTACTTGCGCTACGCCAACCTTACCAACGCCAACCTGCAGGGCGCGCAACTGCGCAATGCGGTGCTTGCCAACGCAAGCCTCGTGGGCGCGGACCTGACGGGCGCCAGCCTGCGCGGCGCGTACATTGTTGATGCAAACCTGCAGGGCGCCATTGTTACAGACGCGCAGCTGGCAACGGCGCGCACGCTGCGCGGCACGGTGCTGCCAGATGGCTCAACGCACCCCTAGGTTTCCAGCCCCCACAATTTAACCTTTGCGCGCGCCTGCCGATACCTTTAATGGATACCGGCTCATGCAACAGACTCACTTTGCAGCCTTGTACCTTGGGTTGGCGTATGCGGTACTTTTCGGGGTGCTGTATTTCGTCTTCCTGGCGCAAGAACTGCTGCACTAATCCGCAGCGCCCGCATTAGGCGCCGGGCAGGCGCGCAGCCGCAAACCCGCCCGCAATATCCACGCGCGTCGCGGGCTGCGCAATGGCCGCCAGCAGCAGCGGGTGCGCCGCCGTTTGCCCCAAGTCCGTTCCGTAAACAAACTCCAGTTTGTGTACATGCAAGCCGGCAGCGGCCAGGGCGTGCGCAAAGTGCGCCGTGCTTGCAGCCGTGGCATGCGCCAGCACTGTTACCAAAATGCCGGCGGGGTGCAGTGCGCTGCGCACCAGCGCCAGCGTGGCAGCTGCGTCTGGCAATGTGGAGATGGTGTGCGTGTCGGTGATGGCGTCGAAGCTGCCGGCGGGCAGCGCCTGTGTGATGTCCCCGGCTACAAACTTGGCTGCTGCGCCCGCGGGCAGTGCCAGTGCGCGCGCGCTGGCAATGCACTGCGGCACAAAATCAATGCCGGTGACAGTGCGCACCGCACCGCAGGCCGCATACCATGTGGTGAGGTGGCCGATATTGCAGCCCAGATCCAGCAGCAGCGGCCGCCCGGCAACCAGCGCTGCAACCGCGCTGCCAATTGCGTGCAGTGTGCTGGCCTGGCGCGAGTACATCACGCCGGCTACTTGCGGCTCGGCCATGGCTGCGTAAAAGCGCAGCTGCTCTGCAGTTGTGGGGGCGCGGGTTGCGCCGGGCTGGCGCGTGGCGTCCAGCGCTGCGCGCAGCGCCGGGTCCACTGCGCGCCAGCGTGCCTGCCAGTGCGCCGCGCTGGCGCACGGCGTGATGCCGTAGTGCGCCAGGTGGCGCGCTAATGCGCGCGCATCATTGGGCATGCTGCGCGCAAAACTCCACCATGAAGTCGCGCAGCGCCTGCGCGCCGGCCAGCGGCATGGCGTTGTAAAGCGAGGCGCGCACACCGCCCACAGAGCGATGCCCCTCCAAACTTTGCAGCCCGCGCGCAGCCGCCTGCGCCAGAAAGTCGCGCTCCAGCTGCTCGCTGGGCATGCGAAAAGTCACATTCATTTGCGAGCGGCTGTCTGCGCGCGCATGCCCGCGATAGAAGCCCGCGCTCGCATCAATGGCTGCATACAGCAGGCCGGCCTTGCGCGTATTTAGCTCTGCCATCTTTTGCAGCCCGCCAATTTCATTGCGCAGCCAGTCTGTCACCAGCTGCAGCAGGTAAATGGCAAACACCGGCGGGGTGTTGTACATGGAGTTGTTCTGCGCGTGAATGCGGTAGTCAAGCATCGTGTGCAGGTCTTGCGGGGCGCGTTCCAGCAGCGCTTCGCGCACAATCACAATCGTCACGCCGGCCGGGCCGGCGTTCTTCTGCGCGCCGGCGTACAGCAGGCCGTGGTCCGCCACGGGCAGCGGCCGGGAAAGAAAGTCTGACGAGCAGTCGCACACCAGCGTGGCGCCGCGCGGCTGCAGCGCCTGCGGAAACTGCACGCCCTGAATGGTCTCGTTGGATGTGTAGTGCAGGTACGCGGCCTGTGCGTCGGGCGCCAGCTCCGCGGGCTGCGGCACGCTGCTGTAGCTGCCTGCCTTGCCATTCCACACTACGCGCACCTCGCCCTCACGCTGCGCCTCCTTGACGGCTTTCTCGCCCCACACACCGGTCACCACATAGTCTGCCGGCTTGTCCGCAGCGCGCAGCAGGTTTAGCGCCACCATCGAAAACTGCAGCGTAGCGCCGCCCTGCAAAAACAAAATTTTGTAGCCGGCCGGCACGCCCAGCAGGCTGCGCAGATTGTCCTGCGCCTTGTCTATGATGGCGTCAAACGCGGGCGAGCGGTGGCTGATCTCCAGCACAGACATGCCGCTGCCCGGCAGGCACAGCAGGTCACGCTGTGCTTTTTGCAGCGCGGGCAGCGGCAGCGTGCACGGCCCGGCGCCAAAGTTGAAGATGCGGTCTGAAGTCATGTTTGGTGCTTCCATAATATTTTGTGGGTTGGCTGATTGCAATCCAGCGCTGCGGTGGGGTGATTGTACAGCGGGCACAGCAGCCCGTGCCCGTTGGCAGCCGCCGGCAAATATTATGCTCCGGGGCCTGCAAAGTGCCGTTAAAACACTGCCATGCTATACTGCCGCTGGCAAACATTTTAAAAATAAAACATGAATTCTGCTAACTTTTATATTCCTGAGTCTGCGATGGCCATCATGGCCCACCCGGACGATATCGAATTTTCCTGCGCGGGCACGCTGGCGCGCTGGGCGCGCGCGGGTACGCGCGTGTGCTACTGCCTGTGCACCAGTGGCGACGTGGGCATCAGCAAACCCGGCGTGAGCAGCGCGCAAGCGGTGGAGATTCGCGAACGCGAGCAGCGCGCGGCTGCGCATGTCATTCGCGTGGCGGATGTGGTGTTTCTGCGCGAGCCGGACGGCATGCTGCAGGCCACACTGGAGATGCGCAAGAAGCTGGTGCGTGAGATCCGGCGCTTCCGCCCGGAGGTGGTGATTTGCGGCGATCCCACCATTGTGTGGGCGGGCGAGGGTTACATCAACCATCCGGACCACCGCGCTGCGGCCACGGCCGCGGTGGACGCAATTTTTCCGGCTGCCGGGCAGCCCAATTTGTTTGCGGAGCTGGAAGCCGAGCAGCTGTTTGCGTTCAAGCCGCGCAAGGTTTTTGTGGCGCACTGGCAGCGCGGGGACCACTTCATCTCCATCGATACCACCATGGACGTAAAGCTGGAGGCGCTGCATCTGCACGCCAGCCAGTTTGAAACCAGCGACCCGGAGAAGTTTGTGCGCGAGCGCGCTGCACAGCTTGCCAAAGGCAAAGAGATGGAATACGCCGAGGCATTTTCGGTTGTGACGCTGGAAGACGACGAAACATGGGAAAAATACCATGGCGATGTGCGTGCCCGCCATAATGGAGCGGCGCCGGCATAGCGCCGAGACCAACCACAGGTCGCCACCAGTAGGTGGCGCTGTTTAGAAAGCCAAGAGGAATCATGGCCAAGAAAAAGAAGTCTCCACCGCCTGCAGCCGAGGCATCATCAGAAGACAATCTGCCGAAGAAGAAGGCGGGGCGCTTCAGCAAGCTGCGCGCAATTCTGCTCAATCGCAGTTTTCTGATTGTGACGGTTACGCTGCTGGTGCCGGTGCTGGCCGCATTGGGCGTGTTTCAATCGCTCGAGTATTCGGTCTCCAACCAGTACTTTCAACTGCGCGGGCCGATTGCGCATTCGGAAGACATCATCATTGTTGCGATTGACGACGAATCCTTCCAGCAGACCGGGCTGCAGTGGCCGTGGCCGCGCGACTACATTGCCAAAATTGTGGCGGGGATTAGCGCCGGCAAACCCAAGGCCATCTCAATCGATGCATTCTTCTTTGAACCCAGCAACGATAAAGCTTCCATTGAGGTCAGCGGGGCGGATGTGCAGAAGATTTCGGGCGGCACCATGACCAGCGAGCAGCTGATCGCGGCACTGTCCACAATCGGCATGTCCGTTGAAAGCGAGGGCGGAAACTTTAAGCTGACCGTGGATGCGGGCCAGGCGCAAGACAAGGTGTTTGCGGGTGCACTTGCAGAGGCTGGCAATGTCATTCTTAACAGTGAAATCAATGTTGATAACTCAGGCGGCGCCAGCATCGAGCGCTATATCCAGCCGATTGACATTTTGAAAGACGCTGCTTATTTGACGGCGGCTGCAAACTTCACTGCTGACGCAGACGGCTTTGTGCGGCGCTTTCCAATGTTTGTGGTGAGCAAGCGTGACAAGCAGGCGCACTACACCTGGCCGGCAATGACGGCCTTCACTTATATGGGCCAGGCGCTGCCCACGCAAATGCGTGCCACCGGCAATGTCACCATCGGCACCGGCCCGGACAAGACGGTGGCAACGCTGCGCTCCGGCTTCTTCAACATTAATTTCCGCGGCCCGGCCAAAACCTACCGCTACATCCCGGCCTACCAAATTCCAATTGGCGACCATCCGCCGGAAACCTTCACTGACAAGATTGTGCTGATCGGCGCCACCAGCCCGTCGCTGCAGGATATTTGGCCCACGCCCTACCTTTCGCGCACGAACTCCACCCAGACACCGGGAGTGGAGGTCGGTGCGCATGCCATCGACACCATCCTCCACGGCGATTACATCATCACCTACCCTGTGAACATGGGTGCGCTGATTGCGTTGATTGTGGGCTTGCTGGCGGTGGCACTGACGCGCATTGAGAAGCTGGCGATTGGCCTGGCGCTGCTGGCTGTGCTGATTGTGGGCTACCTGGCCGGAAGCTATTTTCTCTTTACCCAGTTCAACACTGTGGTGGCGGTGGCCGGCCCGTTGGTGGCCATGGTGCTCTCCTACGCTGTGCCAACCGTGGAGCGCGCAGCTGCCGAGGCAAAGAAGCGCCAGGAGATCAAGGGTGCATTCTCGGCCTACCTTTCCCCGGCGATGGTGGAAATTGTGGCCAAGGATCCATCCAAGCTGCAATTGGGCGGCGAGGAGCGCGAGATGACGATTCTGTTTTCAGACATTCGCGGCTTCAGCGGCATCTCAGAGTTGTTTGATGCGCATGGGCTGGTGGGCTACATCAACAAATTTTTGACGCCGATGACCAATGTGATTCAAGACCACAAGGGCACCATTGACAAATATGTGGGCGACTGCATCATGGCTTTTTGGAATGCGCCGCTGGATGATGTGGAGCATGCCACCAACGCCTGCGCCTGTGCCGTGGCGCTTAACCGGCTGCTGGCCCCGTTGAACGTAACCTTTAAGGCGGCCGCCGATGCTGCCGGGCGCAAGCATCTGCAGCTGCGCGCCGGCATTGGCATGAACACCGGCCCTACCGTGGTGGGCAACATGGGCTCGGACACGCGCTTCAATTACACCGTGATGGGCGACTCCGTGAACGTGGCTTCGCGGCTGGAGTCCAGCTCCAAGCAGTACGGCATTGTGCTGGTGGTGGGCGAGACCACGCGCGCGCTGGCGCCGCAGTTTGCAGCGCTGGAGATAGACAAGGTGGTGGTGAAGGGCAAGACCGAGGCGCTGCACTCCTTTACGCTGCTGGGCGAGCCGGATATTGCCCTGACGCCCGAGTTTAAAAAACTTGAAGAAGCGCATATTGAGATGCTGCGCCTTTTTCGGTCACAGGACTGGGAGGGCGCCAACGCAAAGATTACCGAGTGCCGCGGGCTGGAGCCGGAGGGCTTGTGCGTGGAGCCGGGCGTGGGCCTCGGCAAACTCTATGACATGTATGCCGACCGCATAGTGCACTATATAGAAGAGCCGCCGGGTGCGGACTGGGACGGCAGCTACCACGCCAAGGAAAAATAATCCCGCCGCAAACAGCGCGGGTATAATTTGCGCAGCCGAATAATTTAAAAGCTGCGACGGAGAAGAGTAAGCTGGCGTGCGCCGACAGGAAAGCGGGCCCGGACTGAGAGCCCGCGCGGTGGCAACCGGCTGAAGTTCACTCCCGAGCTGCGCGGGTGAACCGCGCCTGCGGGCGCGCTTTAGCCGGCGCCGTGAGCCCCGCGTTAGGGGGTGGCCGGTTAGCCGGCACAGAGCGGGCCCTGCGGGGCTCAGTAGGGTGGTACCACGGGGCAGCAGCTCCCGTCCCTTCACCGGGGCGGGAGTTTTTATTTACGCCGGGCGCAGGCGCGGCAGTGGAGTGTGATCAAGATGGAGCAGGATTTTTCAATTATGGAGCAGGCGGCGCTGGCAGCGCTGCGCGCAATTGGCGATGAAGCCGGGCTGCGCGCATGGCAGGCTGCCTGGCTTGGCAAGCGCAGCGCGCTGGCGCTGGCACTTGCCGGCCTGGGGCAGCTGCCGGCCGCGGAGCGCCCGCTGGCCGGGCAGCGCGCCAACGCGTTGCGGGTGCAGCTGGAGCAGGCGCACGCTGCGCACGCGGCAGCGCTGCGCGAAAGCGGATTGGCTGCCAGCCTGCAGGCCGGCGCGCTGGATGTGACGCTGCCCGGCCGCCCCGCTGCGCGCGGGCGCCTGCACATTGCCACACAAACGCTGCGCCAGATCTGTGCCATCTGGGCGCAGATGGGCTTCCAGATTTATCGCTCGCGCGATGTGGAAACCGAGGCCTACAACTTTGAGCTGCTCAACATTCCGCCGCACCATCCGGCGCGCGACATGTGGGACACATTTCACACCACCACCAGCGGCAGCCTGCTGCGCACGCATACTTCGCCCGGGCAGATTCACGCCATGCGCGAGTACGCGCCGGAGCCAATCCGCGTGGTGCTGCCCGGCATGTGTTATCGCTACGAGCAAATTACGCCGCGTTCGGAAATTCAGTTTAACCAGGTGGAGGGCCTGGCGGTGGGCAAGGGCATCCGCTTCACGGACCTGAAGGGCACGCTTACGGATTTTGCGCGGCGCATGTTTGGCGCGCAGACGCGCACGCGCTTTCGCGCTTCGTACTTTCCGTTTACCGAGCCCAGCGCAGAGATGGACGTGGAGTGCTTTTTGTGCACCGGCAGCGGCTGCGTGGTTTGCAAGCAGGCGGGCTGGCTGGAAATTCTGGGCTGCGGCATGGTGCACCCCAAGGTGCTGCAAAACGGCGGCTACGACCCGGCGCAATACACGGGCTTTGCATTTGGCATGGGGCCGGAGCGCATTGCCATGCTCAAGTACGGCATCAAAGACATCCGCTACTTTTGGGGCAACGACCTGCGCTTCCTGCAGCAGTTCTAAGATGCACGGCAACGCACCCGCCCTAATGCCCGCCTGACGGCGGAGGAAAGATTATGCGCACACCTTTATCCTGGCTGCGAGATTATGTGGACATCACCATGGCGCCGCACGAGCTGGCGCACCGGCTTACATTTGCGGGGCTGGAGGTGGAGGCGCTGCAGTACGTGGGGCTGGCGCTGCCGGCGGGTGCAAGCGCCGCCCGGCACAGCGGGCTGGCGTGGGAGCGCGACAAAATTGTGGTGGCACACATTACACAGGTGGACGCGCACCCGGATGCCGAGCGCCTGGTGCTGGTGCGGCTGTATGACGGCGAGCGCGAGCACACGGTGCTCACCGGTGCGCCGAATCTGTTTGCGTACAAAGGCAGCGGCCCGCTGCCCACAGCGCTGCGCGTGGCGTACGCGCGCGAGGGCGCGCAGCTGTACGACGGCCACAAGCCGGGCTGGGAGTTGACGCGCCTGAAGCGCGCCAAAATCCGCGGCTTCGATTCCTACTCGATGGTGTGCTCGGAAAAAGAACTGGGCATCTCCGAGGAACATGAAGGCGTGATTTTGTTTGACGCTGATGCGCCGCCGGCCGGCACGCCGCTGGCCGACTACATTGGCGATGTGGTGTTTGAGATTGCGATTACGCCCAACATGGCGCGCAATGCCAGCATGCTGGGCGTGGCGCGCGAGATTGCCGCGCTGACCGGCACCAGCGTGCGCCTGCCGTGGCGCAGCGTGCCCACGCGCGCGGCCGCGCAGCCCATGCCGCAGGTGCAGATTGCAGCGCCCGCGCTCAACCCGCGCTTTACCGCGCTGCTGGTGGAGGATGTGCGCGTGGCGCCGGCGCCGTACTGGATGCAGCTGCGGTTGCGCCTGGCCGGCATGCGCTCCATCAGCAACATTGTAGACATCACCAACTATGTGATGCTGGAAACCGGCCAGCCGCTGCATGCGTTTGATTATGCGGTGCTGCGCCGGCGCGCTGGCAGCCGGCCTGCGCCGCTGATCACCACACGCCTGCCCGCGCCGGGCGAGACCATCGCCACGCTTGATGGCGCGCAGCGCAAACTGGATGACTTCACCGTGCTTGTTGCAGACAGCGCCGGTGCGCTCTCAATCGGCGGTGTGATGGGCGGCGGCGAGTCAGAAGTTTCTGCCGCCACCGAGCATGTACTGCTGGAAGCCGCCAGCTGGAACTTTACAAACATCCGGCGCACGGTGCAGGCGCAGCAGCTGCACAGCTCACAGGCCGGCTACCGCTTCAGCCGCGGCGTGCACCCGGCCATGGCGCCGCTGGCCAACTTGCGCGCGGCTGCGCTCATGCAGCAGCTCGCGGGTGGCAGCGTCAGCACCGAACTGTGCGACGTGTATCCGCAGCCCGTTGTGGCGCCAGTGAACCGGCTGCCGCTGGCAGAAGTGCAGCGCCACTTGGGCATGCAAATTCCCGCGGCGGAGATTGTGCGCATCCTGCGTGCGCTGGAGTTTGTGGTTGAGGATGCGGGCAGCACGCTGGTGGTGACCGCCCCGGACCATCGCCTGGACATTGGCACGGGCGCGGAGGGCATCGCCGATTTGGTGGAAGAGGTGGCGCGCATTTATGGCTATGAGCGCATGCCGGAAACGCAAATCAGCGACACCACGCCGCCGCAGCGCGCCAACCCGGCGCTGGAACACGAGGAGCGCGTGCGCGACCTGCTGGCCGGGCTTGGCATGCAAGAGGTGATTACCTACCGCCTCACCGCGCCGGAGCGCGAGCAGCGCCTGCTGCCGCCGGGCGTGCCCGTGCCCGCAGCGCATTATGTGACGCTGCTAAACCCGGTGGCTGCGGAGCGCGTAGTGCTGCGCCGTGCGCTGCTGGCCAGCGTGCTGGAAGTGGCCGAAGCCAATGCGCGCTTTCAGCAGCGCCTGGCGCTGTTTGAGATTGGGCCGGTGTTCCTTCCCGTGGCGGGCGCAGCGCTGCCGCTTGAGCAGCGCCGCCTGGCGCTTGTGTTGTGGGGGCCGCGGGCGCAGTCCGGCTGGCAGGCAGCCGACGCCGGCGCGCAAGACTTCTTTGACTTGAAGGGCTTGGTGGAGCTGCTGCTTGAAAGCCTGCGCATTGAAGGCGTGCGCTTTGAGAGCGCGCAGCATGCAGCGCTGCATCCCGGGCGCTGCGCGCAGGTGTTTGGCGCGGATCCGGCCGTGGTGCTTGGCACGCTGGGCGAGCTGCACCCGCAAGTGAGCGCAGCGTACAGCCTGGCGGAGCACGCCGCACTGTGCGCAGATTTTGATTTGGAGGCGCTGCTGGCTGCCACGCCGGCGCGCCACGCCACGGCGCCGGTGCCGCGCTTCCCCGCCGTTGTGGAAGACATTGCGCTGCTGGTGGATGAGGAGCTTTCGGCTGCGCGCGTGCAGGCGCTGATTGTGCAAACCGGCGGTGCACAGCTGGCTCAGGTGCAGCTGTTTGATGTGTTTCGCAGCGCGCAGCTGGGCGCGGGCCGCAAGAGCCTGGCCTACCGCCTCAGCTATCAGTCCGGCGAGAAGACGCTGACGGATGCAGAGGCCGCCAAGCTGCGCAACAAGATTGTGCGCCGCCTGCAGCAAGAGCTGGGCGCCACGCTGCGCGACAAGTAAGCCCGCGCGCCGTTCAGCTTTCGGCCAGCTCCGTGCGCAGCGCGTGCAGCAGGCGCTCAACATCTGCGGCTGTGTTGTAGGCCTGCAGCGAAACGCGGATGAATGCCTGGCCGTTCCACGCTACCAGCGGCACCTCCACTTTGTGGCGCCCGTACAAGCGTGCTTGCAGGCGCTTGATGTCCACGGCTGGCAGGCGCGCCGCCACCATTTGCCCAAGCCACTGCGTGCCATCACTGCATAACGGCGCGAGCCCCGTAAGGGCGTTGATTTGCGCCAGCGCTGCGTGCGCCAGTTTTCGGCAGCCAGCGCTGACGGCAGTCCAGTTGTGCTCCTGCTGAAAGCGGATGGCATCCGGCACCGTGAGGAACGCTGCCAGATCGCGGGTGCCCTGCCACTCATGGTAATCAATAAATTGCGACACGCCCGGCTTCTCTGCTTCATAGCCCCAGCTGACAACCAGCGGGTCCAGCTGCGCCTGCAGCGCCGGCCGCGCGTAGAGGAACGCCGCACCCTTTGGCGCACACATCCACTTGTGGCAGGCGCCGGTGTAGATGTCCGCGCCCACTTGCTCCAGGTTTAGCGCCACATGCCCGGGCGCATGCGCACCGTCCACAATTGTGAGGATGCCGCGCTCACGCGCCCGCCGGCAGATCTCCGCCACCGGAAACACCAGCGCGGTGGGGCTGCTGATGTGGCTGATGAAAATGACGCGCGTGCGTGCCGTGACCCCCGCCAAAAACCCCTCAATAAATTCGGCGTGGCTGCCCACAGGCAGCGCCACCGCGCGGTTGATGTATTGCGCGCCATTCTGCGCACACACAAAGCGCCACGTGCGGTCCAGCGCACCGTACTCGTGGTCGGTGGTTAATATTTCGTCGCCGCGCTGCAGCTGCAGGCTGCGCACCACCATGTTGATGGCGGTTGTCGGGTTTGGAAAGAAGACGACGTCATTGGCTGCCGCCCCCAGGTAGGCAGCCAGCTGCGCGCGCGCCTCGGCCAGCAGCGGCGCAGCGCGCCGCCCCAAAAATTCCACCGGCTGGCGCTCCAGCTCGCGCTGCCAATTTTGATACGCCGCAAACACCGGCGCGGGGCACGCGCCAAACGATCCGTGGTTGAGGAAGGCAACTTCCGGGTCAAGCAGAAACAGGGCGCGCAATTCTGCGGGTGTCATTGGGCAGCGTCCAGCTCGCGGCGCACGGTGGCATACAGGCTTTCAGCTTTCAGCTCCTGCAGCGTTAGGCACGGCGCGCCCAGGTTCAGCGCCAGCTCGCGTGCCAGGCCCTGGTCAAACGCAACGTGCTCCATGTTGATCACAACGCTGCGCAGGTGCGCATCCTTAAAGCGCTGCGCGGTGCGGCGCGCTTCTTCGCGCGGTGCCAGCGATGTCATCGACACATTGCCGGCACCGTCAGTGAGCACAATCAGCAGCGGCGTGACATCCGGATGCAGGTTTTTTTCGCGCAAGATTACCTTGTGGGCCAGATGCAGGCCGGCGGAGAGCGGCGTCTTGCCGCCCACCGGAATATCTGCCAGTGCGCGCTGTGCCAGCTGCACGGAGTTGGTGGGCGGCAGCACCAGCGTGGCGCTGCTTTTTTGAAACACCACCAACCCCACGCGGTCGCGGCGCTGGTAGGCATCCGTCAGCAGTGACATGATGGCGCCCTTGGTGGCCGTCATGCGCTCGGCCACAGCCATGGACCATGATGCATCCACCAGAAACAAGACCAGGTTGGCGGCTTTGCGCACGCGCACCTTGCGCTGCAGGTCGTGGCGCATGATGGCAAAGGCCACATGCTGGCGCTGCGCAGCGCGCGCCGGCTGGTGCGGCGCTGCGGCGCGCAAGGTTGCGTCAAACGCGATGTCGTTGGTTTTGCCGTTGGCGGGGCGCGCCTGCACATAGCGCCCGCGTTTGCGGTCCGTGCGCGTGCGGCTGCGCCGGCCGCTGTGCTTGCGCGTAAGTTTGTCTAGCGGTGTGTTGAGGATGCGCGTTTCAAATTCTTTGCCAACGGCAGCGTGCTGGCCGCCGTCCCACCATTTGTTGTCGCCGGAGCTGGTGGTGTTTTGCAGCGCGGGTTGCGCCGCGCCCGGGTCTATTTCTTGTTCAGAGCCGGCTTGCGCTACTTCCTGTTTTTTTTTACGGAGCTGGCCGGGTCATCTGCGGCTTGCGCGTCGCCCTTCTCGGATTTGCCGGCTTCGCTGCGCGCCTGCTCCAGCCGTTCTTCGAGGCCGTTCAGGTCCACCACGGCGCTTTCAAGCGGGCCCTTGCGGGCGCGATGCGGCAGCGCCAGCTCAGCCGCCAGCAAAATGTCGCGGTCGGTAATGGCGCTGCGCCCTTCGAAGGCTGCCTGGGCGCGTGCGCCGCGCAAGATCACAAGGTCCGCGCGATGCCCATCCACGCGCAGGCCGGTGGTCAGCGCTGCAATTGTGCCCAGGTCCGCGCGCGTGTGCGTCACGGCCGGCAGGCGCTGCCGTGCAGCTTCAATCTCGTGCGAGATGCGCTGCACTTCATTGCTCCACTCTGCGGCAAAAGCCTGCGCGTCAGCTTCGAAGCTCAGGTTGCGCTCCATAATCAGCACGCGGTCGCGCGCATTGTTGAGCCCCTGAATATCCACGGAGAACGCAAAGCGGTCCAGCAGCTGCGGGCGCAGATCGCCTTCTTCCGGATTCATGGTGCCCACTAGAATGAAGCGCGCCGGATGCGAAAACGAAATGCCTTCGCGCTCCACCACATTGATGCCCATGGCGGCCGAGTCCAGCAGCAGGTCCACTACGTGGTCATCCAGCAGGTTTACCTCATCAATGTAAAGCAGGCCGAGGTTGGCGGAGGCCAAGATGCCGGGGTCAAAATGGCGCTCGCCTTTTTGGATCGCCTTCTCAATGTCAAGCGTGCCCACCACGCGGTCTTCGGTGGCGCTCACGGGCAGGTCTACAAACGGAGTGGTGCGCAGCGTGGACTGCAGTGTGCCGTTGACGCCCGCGCGCTCTACGCACTCGGTGCACCATTGGCCGGGCTGGGCGGGATCGCAGCCAAAGCGGCAGTTTGCCACCACCGCCACCTGCGGCAAAAGCGCTGCAAGTGCACGCGCCGCAGTGGATTTGGCCGTGCCGCGCTCTCCGCGGATTAAAACGCCCCCAATGCGCGGGTTCACCGCATTCAGCAGCAGGGCGCGCTTCATGCGCTCTTGGCCCACAATGGCCGGAAATGGAAATATTTTGGAAGCCATTGTGCGCTGGAACCCTGATTATACCCTTGAGCTGAATTTGCGCCTCCATTGGAAGTAATCTATAATGTTGGCGGGAAGAAACACAGGAGCACTGCAACCGTAATGATAGATATTAATCCGGCTCAAAACGAGCCGGAAGACATGGATGTGACCGCTTGGCTGCCGGACGAAAAACCTGAGGACTCGCTGCCCAAACCGGGCGAAATGCGCCAGGGCCGGATTGCGCGCATCTCGCCCACCGAAATCCTGATTGAGATTGGCACCAAGAGCGAAGGCGTGCTGAGCGAGCAGGAGCTGGCATCGCTGCCGCAGGCGCAGCGCGACGCGCTGCAAGTGGGCGCCATTGTCACCGTAGAGGTGCTTGGCGAATCGGAAGACGACGATGGCCGCATCCTGGTGTCGATGGCGCGCGTGCGCGAGGTGCGCCACTGGGGCCACCTCGATGAGCTGTTCGACAAGCAGCTGGCCATCACCGGCGAGATTGTGCACTTCAACAAAGGCGGCTTGATTGTATCTGCCCCGGAGTTTGCCGGGCAGCGTGCGTTCCTGCCATCTTCGCAGGTGGGGCTGGAGCGCCATCAGCGCGCCGTTGGCAGCACTCCGGCCGAGCGCTGGGGCAGCATGACCGGCGAAACGGTTGTGGTCAAAATTTTGGAGAAACCCGATGCGGAGCGCAACCGGCTGATTGTTTCTGAGCGCTCTGCCAGCAAAGAAGCGCGGGCTGTGCGCCGCAAGCAGGCCATGGATGCAATTGCGCCCGGGCAGGTGCACACCGGCCGCGTGGTTTCCATTTCCAGCTTTGGCGCCTTTGTGGATATTGGCGGCGCGGACGGGCTGGTGCATCTCTCCGAGCTTTCGTGGCGCCACATCGACCACCCGAAGGAAGTGGTGCGCGTCGGGCAGCAGTTGCAGGTCAAGGTGCTGTCAGTGGATTTTGAGCGCCAGCGCATTGCACTCTCCAGCCGTGTGATTGAGCAAAATCCGTGGGAGGCATTCGCCTCCAAGTTTCAGGACGGGCAGCTGGTGCGTGCCACCATCACGCGCCTCACAAAGTTTGGCGCCTTTGCCACCATCTCCGCGGCGCCGGAAATTGAGGGCCTCGTGCATGTATCCGAGCTGGCAAACAATACCGTGGAACACGCCCGTGAAGTGGTATCGCAAGGCGAAGAACTGACGCTGCGCATTCTGAAGATTGAGCTTGAGCAGCAGCGCGTGCGCCTGAGCCTGCGCGAGGTGGCCTCGGCAAATTATGCCGAGCAAGACTACGCCTTCTACATGGCTGCCACGGATGCACAAGGTGCTGCACCGGAAGCCGCCGCCCCCGAAAATTCCGCCGGCGAGCCCGGTATGCCGCAAGACGCTGCGCTGGATGAAGGTGCCAGCGGGCCGGCAGCAAGCGACTCGTCCGCTGCCGACGGAAACTAAGACCAGAATTGCAGTAAAGTGCGGCTAAAGCCGCACTTTTTATTTATTGATGCTAATCAAAGCGGTGTTTGTGCAGATTAATGTTTTATTAGCATAACGGCGCGGCAGCTGTTGTTTGGTACAATTTTTGCAAGGTATCTGGGAGGACTAACCAGTGGCAGATAACATGGCTCGCTTTACACAACGCGCCCGCCGCGTGCTCAGCATTGCGCAGGAGCAGGCGGAGCGCATGCGCCAGAATGTGATTGGCACTGAGCATTTGCTGCTGGGCCTGATGCTGGAAGATGGCGGCGTTGCCAGCCGGGTGCTGCACGATGTGGGCATCGAAATTGATCGCCTGCAGGAAACCGTACAGAAGCTGGGCGGCACCGGGAAAGCAGCTGCCAAAGGCAAGCTGGAGCTGGCGCCCTCCACCAAAGAAATTCTTAAATGTGCGATTGAAGAAGCGCGCCGCATGGACCACCATTACATTGGCACCGAGCATCTGATCCTCGGGCTGGTGCGGCTGGATGACAGCGTGGCAATGGAAGTGTTGAAGCAGCTGGGTTCCTCGGCGGAGCAAATCCGCCGCAGCACGCGCCGCATTCTGCAGGAGACTCCCACCCCCACAAAGGAACTGCAGCCCGCAGCGCAGCCCGCCACCAAGCGCAAATCAAAAGACAAAACCAAGACGCCGCTCTCAGACCAGCTGGCCACCGACCTGACGGCACTGGCCGAGCAGGGCAAACTGGATCCGGTCATCGGGCGGGTTACAGAAGTGGAGCGTGTGATTCAAATTCTGGCGCGGCGCACCAAGAACAACCCGGCACTGATTGGCGAGCCGGGCGTGGGCAAGACTGCAATTGTGGAAGGCTTGGCGCAGCGCATCGTCAACAGCGATGTGCCCGAACTGCTGCTGGGCAAGCGCGTCCTGCAGCTGGATGTGGGCTCGCTGGTGGCCGGCACCATGTATCGCGGGCAGTTTGAGGAGCGCCTCAAGCGTGTGATCGACGAGGTCAAGCAGTCCGGCGCAATCTTGTTCATCGATGAAGTGCACATGCTGGTGGGCGCTGGCGCTGCGGGTTCCTCCGTGGATGCCGCCAACATCCTCAAGCCGGCGCTGGCGCGCGGCGAGATGCAGGTGATTGGCGCCACCACGCTTGATGAGTACCGCAAGCACATTGAAAGCGATGCCGCCCTCGAGCGGCGCTTCCAGCCCATCACCGTGGACGAGCCCTCGCCGGAGGAAACCATTGCCATCCTGCACGGCATCCGCGAGCGCTATGAGCAGCATCACAAGCTTTCCATCACCGATGAAGCTATCAACGCTGCGGTGGAGATGGCCGTGCGTTATGTGCCCGACCGCTTTTTGCCGGACAAGGCCATCGACCTGATTGACGAGTCATCTTCGCGCGTGCGCATGTACAAGAGCCCGCGCGAGAAGCAACTGCGCCAGATGCTCTCCGAGCTGCGCCAGGCGCGCAGTGATTTGGAGCGCGCAACGCAAGAGGCGCGCAGTGCGGACGGACAGGAGCTGCGCCAGCGGGAAGAGATGCTGGAGCAGCGCCTGGAGAAGCTGCGCGGCGGATGGGACCAGGCTGCGGCGCCCAAAGTGGTGGCGCAAGACATTGCCGAAGTGGTGTCGATGTGGACCGGCGTGCCGGCCACGCAAATTACCGAGGCCGAGTCTGAGCGCCTGCTCAAAATGGAAGACGCCATTCGCGAGCGCATCGTGGGGCAGGATGTGGCCATCAGCGCCATCTCGCGTGCCGTGCGCCGCGCGCGCGCCGGCCTCAATGATCCGCGCCGGCCGATCGGCGCCTTCATGTTCCTGGGACCCACGGGTGTGGGCAAGACGGAGCTCACCAAAGCACTTGCCAGTTTTATGTTTGGCTCGGAAGCGGCGTTGATCCAACTGGACATGTCTGAGTTTATGGAGCGCCACTCTGTGAGCCGTTTGGTGGGCGCTCCCCCCGGCTATGTGGGCTATGACGATGCCGGGCAGCTGACCGAGGGCGTGCGCCGCAAGCCCTACTCGATTGTTGTGTTTGACGAGATTGAGAAGGCGCACCCGGAAGCCCACAACATGCTGCTGCAAATTATGGAGGAGGGCCAGCTTTCCGACGCGCGCGGGCGCAAGGTGAGCTTCCGCAATGCCATCATTGTAATGACCTCCAACATTGGCGCTGAGCTGATCAAGCGCCAGAACCTTGGCTTCCAAGGCAAGCTGGACGAGGCGCGCGAGGCACAGGAATCCTACGACACGATGAAGAAGAAACTCACCGAGTCATTGCGGCGCGTGTTCCGCCCGGAGTTCATCAACCGCCTGGATGACACCGTGGTGTTCCGTTCGCTGGGGCAGGCTGACATCAGCAAGATTGTGGATTTGGAGCTGGCCAAAGTTGCCGGGCGCATCAAGTCCAAGGGCTTTGACCTGAAAATTTCGGATGCGGCGCGCAAGTTCATCTCCACTGAGGGATACGATGCGGAGTTTGGTGCGCGGCCGCTGCGCCGCGTGATCCACCAGCATGTGGAAGACGCCATGACGGATGCGCTGCTTTCTTCCAAGGCCGGCACTGGCCGGGCGCTTGTGGACTACGACGAGAGCACCAAGAAGATCACCGTAAAGATACGCAAGGGCCGGGCGCCTTCCGCAGGCAAGGCCGCCAAGGCCAAAGCCGAAGTGGCCGCACTGCCGGCCGCGTAAACCAGCCCCCTGCGAGGCGGCTTGCAAAAACTGCAAGCCGCCTCTTTTTTTTGGTGGTTGCGCCACAGAGTGTGTTGGCGCGCCTATAATCCAAGCGCCAAACCTATGCCCGCTGATAGAACCGATTATGTGTGCCGCAATTGCGCGCGCGTTGTGCCGCGCCCGATGGGCAAGTGCCCGCAATGCGGCGAGTTCAACCCCTTTGAAGCAGTGACGGTGCAGGCGCCGGCGCGCACGCGGCGCGCGGCAGCAGCCGCTGCCGGCGCAGCAGCCGTGCCGCAGCGCCTGAGCGATATTGCGGGCGATGTGGAAGCGCGCCTGCCGCTGGCCATGAATGAGTTTGCGCGCGTGCTGGGTGGCGGCATTGTGCCGGGCTCCGTGGTGTTGATTGGCGGCGACCCCGGCATTGGCAAGAGCACGCTCATGCTGCAAGTGGCGGGCGATCTGGCGCACAGCATGCCCGTGCTGTATGTGTCCGGCGAAGAGTCGGCGCGCCAGATTAAGATGCGCGCGCTGCGCCTGGAGAACGGCACCGCTGTGCACGCCGAGAATTTGCTGCTGATGACCGAGACCGGCCTGGAGAACATACTGGCGCAGATTGATGCAAGCGGCGCACGCGTGGTGGTAATCGACTCAATTCAGACCACGCATTGCGGAGACGTTGAGTCGGCTGCCGGCTCAATCACACAGGTGCGCGAGTGTGCTGCACGCCTGACTGCGCTTGCCAAGCGCAGCGCAGCCGCCATCTTTTTGGTGGGGCATGTAAACAAGGAAGGCACGCTGGCCGGGCCGCGCGTGCTTGAGCACATGGTGGACACTGTGCTCTACCTCGAAGGCGACCGCCATCACGTCTATCGCCTGCTGCGCAGCGTGAAGAACCGCTTTGGCCCAACCTCGGAGCTGGGGGTGTTTGAGATGCGCGGTGCCGGCATGGTGGAGGTGGCCAATCCGTCTGAGGCTTTTCTGGCGGAGCGCCTGCAAAGCGCACCGGGCTCTGCGATTGCGGTGCCGCTGGAGGGCACGCGCCCGCTGCTGGTGGAAGTGCAGGCGCTGGCCAGCCCTACCGCGTTTGGCAATCCGCGCCGCACTGCAAACGGGGTGGACTTTAACCGCCTGCTGCTGGTGACTGCAGTGCTGACGCGCCGGCTGGGCCTGCGGCTTGCCGACCAGGATGTGTTTGTAAATGTGATTGGCGGCATGACAATTGAAGAGCCGGCTGCGGATCTTGCAATGGCTGTGGCGATTGCGTCCTCAGTGCGCGACCTGCCGGTGGCGGCTGATGTTGCGCTGGTGGGCGAGGTGGGTTTGTCTGGCGAGCTGCGCGCCGTGAGCCAGCTGGATACGCGCCTGCGCGAGGCGGCCAAGCTGGGCTTCAAGCGTGCCGTAGTGCCGCGTGTGCTGGTGCAAACCGAGCCGTTTCCGGCGGGCATCACGGTAATCCAGGCGCCATCCGTGGGCGATGCGCTGCGGATTGTGCTGCCGGCCGCGTAAAACACCCCCGAAACCGCACAAGCCCAAAGCCCGCAGCACACGGCTATACTGCATCCCATGCTGCAAAAGCTGGGCGAGCAGTTGCAACAGGCGCGTCAGGCGCGCGGCGTCTCGCTGGAAGATGCTGAGCGCATCATCCGCATCCGCCGCAAATATTTGGCGGCGCTGGAGCGTGGTGACCATTTAGCGCTGCCCACGCCGCTGCAGGTGCGCGGCTTTTTGCAGAGCTACAGCACTTATCTTGGCCTGGATGCGGCCGCATTAGTGGCACAGCTGGATCTGGCGCTGGCGGCTGCCCGCCGCACCAACCGCTGGCAGGTGCGTGGCTTTGAGGCTGGCCGGGCCGGGTCGCCACTCGTGGCGCGCGTTAGCGGGCGCCGCATGCCTTTTCATTCCATCGCTAACAAACCCAGCAGCTGGCGCCGCGTGCAGCGCATTGTCAATTTTGAATTGTTGGCGATGCTAACAGTGATTGCGGCGCTGGGTTGGGCATTGGTGTGGGGCGGCCGGCGCATTGCGCCGACGCTGCTGGCCACGGCGCTGCCGGCCGGCACGCTGGCAGCGGTTGTCCCAACCGCCACGCCCACGCTCATCCAAGAGGTGCTGCAAACCCCCACGCCGCCGCCGCCGCTTGCCACTTTTACAGATGTGCAGCTGGGCTTGTTGTTTGAGCAGCGCAGCTATGTGCGCGTGCTTGTAGATGACCGGCTGGATTTTGACGGGCAGGTTGTTGTGGGTGAGCGGCTGGAGTACACCGGTGTGCAGCGCGTGGAGGTCACCACCGCCAACGGCGCCGGGGTGCGCGTGCAATTCAATCAGCGGGACGAGGGCTTGATGGGTGCATTTGGCGAGAATGTGACATGGGTGTTTTTGCCAAACCAAAAAAGTACGCCCACGCCGGGTGCGCCGCTGGCGCCCAGTGCGGAGACGCCCGCACCGGCTGGCACAAAGGTGCCGTGATGCGCCAGCCTGCAGACTGCTGCGCAGTTATAGTTTGAGCGATGCCCGCCGATAGCCAGTCGCCGTTTCGGTTTGCAAGCGCCAGCTTGGCGGGCTTGCAGCCATCTGCCACGCTGCATATTAACGAGCGCGTGCAGGCGCTGCGCGCAGCCGGGCGTGATGTGCTGCATCTGGGCTTTGGCGAGTCGCGGTTTCCCGTGCCGGCTGCGGTGGTTGCTGCGCTGCGCGAACATGCGGAAGAGCGCAGCTATCTGCCGGTGCTTGGCCTGCCGGAACTGCGCGCCGCCATTGCTGCGTTTTACGGGCGGCATTTTGGGCTGGCAGTTGCCGCAGAGCAGGTGGTGATCGGGCCGGGCAGCAAAGCGCTGCTGCTGGCGCTGGCGCTGGCTACCGATGGCGCCGTGCTGCTGCCCACACCCGCCTGGGTTTCGTATGCACCGCAAGCACAGCTGGCGCGGCGCAGCGTAGTTCCGGTGCCCATGGATCCGGCTGCCGGCTACGCGCTGGATCCGGAGCGTCTGCAGCATGCATTGCAAAAAGCTGCCGCCAATTGGCAGCGCCCGGAAATGCTGCTGCTCAACACGCCCAGCAATCCGCTGGGCAGCGCGCAAAATGCGGACGCGCTGCAGGCCTGCGCAGAATTTGCGCGGCGCAACCGCTTGATGGTGGTGAGCGACGAAATCTACAGCTTGACGGCGCACAACGCGCGCGGCGCTGCGTCGATGGCTGCGCATTATCCGGAGGGCACGGTGGTCACGGGCGGTTTGAGCAAGCATCTGTCGCTGGGTGGCTGGCGCTTTGGCGTGGCCATCTTGCCGCCGGGTGCCGCCGGGCGCGAGTTGGCTGCAGCGCTGCAAATTGTGGCCGGTGAAATTTGGTCTTGCGTGGCGGCGCCGGTGCAGCATGCCGCGCTGGCAGCTTACGGCGCTGATCCCGCCATTGCGCAGCACATTGCGCAGAGCGCACGCCTGCATGGCGCGCGCACGCGTGTGCTGCACAGCGTGCTGCAAGAGTTTGGCGTGCCATGCCCGCTGCCGGACGCCGGCTTTTATTTGTATCCAAATTTTGAGCGCTGGCGCGCGGTTCTGGCGCAGCGCAACGTGCACACCAGTGCGCAGCTGGCGGCGCACCTGCTGGAAAAATATGCAATTGCCACGCTGCCCGGCAGCGCCTTTCATGATGATGCGCTGACGCTGCGCCTGTCTTCAAGCTATTTGGACACGGAGCTGGCAGCTGGCGGTGCGCAAGTGTTCGCGGAGTTTGCGCGCGATGCGGATGATTGCATCAGCCGCGGGCACCCGCGTTTGCAGCGCGCCGCTTCCACCCTGGCGGAGTTCATCTCCGGGCTGGGCAGCTAACCTGATGCGCATCGCTGCAGGCAGCGTGTACGGGAAAGACCAATCTCCCCGCTGAAATAATCATGCAAACAAATGAAGTTGTGATTGTGGCGGGTGTGCGCACCCCAATTGGGCGTGTGGGTGGCGCGCTGGCAGCCGTGCGCCCGGACGACCTGCTGGCCACCGTGCTGCGCGGCGTGGTGGAGCGCGCCGCTATTGACCCGCAGGGCATTGATGAAGTGTATGCCGGCTGCGCAAACCAGGCGGGCGAAGACAACCGCAATGTGGCGCGCATGGCCACCCTGCTGGCGGGTTTTCCGGACAGCGTGCCGGCCGTAACGCTCAACCGCTTGTGTGCCTCGGGCTTGGAAGCGGTGAACCAGGCTGCACGCTGCATTGCCGTGGGCGAGGCGCAGCTGTGTGTGGCGGGCGGCGTGGAAAGCATGAGCCGCGCGCCCTGGGTGCTGCCCAAGCCGGAGGGTGCGTACCCGGTGGGCAGTCCGCCCGTCTATGACACCACGCTGGGCTGGCGCTTTCCAAACCCGCAACTGGCTGCGCGCTTTCCGCTGCTCAGCATGGGCCAGACCGCCGAGAATATTGCGCAAGAGCTGGGCATCACGCGCGCCGAGCAGGATGCGTTCGCACTGGAGAGTCACCGGCGCGCCGTGGCGGCGCTAAATGCCGGTTACTTTGCGGCGGAGGTGCTGCCTGTCAGCGTGCCGCAGCGGCGCGGCGCAGCGCACATTGTGGATGTGGATGAGGCGGTGCGCTGCAAGCGCAGCGCGCATGGCTTTGAGCTTGATACAGACATGGAACGCCTGGCGCAGCTGGCGCCGGCTTTCCGCGAGCAAGGCAGCGTAACGCCGGGCAACTCCAGCGGCCTCAACGATGGCGCAGCCGCGTTGGTGTTGATGAGCGCCGCACGCGCACAGGAGCTGGGCTTGCGGCCGCTGGCGCGCTGGCTGGGTGCGGCTTCGGCCGGCGTGGACCCAAGCGTGATGGGCTACGGCCCGGTGCCGGCCACGCAGCAACTACTCGCCCGGCATCAGCTCACTGTGCAAGACATTGGCCTGGTGGAATTGAACGAGGCGTTTGCAGCGCAGGCGCTGGGTGTGATGCGCAAGCTGGGCCTGCGCCATGAAATTACAAACGTAAACGGCGGCGCAATTGCGCTGGGCCACCCGCTGGGCTGCAGCGGCGCGCGCATATTGGTGACGCTGCTGCACGAGATGCAGCGCCGCGCGCCGCAACAGGCGCGCCCATATTATGGACTGGCTACTTTATGTGTGGGTGTCGGACAGGGTGTCAGCACGCTGGTGGAGTGGCTCGCCTGAGCCGCGTGTGTTGTGAAGGCAGCCGCCGGCAGGCGCGGCAGCCGGGCTAAAACAGGACGCTGGCCAGTTCGCCGCGGTACTCGCGGGTCAGCGGGTCATCATCGCCCAGCAGCGCAAACACACCCAGCATCACCTTGCGCGGCTCTCCGCCGCGAAACTTCTTGTCCTTGCGCAGCACTTCCATCAGCCCGTCCATGCCGGCAGCATACCGGCCGTTGGCCAGCAGCCGCGCGGACTGCCAGTACTGCGCCAGCTGCAAGTCGGACTCGGTGCGGTGGTCGTTGTCCTCTGCAACCTCAGCCAGCATTTCCGCCAGCGGCCGCAGCTGCTCCGCAGCCACAATCTCCGGTCCACTGGGAAAGTCCTCAATGATTTCAAGCGCCTCGCGCCCTTTGCCTTGCGCCACAAGTGCGCGCACCATGCCCAAAGCCGCAGCGGCATTGCGCGGCTGCGCTTCCAGGATCACGCGCAGCTTCTCTTCGGCGTCCGCCCAATGGCGTGTGGCCAGCAGGCTGATCGCTTCGGCCAGCGTGTGGTCGGTTTCGTTCGGCGCCACCTTTTGCAAAAACTCGCGCACGCGCGGTTCCGGAATGGCGCCCACAAAACCGTTGATCACCTGCCCGTTGCGAAACGCCTTCACCGCCGGAATGCCTTGCACGCCGAAGCGCACTGAAAGATTTGGATTCTCGTCTACATTGACCTTGGCAAGAAAAAATCCGCCGTCACTTTCTGCCGCCAGCTTTTCCAGCACCGGGCCAAGCGAGCGGCACGGGCCGCACCACGGCGCCCAAAAATCCGCCAGCACCGGCGTCTCGTAAGAGCGGTTGACTACGTCAACCTCAAAGGTGCTCTCGCTTACGTCAAAAACAAAATTAGAAGATCCCATTGGTTTTGCCTTTATATTGTAGCATTATGTCCAGTCCCACTTCAGAGGCTAAGCAACTCTTATTAACTTTATATCAGCATCTGTAAAATGAAAATCCGCTCAATTACTTACTTTTGCGACGGCAGTTTCCCGCTGGATGGCCAGGCTATGGCGCAAGCGGGCGCCTGCCTGCATCGGGCGCGGGCTGCCCTGCTGCAGGCGGGCTACGAAGTGCAAACAACGCGCGCAGCGCTGCAGGCGCCAAGCGCTGGGCCCCGCCGTGCGCCCCGCCCGGTGCCGGATTACGGCCTTGCGCTGCAGGCGCAGCTGGCGCTGCACAACATCGATTACGCGGGCCTGGGGCCGGTGCTGCTGGCGGATGCGCAGCCTTTCTGGGCGGCGCTGCCAGACGTGCTGGCCGCCACGCAGCGCATCTTCACCGCGGCAGAGATTGCCACGCGCGCTGGCGGCGTCAGCCTCGGTGCCATCCAGCGCGCAGCGCAGGTGGTGCTGCGCAACTCACAACTCAGTGCTGATGGCCTTGGCAACTTGCGCTTTGCAGCGCTGGCGGGTGTGGCGCCCGGCACGCCCTTTTTACCGGCGGCGTTTCATGGCGGTGGTGCGCCGGTGTTTGCAGTTGCCACCGAAGCTGCTGACCTGGCGGTAAAGGCCTTCACTGGCGCAGACAGTGTTGCACACGCGTGCAGCCGGCTGGTGGCGGCGCTGGAGCTGCACGGCGCGCAAGTGCAGCAGGCGCTGGCCGGCATACCGCACACATTTACCGGCATCGACTTTTCGCTTGCACCGTTCCCGGAGCAGTCCGTTTCGATTGGGGTGGCGCTGGAGGCGCTGGGTGTGGCGGCTGTGGGCAGCCATGGCACGCTTGCAGCCGCTGCGCTCGTGGCCGATTGCGTGCAGCACGCGCGCTTTCTACACGCCGGCTTCAGCGGCTTGTTTTTGCCGCTCCTGGAAGACCAGCGCCTCGCGCAGCGCGGCGCAGAAGGCATGCTCACCGTGAATGATTTGCTGCTGTACTCCGCTGTGTGCGGCACGGGCCTGGATACCATTCCGCTGGCAGGTGATATTGCGGCGGGGGAGCTGGCAGCAATTATGCTGGATGTGGCAGCGCTGGCCTTGCGCTTGGGCAAGCCGCTGACTGCGCGCTTGATGCCCATCCCCGGCAAGCGTGCCGGTGACCCAATCGAGTTTGACTTTCCGTTCTTTGCAAATGGCAGCGTGCTGGCGCACAAGCGCGGAACGCTCAGCGCCGCTCTCGGTGGCACCGAAGATTTTGCGCTGCGCGCGCGCTGACGACCAGGCTTAAGCAGTGGCGGCGGGCAGCGTGCGCAGCATGTAAGTGCCGCACAACTCAAAGCCTGCGCGCCGGTAGTATTCGCGTGTGCCGATGGCGGCAATGACGGCCAGCCGCGCATAGCCGTGCGCGCTGGCGATGCGCTCGGCTGCGGCCAGCAGGCGCTTGCCCAGGCCGCTGTGCTGCGCCGTGTTGTGGCCGCCGCCGTCCGCACCCAGCGGCAGCGCCGCGCCATACACATGCACCTCGCGCACAATCGCGGCACCTTCAAGTTCGGCCAGCCCAAGCTCTGCTGCCGCCGGCAGCGACAGGCGCAGGTATCCGGCCAGCTTGTCATCGGTTGTGTTGAAAGACAGGAAGTGCTCCGTGCTTTGGGCGGCTGGATACACGAGGCTGTCCAGCGTCAAGTCGCCGGCAGCTGCGCCGTTACCGCGCACTTCGCGGCAGCGCAGGCACAGGCAGCGCTGGCCGGCTGCGCGCATTTGGCGCTGCACCACCTCGCGCAGGTTGGAGCATGTGCTGCCGGCAACAATGTTGGGCGCGGGAATGTCACGGTATACGCGGTTGATGCGGCAGTAGCGCGGCACCAGCTGCTTGCACGCTGCCACCAGCTCCACCAGCGTTTCATCAGAGTACGGGTGGTACTCGCCGCGCTGCCAGTAAGCGTACAAGTCGGCGTTCGCCAGCAGCGAGCAAGGGTAAATTTTAATTTCATCCGGCTGCAGCGCCGGGTCGTCCCACAGTTTTTGGAAGTCTGCCAGGTCACTCTGCGGCGTGGCGCCCAGCAGGTTGGGCATCCAGTGCAGCACCACCTTGAAGCCGGCTGCGCGCAGCAGCGTCACCGCTGCGCGGGTTTGCGCCACAGTGTGGCCGCGCTGGTTCTGCTCCAGAATGTTGTCATCCAGTGACTGCGCCCCCATCTGCACCTTGGTTACGCCCAAGGCGCGCATCCAGCGGATCTCCTCCGCGTGCACGTGGTCCGGGCGCGTCTCCACAACGAGGCCCACATTGCGATGCTGTGCAGTCTGGTTCCAGGCGTGCGCCTCAGCCAGGCAGCTGGAGTCGCGCCCGTTCATCGCATCAAAGCAGCGCTGCACAAACCATTCCTGATAATCACGCCGATAGCTGGACCACGTTCCACCCAAAATCAGCAGCTCAATTTTGTCTGTGGCGTGGCCGTTGCCGGCAAATGCTGCAATGCGCGACGCAGTCTGGGCATAGGGGTCGAAGGCGTGCTGCTCAGCGCGCATTGCACCGGGCTCATCCGGCAGGTAACTCTTGGGCATGCGCGCATCAGTGGGGCAGAAGATGCACTTGCCGGGGCACGGGTAGGGTTTGGTGAGCACCGTCACCGGCGCCACGCCGGAGATGGTGCGCATTGGTTTGCGCTGCAGGCACTTGAGCACGCGCGCATCCAGCGCCAGCTCGCCGGTCTTCACCAGATGCTGATAGGTGCGCGTGAGCTCTGCCTTGGCATAGGTGCCGGAGCCGGCGCGTGGGAAGCGCTGCAAGGTTGCGCGCAGTGCTTCCGGTGTGTAGTGCCCGTCGGCGTGCAGCGCCTGCACGATGCGGCGCACGTCCGGCGCAAAGCGCTCCAGCTCAGGCGCGTCCAGTTCTTTCAGCAGCATGCCGTCAGTATAATCCGGAAGAATGCGCACTTTTGTGGCGCGCCGCTTGCTGCGCATCAACGCCAATTTTTACCGGCAGTTTGGCGCGGAGTTTGCCGCGTCGCGCAGCGCGCTGCAGCCGGGCATGCTGCGCGCGCTGCAGGCGCTGGATGGCTGCGCTGCGCTGCTGGATGTGGGCTGTGGCAACGGGCGTTTTGCCGGTGCCCTGCCGGCGCCGGTGCAATATGTGGGGGTGGACAGCAGCGCGGCATTGCTGGGCTGTGCCACGCCGCGCGCAGGTGCCCGCTTGCTGCAATTGGATCTGATGAATGCGGCGTGGGTGCTGCGCATGCGGCGGCGCTTTCCCGCAATTGTGTGCTTTGCCGTGCTGCACCATGTGCCCGGCGCGCGGCGGCGCCTGCGCCTGCTGCGCCAGCTGCGCGGATTGCTCCGGCCCGGCGGTGTCTGTGTGCTTTCAGTGTGGCAGTTTGTGCACGTGCCGCGTTTGCGCCGCAAGATTTGTGACTGGCAGCAAGCCGGCATCACAGCCGCGCAGGTGGATGCGCATGACTATCTGCTCGACTGGCAGCGCGGCGGCAGCGGCCTGCGCTACGCCCATCAATTTAGCGTGCCGGAACTGGAGCAGCTGTGCACGCGCGCCGGCTTCGAAATCCGGCAAACCTACCGCAGCGATGGTGCCACGGGCGACATGGGCTTGTATGTAGTTTTGCGGGCGGCTGGTTAAACACCGAGCGCGGGCCCGTAAATGCCCGCGCTCGATGTAGGAGGAGAAGAAACTGCAACTGTGTTTTGCAGTACTTCAATAATACGGGCAAAGCACATGCTGTGCTTGACGCCAATCCGCCGGCAGCCTGACGGAATCCCTACGCTGGGTCGCGCCGCCAATAAAACGGGGGGTTAGTTGCGGGCCGGCTACATTCCACTTCACCCCAAGTGATGGGCGCGGCTTTGCTGCTTGGCCACATCTAAGGGTTCTCGCCCGCGGCTGTCCGCATTTAGTGATGGTCAACGCGGGGTTTGACCGCAATGGTTTGAAATTCCTGGACCAGCTCCACAAAGCGCTGCACGGTCACTTCAAACATGCGCCGGCCAAACTCCGGCGTGGCCGCGGCTGCGTCGCCGCACACACCGTTGCGTGAGAACCGGCTCCACCAATCCTGCCATGTGTACGCGCTGGGGGTTGGCTGATCCCAGTTGAAGTACTTTAGTTTGATCTGCCCAATGTCGCGTTCGGCTTTGTCCATTTGCACCAGGCCGGGCTGCGCATGCAGCATCATGGCCGTCTCATACTCGCAGGCATGGCCCACGCTGCCCGCGCCGCCTTTGCGCTCCGCAGCCAGCACGTCAGCCACCAGCGCCGGGTCCACCGCAGCGTTCACAGTTGTGGCGGCGCAGATTGCGCCCGTTGCCAGCACGCACTTGCGCGCAGCCAAATCGCAAATGGACTGGTTGGAGCCGTGCCCGTTCACAATCAAGATATGCGTGAACCCGTGCCGGGCCACCGAGATTGCCGCTTGCGAAAGATACGCGAGCGTGGTCTCGATGTCGATTGCAATCACACCCGGAAAATCCATGTGATGCTCGTCCAGCCCAAACGGAATGGTGGGCAGCACCAGCAGGTTGCCGCCCGCCTGGCGCCCGCACTCGGCCAGCACACTCTCCAAAATGTCGTTGTCAGTTGAGAGCGGCAGATGCAGGCCGTGGTCCTCCACTGCCCCGATGGCCAGCGCCACCACGGGCTGCGGCTTGCGCGCAATCGCTGCATTCATCTCCGGCCATGTCAGCCGGTCATAGCGCCACTGTGTCATGTTGCCTCCGTGTAATCCGCTGCACAAGCGGATTGGAACAATGATTGCATGTTGCTGCCAAGTTGGTGCACATGAGCGTGCGTTGCTGCAGCATAATTATGCATCAGCCCGTGTGGCGGGCTGCCATAATGCTGGCGCTGGGCGCAACCCGTCGCGCCCGGCCGGGGGCCCCACCATGTCCCTAAAACAACAACCGACGCCGCTGCCATTTACCCAAGTGCAATTGCACGATGCGTTTTGGGCGCCGCGCATGCTAGCCAACCGCAGCGCCACATTGCCCGCCGAGTATGCGCAGCTGGAGAGCACCGGTCGCCTGGCAGCGCTCGAACTTGCCTGGCAGCCCGGCGCCGGCAATCCGCCGCACATCTTTTGGGACTCAGATATTGCCAAGTGGATCGAAGCCGCCGCTTACGCGCTTGCCGCGCAGTTTGATGCGCAGCTGGACGCGCAGCTCGATGCAGTCATTGCGCGCCTTGCGCGCGCGCAGCAACCGGACGGGTATCTCAACACGCACTTCATTGTCACGGAGCGGGCCGGCTTGCAGCGGCGCTGGACAAACTTGCGCGACTCGCACGAGCTTTACTGCGCCGGCCATCTGATTGAGGCGGCGGTTGCACATTTTGAGGCCACCGGCAAACGCACGCTGCTGGATGTGATGTGCCGCTATGCGGACTGCATTGACCGCAGCTTTGGCCGCGGTGCGCAGCAGCAGCGCGGTTATCCCGGCCATGAGGAGATAGAGCTTGCGCTTGTAAAACTGCATCGGGCCACAGGGGAGGCGCGTTATCTGGCACTGGCGCGCTACTTCATTGACGAGCGCGGGCAGCAGCCGCACTATTTTGATGGCGAAGCGCGCGCGCGCGGCGAGGATCCGGCGCAGTTCCGCTTTACCAATTACGAGTACAACCAGTCACACCTGCCGGTGCGCCAGCAGACTGTGGTGACCGGGCACGCCGTGCGTGCCATGTATCTCTATTCCGCCATGGCAGATGTGGCCAACGCGGACGGAGATGCAGGCCTGCTGGCCGCCAGTCAGCGCTTGTGGCACAGTGTTGTGGACGAGCGCATGTATATCACCGGCGGCATCGGGCCGGCAGCCAGCAATGAGGGCTTTACACACGCGTACGACCTGCCGGACGAGACTGCATATGCGGAGACCTGCGCTGCAATTGGCATGGTGTTTTGGAATCAGCGCCTGCTGCAATTTGCGGGGGACGGGCGCTACGCAGATGTGCTTGAGCGCGCGCTCTACAACGGCGTGCTGAGCGGCGTCTCGCTGGATGGCTTGCGCTTCTTCTATGAGAACCCGCTGGCCTCGCGCGGTGCGCATCACCGCGCCGAATGGTTTGATTGCGCCTGCTGCCCGCCCAACATTGCGCGCCTGATGGCCGGTGTGGGTGGGTACTTTTACTCCACGGCGGCACGCAGCTTGTGGGTACACCTGTATGCTGCCGGCACGGCTGCGGCGCAGGTGAATGGTGCGACCGTGCGCATTGCGCAGCACACGCAATACCCATGGGATGGGCGCGTGGAGCTAACCATTGAACCGGAACGGCCGTTGCGCTTTGCCCTGCACCTGCGCGTGCCCGGCTGGTGCCGGCGCTTCACACTGGCGGTCAATGGCAAACGCGTTGCGGTTCGGGCGCGCAAAGGTTATGTTGCGGTGCGGCGCTTGTGGCGCACTGGGGACAAGCTGCTGCTGCAGCTGGCAATGCCCGTGCGCTTGACGCGCGCCAATCCGCACGTGCGCCAAATGGCGGGCCGCGTGGCGGTCGAGCGCGGTCCGCTAGTGTATTGCCTGGAGGGCACAGACCACAAACACGCAGAGCTCGATGACATTGCGCTGCCGCTGCGGGCGCGCTGGACGGTGGTGCAGCGCCCGCAATTATTGGGCGGGGTTGCGGTGCTGCGCACGCGGGGCTTGGCTGCCAAGCCGTGGCGCGGCGGCCTTTATGCCGAAGCCCAGACCATTGCCGACCAGCCGGTAAATATTACGGCAGTGCCCTACTGCGTGTGGGACAACCGCGCACCCGGTGAGATGCGCGTCTGGCTGCGCACGGCTGCGAAATAATTATCAGCTGTTGTTGCGCCTAGAACTTCAAGAGCGGACGGGATTGAGCTGTGCATCTTCTTTGCCGGCCTGCGTGGGATGAGCTGCCCCCAACTGTCTATTTACAAAACTTGTTTGAATCAGTGTATACTGCGGGAGTAATGGGCCACGGCCTAAGTAAATGATGCGCGATTACTATTCAAACACCACTGCCGAAGTTTGCACTGCACTGCAACCTGTGCAGTGTGTGGCTGGCGCAGCGCGCAGCACCATGCTGGCGCAGTATTTGCCTGTGGCATCGATTGTTAAGTTCTCGAAGCAGTTGAAGCAACCCGCAAGGGCCTTCAGTTGTTTTACTTAGGGGTGCGGCAAGCCTAAGCCCCTGGCAATTACGCAACTTGAAGGCCTCTCCATGTGAGAGGCTTTTTTATTTATTTCTGGCATGAATCACTTCACCGCATACACCCCGCGCCCGCTGGAGATTATTGACTCCACGCTGCGCGAGGGGCAGCAGACTTCACTATTGCATGACCATCAGCGCTACTTCTTCTCGCGCGAGGACAAAGAGGAAATTCTGCGCGCGCTGATTCTTTACGGCGTAAAGTTCGTCGAGTTGTTTTCGCCGGCTGTCAGCGCCCGCGAGCGCGCCGATTGGGCCGCGCTGCGGGCCGTGCGTGACGCGCTCATAACGCAGAAGGGCTACACTTTTCTGCTGGCGCACGTGCGCTGCCATCCGCACGATGTGGCGGCTGCGATTGCTGCGGGTGCGGACGGCTTGAATGTTTACATTGGCACCTCCGCCGAGTCGCGCACGTTCAATCACGGCCATGATCTGGCCGGCATTGTGCTGAGGGCGCGCGCCCTGCTTGAGGATGTGCGCCGCAGCCACCCGCAGTTGGTGCTGCGATTTTCTGGCGAGGATGCATTTCGCACCAGCCCGGCTGATCTTTTCCGGGTCTACGATGAGATTGCGCCACTGGTGCACCGCCTTGGTTTACCGGATACGGTGGGCGTGGCTACGCCGGCCAGTGTGGCAGCGCGTGTGACGGCGTTGCGCACGCGCTATCCAGTGCTGGAGTTGGAGGGGCATTTTCACAATGATCGCGGGCTGGCGTTGGTAAACGCGCTGGAGGCCGTGAAAAATGGGGTGCGCTTTTGCAACACCACCGTGTGCGGTGTTGGCGAACGCTCGGGCATTACATCGCTTACCAGCCTGCTCTTTAATTTGCATGCGGACCGCGACTATGACCGGCTGGAGGGCTATCAGCTGCGCGGTTCTTACCCCATCAATGTGCTGGTGGCGGACAAGCTGCGCATGCTGGTGCCATCCACCGAGCCGGTGAGCCTTACCAACCGGACGCACACCGCCGGCGTGCACCAAAGCGCCGTGCTGCGCGGCGCAGCCAGCTACGAGGCGCACCCGCTGGATAACTTTGGGGTGAGCGAGAGCGGCATACTGCTCGGGCCACTCTCGGGCTGGAACATCATCCATTATTTTTTGAAGGAGATTCGCTACTTTCAATTAGATGAAGATACTGCGCGCCAGATTGCGCGCGTGTTCAAGGAGCGTGTGTACGGCATACAGCCGGACGAATCACCGGAGGAACTGCTGACAGCGATTGCGGAGCGGGAGTTTGGCCTTGTGCATGCGCAGCTCCCGCTGGCGGCAAGCCCGATTGTGCAGCGCTTGGACTCCCCGCTGCCGGGCCAGGTGCGGCGGATTGCCACCGCCAAACCGCCTGCTGAGCGCGCGAATGTTGCTGCAGCGCTGCAAGCATTTGAGTCACAATCAAATGGTTAGTTCAGTGCGCACGGGCAAAACATTTGCGGAGAAGGCGCTGGCGCGCGCAGCCGGATTGCAAACAACAATTGCCGGGCAAGTGGTGGATGCCCGGCCGGATGTGGTGCTGTCGCATGACAACACGGCGGCAATCGCAAAGATTTTTCGCAGCATCGGGCTGCAGCGCGTGGCAATTGCGGAGCGGCTTGTGGTTACGCTTGACCATGCGGTGCCGGCGCCAACCCCGCAGCATGCGCGTAACCACGCCGAAGTGCGCGCGTTTGTGCAGGAGCAGGGCATCCGGCATTTCTTTGAAGTGGGGCGCGGCATCTGCCATCAAGTAATTACGGAAGAAGCGCTGATCCTTCCCGGGCAGCTGATCATTGGCGCAGATTCACACACCACACACTTTGGCGCGCTGGGGGCTTTCGGCGTTGGCGTGGGTCGCACAGAGGTGGCGGCGCTGTGGGCCACGGGTGAGCTGTGGTTGCGCGTGCCGGAGAGCATCAAGATTGTGGTGACGGGCGCGTTGGGCAAAGGCATCTCTGCCAAAGATTTTTGCCTGCATTTGATCGGACAGTTGGGGGCAGAGGGCGGGCGCTATCAATCGATTGAGTTTTCCGGCGCAGCGATCGACAGCTTGTCTTTGGACAGCCGCATGGTGATCCCGAACATGATGGCGGAGTTTGGCGCCAAGAATGCGTACCTTGCACCGGATGAAAAAGTGTTTGACTATTTGGCCGGGCGCGCATGCCGGCGGCTGCAGCTTGCCAGCGGCAGCCCGCAGGCGGCACAACTGGCAGACAGCTTGCGGGCAGGCGCGCTCTATCCAGACGCAGCTGCAATCTACAGCGCAGAGCATACATTTGACGCAGCCGCCATTCAACTTACAGTTGCCTGCCCGCACACGGGGGACGCAGCGCGGCCGCTGGCGGAAGTGCGCGGCATCCGCGTGCAGCAGGCATTTATTGGAACGTGCACCAACGGGCGCTTGGAAGATTTGGCGCTGGCGGCGGAAGTGCTGCGCGGCCAGCGCGTGGCAGCGGGCACGCGCCTGCTGGTTGTACCTGCATCTTCGCAAGTGTATGCGGATGCGATCGAGCGCGGGTACATGCAGATATTGCTGGCAGCGGGCGCGGCGATTGGCACGCCGGGCTGCGGGCCGTGCATGGGCAACCACATGGGCGTGCTGGCGCCTGGTGAAGTTTGCATCTCCAGCGCCAACCGCAACTTCAAGGGGCGCATGGGCGAGCCGGACGCCGAGATTTATTTGGCGAGTCCCGCGGTGGTTGCCGCTGCGGCAGTTGCGGGCTACATCATTGATCCACGGGAAATTGGAAACTAGCGCATTGCCACCACGCTGCGCGCGGCCGGGCAGCCCGCAATGAATGCTGCAGCACCAGCTGAAGCAGCGCGGTCTGGCTGCGCTGGCCGGGTTTGGAAGTACGGCGATGGCGTGAACACAGATGTGCTGTTTCCCGGCAAGTACACATATACGCTGCGGGCCGCGGCGGACATTGCTGCGCATGCGCTGGAAGACTTGGACCCATTGTTTACCGCCGGGGCAGTGGCCGGCGATGTGATTGTGGCGGGCCGCAACTTCGGGAACGGCAGTTCACGGGAGCAAGCTGTTACCTGCCTGCTGTATCGCGGCGTGGCGGCGGTTGTGGCGCGGTCTTTTGCGCGCATCTATTTTCGCAACGGCATCAACCAGGGCCTGCTGCTCATCACTTGCCCGGCGGTGGTGGACGCAGCGCAAACGGGCGATGCGATTGAGATTGACCTTGCGCAGAGCATCATCCGGCTCAACGGTGCAGCGCACGCCTTTCCGCCGCTCTCGCCCAACATGCGCAGCATCATTGCCGCTGGCGGCTTGGTGGCGCACGTGCGGCACAAACTTGGCTTGAGCAGCACCACCGCGGTTAAGTTCTCTGAATGATTGAAGATTGCGTGATGACCACACTCTCCGCGCCCGCACCGCCAAGTTTGCCAGCCACAATTGTGTTGATTGCCGGCGATGGTGTGGGGCAGGAGGTGATCCCCGCGGCGGCGGAGGTGTTGGCTGCCCTGGGATTGGGGCTCAAGTTTGTGGAGGCGCCGGCTGGCTTCGGACATTTTATGCGCACTGGAAATGCAATCCCTGCCGAAACGCTGGCCGCGGTGCGAGCTGCCGGTGTGGCGCTTTTTGGTGCCACTGCATCGCCTTCCACTGATGTGCGCGGGTATCAAAGCCCGATTCTTGTCATGCGCCGGGAGTTTGATTTATACGCGAATCTGCGCCCCGCGTTTTCGCTGCCGGGCAGCTATGCGCGCGCCAATGTGGACCTGCTGATTGTGCGCGAAAACACCGAAGGCCTGTATTCCGGCCGGGAGCGGCGCGAGGGTGATACGGCGATTGCGGAACGGGTGATTACTGTGCGCGGCTCAGAGCGCATTGCGCGCATGGCATTTACGCAGGCGCAGGCGCGGCAGCGGCCGGCTGGCCGTGGCGGGCCATGCGTCACAATTGTGCACAAAGCCAATGTTCTAAAAATTACCGATGGCTTGTTTCGGGAAACATGCCTGCAGGTGGCTGCGGAGTTTCCGGATGTGGCGGTGAACGAAGTGCTGGTGGACACGATGGCGCTGCGCTTGATGCGTGACCCGCAGGCATTTGATGTGATTGTCACAACTAATTTGTTTGGCGACATCTTGTCGGATGAGGCCAGCGGGTTGATGGGCGGGTTGGGCGTGGCGCCATCGGCTAATGTGGGCGGGCAGGCGGCAGTCTTCGAGCCGGTGCATGGCTCGGCTCCGGACATTGCCGGCCACGGCTGGGCCAATCCGGTTGGCACGCTGCTAGCGGCAGCCATGTTGCTGGTGCACATCGGGCACCACACTGCCGCCGGGCGCGTGCGCCAGGCGGTGATGGATACGCTGCGCGCCGGCATCCTAACGCCGGACCTCGGCGGCACAGCCACCACAAAAGCTGTCACCCGCAGAGTGATTGCGGGGTTGGAAGTGTGAGCAAAGGCTGCGCTGCCAAACAGCGCGGCGTGCTTTGTGCGGCTCGCAGCAATCCGCAGCTGGGCGGAATCCAGTGAACGATCTTAGAATACCTTGCGGCTGGTATTTTCACACGCAGGATTGGTGCCTGGCACTAAGGCAGATTTATGAGTACAACAATTTCCATTGCAACAGAAGTTACAGACGAACTCGTGCAGGCCTTTGCCCAACTTGTTCCGCAACTGTCTGCGGCGAACCCACCACCCACGCGTGAGCAACTACAGACAATTGTTTCTTCCGAAGCAAGCACTATTTTTATTGCCTGGGTCGATGGCAACATTGTTGGTTCGCTCACGCTCGCCGTGTTTTCGATCCCTACCGCAACCCGGGCGTGGGTGGAAGATGTTGTGGTTGCCGAATCTGCGCGTCGGCGTGGCGTGGGCGCAGCGCTGAATGCCGCGGCTATTGCTGAGGCGCGGCGCCGCGGGGCACTTACGGTGGAGGTTAAGTCGCCCCCCGCCCGCCGCCCCGGCCAACG
>QWRL01000020.1 GCA_003670425.1 Chloroflexota bacterium
CCCACACCAACCATTAACTTCAGTTCAAAGCCCACTTATTTCGGTGTTCGCAGAGATTTGATACGCGTAAGAGGAGGAAAATGCACACTGCCTACATCACAGATTTCGCACACCACACCACGTTAGCGCATGCACCCGCTCCACACAAGCTTCATCCACCTGCGCCCCACGAAAAGCCAGCCCCTGCGCCACCACCCCATCCAGTATGCACAAATGCAAAAGCAAGTGTGCGCTCAACGTAGCGCCAAAGCGGTGCGCAAATAGCACCACACCGCCGCGAGATGCTTCCGCCGTGCTTGTGCTCGCTCCCGCTGTGGCGCGCTGCACTTCGCTCATCGCGATCCCCGCCACCCGAATCAGACAGCCTGCATTTAAGCCGCGATTCTTCCCTCGAACAAGATAATCACATTGAGCTGGAGTTAACACTTGGGAATATTAAACCGCTGTTTCAATATTCACCAGATCATGGATCCACTTCTTTGACTTGAATCTCCACCCGCTGACAAAAGCTTTTGCGATCTCTTCAATACTTACAGCCAGATATACATAATAAACTGGCAGGTGGAATACAAATGCGGCAATATACGCCGCCGGAACACCGATCAACCAGATGGAGCAAATCTCCATAATGAGAGCAAAGCGTGTATCACCGCCTGCCCGTAATGCGCCGACAAATGTCGAAAAGTTGAACATGCGGATCCATAATGTACAAGCCATCATGAGCATCAACATGCGGACGTTTTTCGCACCGCTGGGAGAGAGATCATAACGTCCAACAACAACATCGCGCAGGAAAAATATAATTACGCCAACGATTACCGCAAAAGTCACGCCGATGATAATCACACGGCGAACGATTTCATAAGCTTCATCTTTTTTTCTTGCGCCGATGCGGTTGCCCACCATCACAGCACAGCCGTTTGCGAGTCCCATAAAAACGACAAAGCCTAGTTCTTCTATTGTTGCGTTAATGTTGACTGCGGCAATGGAGTCTGTACCGATGTGGGCATAAATTGCATAATACGTTGTAATTCCAAATGACCAAAACAATTCGTTGGCAACAGCAGGCCAGACAGTTTTTAGAACGCGCCCAAAGAAAGCTTTATCGAAGGAGAACAATGTTAGAGGGTTGGCGGCGAGCGGAGTCTTCTGGGTGTAGATAAGGATGAGGAGCAGGACCAGCTCCAAGGTCCAGCCTGATGCGGTGCCTATCGCGGCGCCTCGTACTCCAAGTTCGGGAAGTCCACCTATTCCAAATATTAATCCGTATCCCAATATCGTCTTGAAGGTTAAGGCAGAAACGGTCGCAATGATGGTGAGTCTAATCAATTGAATACTTCGCAATACTGCAATATACGCAGTGGCAATGGCAACAGCGATATATGTAAAACCAACGATGCGAAGATAACTGCTACCAAGGTCAATGACTTCAGTATCGTCCGTGTAAAAACCAAGAACGGCCTCAGGCATGAGCGTTGCTACAAGAGTGAAGATGAGCGCAACACACGTGGCTGTGATGAGACTCATGCCCAAGACTTTGCGAATCGGCTCGATCTCATGCTTGCCCCAAAATTGTGCGGTGAAAATTGCCATGCCGCTGGTTGCGCCGAAGAGAATAAGAATAAGTACAAAGAATACTTGATTCGATAAACCCACAGCGGCGATGGCGGTTTCACCCAATTGCCCAACCATGAAGACGTCTATCATGTTGAGCGAGGCGTAGATCAGTTGTTGAAAAGAAATGGGGATTGCTATCGTCAAAAGTTCGCGCAAAAAAGTTCGGTCACGCAGGAAGGAGAGGTTCATGGGAAAAGGATGAATGATAAAGGATGAATATAAGCAGCTCCCAACGGGTGACTGCCGACCGGCTATCGATTACGAATCACCAACTACGGATCTTAAGGAGCTTCTCTCACAATGTAGAGCGGTCTACTTTTAGCCTCATCATACAAGCGGCCAATGTATCCGCCGAGAATACCAAGTGAGATCAACTATACGCCGCCACGGAAAAGTACGGAAATGAGCGTGGTCGTCTGACCTTCAAAAAAATGCGGACCTGCCGGGCGCAGGGCAGCCACTACGGGAATGGCTATGATGGAAACACCCGCGGAAAAGTATCCAAAATAAGTGGCGACCTGCAAGGGGAAATATGAAAAGCCCGTGATGGCGTTCAGTCCAACTTGAGCATCTTGCTAAAGGGATATTTCGTTACACCCGCAACACGCGCGGCGCGTTTATACGTAACCCCAATTTGTTTGAACCCAACCCAGGCAGACATGCCGCGTGGGAAACGATGGCGTTCCTGCATCAGCTTAAGCACATCCACTACTTTGCGATCCATCAAACGGAAATCACCAGTATCGACGGGCATTTTTACATCCGTAATGCTGTAAATAATTCTGTAGAACATGGCGGAAGTGAATTTCTTGAACCATGATTCGCCTTCGCGCTCTCCACGTATGACGTAGACCACCTCGTAGACTTCCCTCCATTTTTTTGCCAGTTCAAGGGCGGATAGGAAATTCAACCCCCAATCCACGTCGACACAATACGCCCTGAACCCACTCTAGTCAGGAACTACTTTGCGCTGATCCCCACCAGCCATTGACTTCAGGTCAAAGACCGCTTTTGTTCGGTGTTCGCAGAGATTTGATGCGCGGAACAGGCAGGGAATGCACATTGCTTACAATCCGGATTTGGCAGCCCACACCACTCTCCACACCGAGCCAGCGCCTGATCCACACCAATCCGCGGTCCGCCGCATGTGCCATTTCTGCAGCGCAGGGTTACCGCTCGCAGTCCATTCTGGCTGGCGGAGTTGATCCACCGCGGCCCGCTTCACTGCACAACTACCGGCTGCGCGTGTCCCCGGCATGCCAGCGGCCACGACAACGCCTGCGATCTACGCCGCGCTGCTGTGCACCGTCACGATCACGTTGCCCTTTTTGCGGCCGGTGTCGACGAGGTGGTGGGCGTCGCGGATGTTGGTGAAGGGGATGCGGCGGTCGATGATGGGTTTGAAGTGGCCGGCTTCGGCGAGGGTGGCGAGTTCGCGGAGGTCTTCGGCGCGTTCGGGGGCGGGGCCGGCGACGACGCGGTGCTTGGTGGTCATGCCGATCCACGGTGCGTGGAGCAGCGCTGCCAGGTCACCGAGCACGAGCAACAGACGACCACCCTCCGTCAGCGATCCTTTGCAACGCGCGTAGGGAGCGGTACCAACCGTGTCCATGATCAGATCGTAGGCCTGGCCGTTCTTCGTGAAGTCGACCTGGTTGTAGTCGATGACCTCATCGGCACCGAGCGAGGTAACCAAGTCGCGATTGCTGCCACTGCACACCGCCGTGATGTGGGCGCCGAAGTGCTTGGCGAGCTGAACCGCTGCGGAACCGACACCACCCGAGGCGCCGTTGATCAACACACGTTCACCCGACTTGAGCTGGCCCCTGCGAAAGAAATCCAGCGCGGTGGTGCCACCGAAGCTCAGGGCCGCGGCTTCGGCGAAGCTGAGGTTGGCGGGCTTGTGCGCGATCGCTGCAGTCTGTGACAAGCACTTGTACTCCGCGTGGCAGCCCATGCTCGCGCCGGTGAACGCGAACACCGCGTCGCCTGGTTTGAACATCGTGACAGCGGAGCCGACGGACTCGATCACACCCGACAGCTCGGTGCCGAGGATCGGTTGTCGCGGCGTAGAAAATCCAAAGATCATACGACCCATCCAACCAAAGCCCCGCGGCAGCACAAGCGACCGCACGCGCCAATCACCCGATGTGACCGTGGTGGCGTACACGCGGATCAGCACCTCGTGGTCCTTGGGAACGGGCATCGTCACGTCAGCCAACTCGATGACGTCAGGCGAACCGTAACGGCGGTAGATGGCGGCTTTCATGGCGCTGTCCATGCCACGCGCGGTGCAGCGCGTCGATGCTGGTAGTGTGCGACGGACAGGAAATTCAACCCCCAATCCACGACGACACAATACGCCCTGAACCCACTTTTGTCAAGTACCACTTTGTGCTAACCCCAACCAATCATTAACTTCAGGTCAAAGACCGCTTTTGTTTGGTCTTCGCAGAGTTTTGATGCGCGTACCAAGCGGGGAATGCACATTGCCTACAATCCGGATTTGGCAGCCCACACCGTCGGCGGATACTCATGATCAGTGATTGCATGGTCCAGCTGCCCCACAAGCTCGGCATTGCTGACGTTGGGCGTGATGTGGAAGAAGGCGCGGACATGTTGATGGTGAAACCCGCGCTGGCATATCTGGATGTGATCCGCGTGGTGAAGGATGCCTTCCCTGAGTTGCCAATGGCGGCGTACAACGTCAGCGGTGAGTATTCAATGATCAAAGCCGCCGCTGCGAATGGTTGGATTGATGAAGCCAAAGTCACGCTCGAAACGTTGACTTCGATCAGGCGCGCAGGCGCAGATGAACTGACTCGCTTCTCCGATCTAGTCAACGAATTGCGCGACACAGAAGGTCGTCGTTATACATTGCACAACACGTCATTGCATACTGCCATCTATCACCCCGCCGAAGAGACTTTGGTTTTATGGAAATAAAAATCCGCAGGTCACGTTTGAAACGTGACCTGCGGATACGATCTTATTCCATGAACGGAATGCCCAAATCTTTACAATTTTTTTAATTGATTAACTACTTCGTTGTGGCGCGGCACAGTAGATGTCTTGTTTGTTGAAGGATTGAAATAAACGCAATGACAACCGCCTTCTCGCAAAAAACGGCGACCGTTCTTTTCAAGATAACAAATAAACTCCCGCCGCTTCACACTTAAACCATCAAAGGCTCACGGATGATCTCATGACCTTCAGTCTGTTCGGACAGCAATTCGCGATTGGCTTCGATAATCAATTGAGCCGCTTCGCGCAAATTCTCACGCGCTTCATCCATGGTTTTTCCCTGCGTATTTGCGCCAGTTATCTCTTCAACATAACCGAGCCACCATTCGCCAACTTTTTCAAAAACCGCTGTAAGTTGCAATTCAGCCTCTGTTTGAAATTATAGCAATGTTGGATTGGGTTTATGCATCAGCACTGCAGTTGCTGCGCTGCTACTCCAGGGACGGCAATGCTCAGGCGCTAACTATTGAAGCGCCCGCGCTTGGGCGGCAAATATAAATCTGCGCCGTGAGGCCGGTGGCGTTGTGGAACCCCGCACTTACCGCTTGCACAAACTCGGGCGCAGCGCTGCTCTGCACCAGTGCCACGGCGCACCCGCCAAAGCCGGCGCCGGTCATGCGCGCACCATGGCACGCCGGCTGCTGCTGCGCACATTCCACAATCGCGTTCAGCGCAGTACTGGAAACTTCAAAGTCGTCACGCAGGCTGGCGTGGCTGGCGTTGAGCAGCACACCGAGCGCAGCCGCATTTCCCTGCTGCATGTGCTGCACCGCCGCCAGCGTGCGCTCGTCTTCGCCCACCACGTGGCGCGCCCGGCGCAGCGCCAGCGGTTCCATGGCCTGCGCCGCAGCCGCTAGTTGGGCGCTGCTCACATCGCGCAGTGCGGGCACGCCCAGCACATCCGCCGCACGCTCGCATTGCGCGCGGCGTTCGTTGTACGCGGAGTCCACCAGGCCGCGGCGCGTGGAGGTGTCAAGCACCACCACACAAGTCTGTGCGGGCAGCGGCACAGGCTGCACTGCCAGGCTGCGGCAGTCAATTAGCAGCGCATGGTCCGCCACCGCCGCAGCCGAAATCATCTGGTCCATGATGCCGCAGTTCACGCCCACCCACGCATTTTCCGCATGCAAACACGCGCGCGCCATGGCAACTGCGTCCCACTGCCATGCGCCCACCGCCGCAAAAGCGCGGGCTGTTGCCAGCTCCAGTGCAGCCGAAGAAGACAACCCCGCACCCATCGGCACGTCTCCGGCGAGCACACCCTCCCAGCCGTGCAGCGCATTGCCGGCTTGGGCCAGCGCCCAAGCCGTGCCGCCAATGTACTCGCTCCACTGCGGGCCGCCATGCGCGGGGCTGCGCAAGTCCAGCTGCATATCCTGGTTGTAGTCCAGCGAATGCGCCCGCACCTGCGCGCCCGCCAGCGGCCGCAGCGCAATCCACAGCGCGCGGTCAATTGCCAGCGGCATCACATAGCCGTCGTTGTAGTCCGTGTGCTCGCCAATCAGGTTTACGCGCCCGGGTGCGCGCACTACAAACGCCGGCGGTGCGCCGAAGCGCAGCGCAAACGCTTTCGTCACGCGCGCGCGCGGGCTGTCCGCCGGTTCAGCTGCTGGCACCGGGCTCATGCGCTGCGCAGGCTGTAATGTTGCGCCGGCAGGCTGCGCAGCTGCGCGGCGGCCTGCTCGGCAGTCAGGTCGCGTTGTGCTTCGGCCAGCAGCTCAAAGCCCACCATAAATTTTTTGACCGTGGCAGAGCGCAGCAATGGCGGATACAAATGCGCATGCAGCTGCCAGTGCGCAGCGTCAGCGCCAAATGGCGCGCCGTGCCAGCCCAGCGAATACGGGAACGCCGTCTCAAACAAGTTGTCGTAGCGCACCAGCACTTGCTGCAGCAGCGCTGCCAATGCAGTGCGCTCCGGCGCACTTAAATCCGGCAGGCGCGCCACCGGGCGCCGCGGCAGCAGCAGCAGCTCATACGGCCATAGCGCCCAAAATGGAACCAGCGCCAGCCAGTGATCATTGCCCAGCAGCATGCGCTCTGCCTGCGCCTCTTCTTGCTGTGCGTAATCTGCCAGCAGCAGTTTGCCGTGCACAGAAAAATAATCGCGCTGCTGCCGGTCTTCCTTTGCAGCCTCGTTGGGCAGCGCATCCATGCACCAGATCTGCCCGTGCGGATGCGGATTGGAGCAGCCCATCAGCTCGCCCTTGTTCTCAAATATTTGCACCCACGCATAGCGTGCACCCAGCTCCGCGCTTTGCTGCGCCCAGACATCCACCACTGCGCCAATCGCGGCCAGCGGCATGGTAGCCAGCGCCTGATTGTGCTGCGCGCTGTAGCAAATTACGCGGCACTCGCCGCGCACCGGCTGCGCGCGCAGCAGCCCGGCCGCTGGCGCGTGCGCAGCGCCGCTATCCGCTGCCAGCAGTGCAGGAAAATCATTTTCAAAGACATGTACGCCGCTGTAGGCGGGATTGTGCGCGCCGTTGGCGCGCTGGTTGCCCGGGCACAAATAGCAGTCACTGGCGTAGCCGGCCAGAGCAGCGCTTGGCACAGGCTCTTGCCGGCCCTGCCACGGGCGCTGCGTGCGCTGCGGAGAAACCAGCACCCAGTCGCCGCTGAGTGCGTTGTAGCGGCGGTGTGGATTCTGTAAAAACACTGGGGTACGCAGTGGGCGGACAGCGGCCCGCTGATTCTAGTTGAATTTTAGCGGTATGTGGCAGCCAGCCCGGCTTGCCCCGCCACCCCAGAAGTTTGACGCGCCCCGCGCGCTATGGTATCCTCTCCGTCCGCCGAGGCAGCCGCATAGTTGGCGCCCGCCAGACTGTTGGCGCGGAACAAGAGGAGACACTAGCATCAAGAAAGCCGCCGCAAAAGCTCCCATTCAAGCATCTACAGAATATCGGGCCAACAGCGATATCCGCGCGGTAAGCGTGCGCGTGATTGGCGCAGACGGCGCGAACCTTGGCGACCTCCTGCTCTCGGAGGCGCTGCGCGTGGCGCGCGAAGCAGACCTGGACTTGGTCGAGGTTTCACCGAACGCCAAGCCGCCAGTGTGCCGCATTCTAGATCTTGGGAAATTCCTTTACGAGAAATCAAAAAAGGACAAGGAAGCGCGCAAGAGCCAAAAGGTAATTGAGATCAAAGAGTTTCGGCTGCGGCCAAAGACGGCTGACCATCACCGCTCGTTTAAAGTGCGGGATGCGCGCAAGTGGCTGCTGGATGGAATGAAGGTGCGTGTGCGCATCCGCTTTCGCGGACGGGAGATCACCCTGCCCGAAGTAGCGCATGAAGACATGCGTGAGATTGTGGCGGACCTGGCAGATGTGTCACATGTGGAGTCTGAAGCGCTGATTGAAGGGCGCACAATGATCATGATGCTCGCGCCGGGAATCGCCAAGGCGCCGGCTTAGAAAATACGCGCAGTGGCGCGGCAGGCAATCTTGCGGGATGGTTGTGAAGTCCCGGGTTTGCCGCCGGTAGTCGGATAAAAATTGAGGTTGCAAGGAAGTTCAGATGCCAAGGAAATCAACCCGCACGGGAAAGTTCAAGCTGAAGACGCATCGCGCGACGGCGAAGCGCTTTAAGCTCACCGGTACCGGCAAGCTCATGCGCACCAAAATCGGCAAGGGGCATTTGCGCCGCCACACATCCAAGCGCACCAAGCGCCTCTTCTCCAAGCTGATTGAAGTGCAGGGCAAGAGCATCATCAAGCGCATCAAGCGCCTGGTGCCCTATCTGCGCAAGTACAAGTACAACCCGCCGGCTTAAGCCGCGCCTGGAGAGCCAGCATGACCAGAGTAAAGACCGGGCCCTATCGCCGCCAGCATCACAAGAAGGTGCTGAAGCGCACTGAGGGGCATTTTGGTGCGCGCCACAAGGTGTGGCGGCGCGCCAACGAGTCCATGATGCATGCGCTGTGGTATGCCTATCGCGACCGGCGCAACCGCCGCCGTGACTTGCGGCGCCTGTGGATTGTGCGCATCAACGCCGGCGCGCGCATCAACGGCATCTCCTACAGCCGCCTTGTGGCGGCGCTTGGCAAAGCCAACATTCATCTAAACCGCAAGACACTGGCGGACCTGGCGGTGCGCGACCCGCATGTGTTTTCGGAAGTGGTGCGCGCGGCCAAAGCCGCCTGAGCCGCACCCGGCAGAAAGTTCCAGGCCGCCTTCTGCAGGCGGCCTTTTTATTTGCGCATGCCAGACTGCTTCGCTCCCGCGCCCTGCCCGCCCGCTGCAAAGATTACTGCGGCGGTGCCGCCGGCACCAGATGAGTTTCGCAAGCATGATTAGCAGCACCACCAACTCTAAAATCAAACAGGTGCGCGCACTGCAAACGCAGCGCCGCGCACGCGATGCCGAGCACCTCTTTGTGCTGGAGGGGCAGCGCCTGCTGGAGGAAGTGCTGCGTGCGGGCGTGCCCGCGCAGCTGGTGCTGCACACCGGCCGCCTTAACCCGCAAGGCCGCAGCGTGGTGAACCGCCTGGCGCGCGGCGGTGCCATTGTGGAAGAAGTGTCTGAGCCGGTGATGAACGCCTGCAGTGCCACCGAGCACAACCCCGGCCTGCTGGCCGTGGTGGCGCAGCCGCAGCTCAAGCCGCCTGCGGATGTGTCACTGGCACTGGTGTTGGATGGCATTGCCGAACCCGGCAACTTGGGCGCGCTGCTGCGCACTGCCGAAGCTGCTGGCGTGCAAGCGGTATGGCTGGCACCGGGCAGCGTGGATGCCTTCAACCCCAAAGTGGTGCGGGCTGCTGCCGGCGCGCACTTGCGCCTGCCCGTGATTGGTGCCACGTGGGAGCAGATCACGGCCGCGCTGCAGGGCTGCCGCCTGTGGCGCGCAGCGGCGGGCAGCGGACAGGCTTACAACAGCGTAGACTGGCGCGGGCGCTGCGGCCTGCTGCTGAGCGGCGAGACGCGCGGCTTCGACGCACGTGGTGTAAAGCTGGCTGCCGGAACGGTGCATGTGCCCATGGCAAGCGCCGTCGAGTCACTAAATGTCGCTGTGGCTGCGGGCGTCATTCTGCTGGAAGCAGCGCGCCAGCGTCAGGCATAAATGGCTGGCAGCGCGCTAAACCGTTATAATCTTCGCCGACGCCAACCAAGTGCGGTTGGCGTTTTCAAATCTCCAGGATTGAGCAACTAAGAAATGAAGACCGACCCTTTGCGCTGGATACTCATTTTGTTGGTGTTTGGGCTGGCCCTTTGGCTGGCACTGCCCAACTCCGGCCTGCATTTTTCGCTGGGCTCGCGCCGCATCGATTGGGATGTGAAGGTGCACGAGGGGCTCGACCTGCAAGGCGGGCTGCAAGTGCTGCTTGAGGCAGACTTGCCGGCTGACACGCCCGTCTCGACTGACAACCTGCGGGCCGCACGCACAATTGTGGAGCGGCGCGTCAACGGGCTGGGCGTCACCGAGCCGCTGGTTCAGGAGCAGGGCCAGCGCCGGATTTCGGTTGAGCTGCCCGGCATAGAAAAACCAGAGCAAGCCGTGGCGCTGCTTAAAGAGACAGGTCTGCTGGAATTTGTGGATGTGGGCCGGCAACCGGTTACAGCCGGCACGCTAATCCGCACCACTGGCAGCACTGCGCTGCCTTCCAATGTGGAAGCGCTGGCAGCCGAATCCAAAGCCGGCAAGCAAGTGAAGCAGGAAGACGTAATCTATCCCACCATCATGAGCGGCGCAGACTTGGAAAGCGCCAACGTTACCCGCAACTCCAACACCGGCGAGTATGTCATCAGCTTTACGCTGAATGAGAAAGGCACCCAAATTTTTGGGGACCATACCACCAAAAGCACCGGCGCCTATCTCGCCATTGTGCTGGATGGCGCGGTGATATCCAGCCCCACAATTCGCGAGCCCATCACCAGCGGCACCGGGCAAATCAGTGGCCAGTTCACCGCGGACTCGGCCAACCAGCTGGCGTTGCAGTTGCGCTACGGAGCACTGCCGGTTCCGCTCAAGGTTGTAAACACGCGCACCATTGGCCCCACGCTGGGGCAGGACTCGGTGCGCCTGAGCCAAAATGCCGGACTGATCGGGTTCTTCACAGTGGCTCTGTTCATGATTTTGTACTATCGGCTGCCGGGCCTTGTGGCGGTAATGGCACTGGCGATGTACAGCGCCATCACCTTTGCGCTCTTTAAAATTATTCCCGTGACTCTCACACTGCCCGGCATTGCCGGCTTCGTGCTCTCGGTGGGTGTGGCGGTGGATGCCAATATCCTCATCTTTGAACGCATGAAGGAAGAGCTGCGCGGCGGCCGGCGCCTTGCCAAAGCGCTGGATGAAGGCTTCGGGCGCGCGTGGCCATCCATTCGCGACTCAAATATTTCATCATTGATCACATGCGCCATCCTGTATTGGTTTGGCAGCTCCTTCGGGGCCAGCCTGGTACAGGGCTTTGCACTCACGCTGGCACTTGGCATTGCTGTCAGCCTCTTTACGGCTCTGGTTGCCACGCGCACCATGCTGCATACCGTGCTGGACTGGGTGGACGCCGAGAAACGCCCAAGCTGGCTGGGACTTTAACCTGGGATCCACACCATGAAAATAATCGAGAAGCGTTACTGGTATTTTTTGTTGTCACTACTTGTGATGCTGCCGGGTCTGACGGGCCTGGCAGTTTGGGGCCTGCCATTGGCGATTGATTTCACCGGCGGCAGCAAGCTGGAGCTGCGCTTGCCGGCTGCCAGTGCGCTGACGGTGGAGGCAGTGCAGGCGCTGCTCGCCGAGAACGGCCTCGAGAACGCAATTGCGCAGCTGGCCGAGAACAACACGGTGATTGTGCGCTCCAAGGCGATGGAAGATGCCACCAAAGGCAAACTGGTTGCGGCGCTTGAGGCGCGCTTTGGCGGCAAGTCTGAGCTGCTGGCGTTTGAGAGTGTGGGGCCGGTGGTGGGCGCAGAGGTGACATGGCGCGCTGCGCAAGCGGTGGGCGTGGCTGCGCTGGGCATTCTGGTCTACATCACATATGCGTTTCGCGGCATCGACCATGCCGCGCGCTACGGCGTGTGCGCCATCATTGCAATGCTGCACGACGTGGCGATGGTAGTGGGTATCACCGCACTGCTGGGGCACTGGCTGGGCTGGGAGGTGGATGCGCTCTTCCTGACGGCGCTGCTGACCGTGATTGGATTTTCCGTGCATGACACAATTGTGGTCTTCGACCGCATCCGCGAAAATCTGCTGCTGCACCGCCGGGCGAGTTACGAGGCCGTGGTTAACCACTCCATGGTGCAGACGCTTGACCGCTCGATCAACACGCAGCTCACCGCCTTGCTGGCGTTGCTGGCACTGGCCCTGTTTGGCGGCAGCACCACATTCCGCTTTGTGGTCACGCTGATGATCGGCATTCTCAGCGGCACTTTCTCTTCGATCTTTAACGCCGCGCCAATTTTGGTGGTCTGGGAGAACCGAGAATGGCGCACTTGGTTTCGGCGCCGCAGCCCAGCCGCTGGCTAAGCCCGCGCCCGCCGCGCACTGCTGCGCCCATAAAAACCAACTCCGCGTTGCAATCAACGCGGAGTTTTTATTCGGGCTGCTGCCGGCGGCGTGTCCGTTGCGGGCATGTGGCAGCGGCGGCCCGCAACATCATTGCCCAGGCTAATCCGCGCAAACCAATCCAAAAGATTCCGGGCGCACTCCTATAATTCACGCGTGGCTAAAACCCGCGCTTTATGGGGCGCAACGCTGGTGCTGCTGGCCGCAGCCGCGCTGCACCTCTGGCAAATTACGTCCCTGCCGGCAGGCCTGCATTACGATGAGGCCTACCACGCACTGCAGGCGCAATCCGTGCTGGGCGGCAACCTGCGCCTGTACTTTACAGAAAATCAGGGCAACGAGCCGGCCATCATTTACCTGACGGCTGCGGCTGTGCAGCTGCTGGGCAACCAAACATGGAGCGGACGGCTGGCCGCATCGCTGGCCGGGCTGCTCACCATTGCGCTGCTGGTGCCGGCCGGGCGGCGCAGCGCACAGCCCACCTACTCGCGCGCGTTAGCCGGGCTGCTCGCGGCCACTTGCCTTTGCGGCCTGCAATGGCATTTGAACATCAGCCGTTTTGGCTCGCAGCCGGTGCTGGCTGCCCTGGCTGCGGCCGGCACGCTGTGGGGCTGGCGCGCCGGCATGCAATCCGGGCACCGGCGCCATTTTGCAGCGGCGGGTTTGTTTTGTGCGCTCGGGTTGTACAGCTACGGCGCAGCGCGCGTGCTGCCGCTCGCACTGCTGGGCGCTGCGGCTGCACAGATTGGGCTGCGCGCGCAACCGGCGCGCGCATGGCGCGGCCTGCTGCTCTGCGCTGCAGTTTGCGCAGCTGCCTACGCGCCACTTGCAGTTTGGTTTGGGCTGCATCCCGGCTGGTTCACTAACCGCTTGCTGCAGGTTTATGCGCTGCAGTCAGTGCCCGCAAGTTTTGCGCGCATGTTCGGCGGCCTGCTGTGGCGCGGCGATGACAACTGGGTGTTCAACCTGCCGCGGCGCCCGGCGCTGGACGGGCTGCAGCTGCTGCTGTTTGCAGCCGCGACGGCTGGCAGCGCCTGGCATTTGCTGGCGCAGAAATCTTCCAGTGCGCAGCGTGCCAGCGTGGCCACGCTGTGGATCTTTCTGCTGTGCGGGCTGCTGCCGGCTGCGCTTGCGCCGGATGCACCACACTGGGGGCGCGCAGCGGGCGCACTGCCGGCGCTTGCGCTGCTGCTGGCGCTGGGTGCAATGGAGCTGCAGCGCTGGCTGGCAGCCGCCGGCGGGCCGCGGCTTGCGCTGCTGGTGCCGGTGCTGTGCATGGCCTCAATCGGCATCACTGCGCAAAGTTACTTTCAGCAATGGGGCGCCAACCATAACTTGTACATGGCTTTTGGCGCGGGTGACCTGCAGCTGGCGCAGCGCATCAAGTTGCTGGATGCGGAAGTGTATGTGAGCCCGCTGGCACTGGACCATCCCACGCTGCGCTATGTGCTGGGCAGTGCCATCAAGCGCGTACATTCATACGACAGCGCCGCCTGTGATCTTTGGCCAGCCAATGCTGCGCCATTCACTTTTGCCAGCGCGCTGGGCGATGGCGGCGCAGAGCCGCCCTTCGTGCGCGGGATTTTTCCGGGCGGCAGCGCAGGGCAGCCCATCATGCGCGGGGACTTTCCTTATATTGTTTTCTGGCAGGTGCCGGCGGGCAGTGCAGCCCACTTGCCGGACTGGCAAGCGGTGGAGAAACAGATTGGCGGCTTCGCGCAGCTGCGCGGATATCAAATTGTGCAGCCGGCAGCTGCAGCGCCGGTGCTGCAGCCGGGCACAGAGCTGAGTGTGGATCTTTACTGGCTGGCGCTGGCGCCCAGTGCGCAACCGGCCACGGTCTTTGTGCACCTGATGCGCAGCGACACCAATCCGCCGCAGCTGTTAGCGGGCACGGACCAGCCACCGTGCCGCAACCATGTGCCAACCCCGCAGTGGCGCACCGGCGACATGCTGCGCGACCGCATTGTGCTGCCGCTGCCCGCAGCGCTGCCGGCCGGCACTTATGAGTTGAGTGCGGGCATGTACAACTCAGAGAGTGGCGAGCGCCTGCCGGTCAGCGGTGGAGAGTCGGCGCTTTCTACCCGCGCGCTGCGCCTGCAAAGCATCACGGTGCCGTAAGCGCTTCAACCGGAGACGCGCTGCATCTCCTCCCAGTTTTTGCCGGCGCGCGCATCCACGCGCAGCTTTACCGTCAGCGCCAGCGCATTCTCCATCAGCGGCCGCGCCAGCGCCACCAACGGCGCCACTTGCCCGTCCGCGCACTCAAACAGCAGCTCATCATGCACTTGCAGCAGCAGCTGCGCCGCCGGCAGCTGCTGCGGCAGCGCGCGCGCCAGCGCCACCATTGCCAGCTTGATCACATCGGCGGCCGTGCCCTGGATGGGGGCGTTGATGGCTTCGCGCTCGGCGCGCTGGCGCGCAATCACTTCCGCCTGCCCACTGGGCGCGCGCTGCAGCTGCGGAAAGTACCGCCGCCGCCCCAGCACGGTGGCCACATACCCCTGCGTCTGCGCCTGTAGTTTGGTGTCTTCCAAATATTGCTTCAAGCGCGGCAGGCGCGCAAAGTAAGCCTTAATGAAGTCTTCAGATTCGCCCAGCGTCATGCCCGTCTGGCGCGCCAGCGAGAACGAGCCCATGCCGTACAGCAGCCCGAAGTTGACCGCCTTGGCCTGCCGGCGCTGCTCGCTGCTTACATCTTGCAGCGCCAGGTTGCGCACCGCCGCTGCCGTGGCGGTATGGATGTCCACATCGCGCGCAAACGCATCCAGCAAAAACTCGTCGCCGGAGAAATGCGCCGCAATGCGCAGCTCCACTTGCGAGTAATCCAGCGCCACCAGCTGCCGGCCGGCAGCGGCCACAAAGCCGCGCCGCACCTGCCGCCCGGTTTGTGTGCGCGTGGGAATGTTTTGCAGGTTGGGATCAGCCGACGCAATGCGCCCGGTTACCGTGCCGCACTGCAAATACGAAGTGTGCACGCGCCCCGTGCCCGGGTTTACGGTTAGCGGCAGCGCATCCACATAGGTGGACTTCAGCTTGGCAAGCTCGCGGTACTCCAGCAGCTGGCGCACCACCGCGTTATCCGGCGCCAGCTCCTCCAGCACATCTGCCGCCGTGGAAAACTGCCCGGCCGCGGTGCGCTTGGTGCGGCGCGGCGGCGTCAGGCCCAGGTCATCGTACAGCGCCTTCGCCAGCTGCTGCGTAGAGTTAAGGTTGAATTCATAGCCCACGGCTAAAAACAAATCCTTCTGCAGCACGGCAATCTGCTTTTCCAATTCCAGTGACATGCCCGCCAAATACGGGCTGTCCAGCTGCACGCCCGCCAGCTCCATGCCCGCCAGCACCGGCAGCAGTGCCAGCTCCAGCGCCACAATCGCCGGCGCAGCGCGCTGCGCCAGCTCCGCTGCCAACACCTGCATCAGGCGCAGCGTTATGTCGGCATCCGCCGCCGCATACGGCGCAGCCTCTGCCACCGGCACTGCATCCATCGTGCGCTGCAGTTTGCCCTTGCCCAGCAGCGCCTGTATTTCCGTCATCGTCACGCCCAGCCGCGCCCACGCCAGATTCTTCAACCCCAAGTTGCGCGATGCCGGGTCAAGCATCCATTCCGCCAGCATCGTGTCAAACGCCACCGGCTGCACCGTGAGCCCGTGGCGCGCCAGCACCACATAGTCATACTTTGCGTTATGCCCCGCCTTGCGGATGGCCGCATTGCCAAGCGCGGGCGCAAGCGCAGCGCGCACCTGTGCCCACGGCAGTTGGCCGCCCGGCGCACACTCCGGCGCATGCCCCACCGGAATGTAGTAGCCCTGCCCGGCCGCCACTGCCAGCGAAACACCCACAAGTTCCGCACGCATCTGGTCGGTAGATGTTGTTTCAACGTCAAAGGCGATCACCGCAGCCGCAGCCAGCGCGGCGGCCAGTGCTTCAAGCGCAGCGCTTGTTTGCACAATCGTAACTTCTGTCAGCGCTGCCGGCGGGCTGCCCGCTTCCAGCACCGGCTGCCCGCTAAACAAATCAAGCTGGTCCGCAGCGCCGGGCGCAGCGGTTGCACTGCCGCCCGCGCCCGCCACGCGCTTGAGCAGCGTGCGAAAGTCCAGCTCGCGGAACACGGCCGCCACGCGCGCGCGGTCAAAGCCCGGCTCCGCTGCATCGAGGCGCGGCGCAGCGCACAGCTTCAAATCAAACGGCAGCGCCAGATCCGTCACAATTGCAGCCAGCCGGCGGGAGAGCAGCGCGCTTTCCCGTCCAGCTTCCAGCTTGCCGCGGTGGCGCGGTGGCACTTCATCCAGGCGCGCATAGATCTCATCCAACGAAAGAAACTGCTGCAGCAACTGTGCGGCACTTTTCTCACCAATGCCGGCAACGCCGGGAATGTTGTCCGAGGTATCGCCCACCAGCGCTTTATAGTCCACTAGCTGCGCAGGCGTTACGCCAAAGCGGTGCGCCACTTCCGCCGGCCCGTACAGCTGGCCTTCCGCCAGGCTTTTGCCGGGCAGGCTTACGCTCACCTGCTCGGTCACCAGCTGCAGCAAGTCGCGGTCACCGGTCACAATCACCACGCGCACGCCGCGCGCCGCCGCCAGCCGGCTAAGTGTGCCCAGCACATCATCCGCTTCGTAGCCCTCCATTTCAAAAATTGGAATATCGAATGCCTGCACCACTTCGCGAATGCGCTCCAGCTGTGTGCGCAGGTCATCGGGCATTTTGTCGCGCGTGCCCTTGTAGGCCGGGAACAGCTCGTCGCGGAAGGTTTTCCCCAAATCGAAGCTGACGGCGATGAAATCCGGCCGTTCCTGTTCCAGCAAGCGGAGCAGCACCGACGTAAAGCCGTACACACCAGCGGTCGGTTCGCCGCTGCGCGTTGTGCCGCTGAAGCCGGAGCTGGTTAGGGCAAAGTAAGTGCGGTACGCGAGCGCGTGCCCGTCAACAAGGTAGAGCGTGGGTTGGGCGGGAACAGCCATGGGCGGTGCGCGCAGCCGGAAGGCACAACCGCGTTGAGCGGACGCTGCGCGGCGTGCAGTATAGCCGAGGGGCAACTGGCGCTTCGGCAGAGCCAAAAGTCACTGCTTTGCGCACCTGCCGGCGGCGACAGGCTCCGCGCGAAACACCAGCCACTACCGGCCCGGCGCCACCACCCCATCCAGCATGCACAAATGCAAATGCACGTGTGCGATTAGAATTTCGATTCAGATATTCCTTACTGTTAATAAGTGGACATGGTGTCATGGTCTAACGACAAGCGGATAAGAACATTCGGCAGGGCGAACTTCCGCTGGCTTGCCGCTCAAATCCGATTCGACGACACCACGCCCTTTGCTAGACATGCCCGATATATAAATTTTTCCACCGCCCGCAACAATGGCATCAAAATGTTCGTGCAATTTGCCTGTGCCAAACCCTGACAGGTTATCAAGTACAGCGTCGCGGATTAATTGAACTGCGTCGCCTGCAAGAAAGAGTGAAACAGAATGTCCTTCCTCAACGGCGCTTTTCGCAACTAGAAATGCTAAAGCCGCACGGGTGGGTAATTCAATCCCCAGTCCACACCGATACTGTGCGCCCTGATCCCACTTTTGTCAGATACCACTTTGTGCTCACCCCAACCAACTATTAACTTCAGGCCAAAGACCGCGTTTGTTTGGTTGTCGCAGAGATTTGATGCGCGGAACAAGCGAAGAATGCACACTACCTATAATCCGGAATTGGCAGACCACACCACTCGCCGCACCAAGCCAGCGCCTGATCCACGCCAATCCACGCTCCGCCGCATGTGCCATTTGCGCAGCGCAGATTTACAACCCCAACGTCTGATCAAACTCCAGTTCCGGGATCGGCTCAGCGCCCAAGCTCGCAGGCTCGATCAAGCGCACATAACTCCAACAGACTCTGGGGAGTGCACGCCGCTGCGCGTGCCGAAGACATTCAAGTCGCGTTGTGCTTCGGCCAGCAGCTCAGAGCCTACCATAAACTTTTTGACCGTGGCAGGACGCAGCAATGACACACGATGAGATCAAAAGGGCGAGCGTGAGAAAGAGGCATTAGATCAAAAGAAATATAACATTCAATGACTAACGCTGAATGCGTTATTTAACACACCGAGTGAGCTTTGCAAGACACTTGGTATTTGATCTGCTTGGATTAATTTTTATGCAACAACAAGCGCAGTTACCATGCCAAACATGCCGTGCGCCGATTCGGCGTGGCTGAGGATGTGGCAGTGGAACGCCCACGCGCCGGGCTCATTGCAATCGACGATGACATCGTAGCGTTCGCCGGGCGCGACGCTGAGGGTATCGCACCAATAAGGTTGTGGTAGGGCATAGCCATCTTTGTGGGTCACCAATTGGGCAATGCCGTGCAAGTGCATGGGGTGAATGAGGAAACCTTCATTCATGTAGCGCACACGAATCTTTTGCCCCAACTTGGCGACGATGGGCTGCGTATAAGGGAACGATTTACCATTGATGGTGATACCGATGCCACTGTCGTTAAGGATCATATTGTAATCGGCATCCACTTTTGGCTCTTTGCTTTTATCTTTAGGCTCAATAATGAAGGGCGCCATTAAACCCTTACTAACTTGCTCGGCGGCGTTGTGATGCGAGTGATACATATGGGTGCCGGGGTTACGTGCTGTGAATTCGTAAGTGAAGCTCTGACCTTTTTTGATTGGCGGTTGGGTGATGAAAGGCACACCATCCATAGCATTGGGAAGTAATACACCGTGAAAGTGGATCGCGGTGCTTTGCGCCATTTCGTTTTTACAAATCACGCGCACTTTGTCGCCTTCGGTGACACGGATTTCTGGACCCGGAACCACTCCGTTGTACGCCATTGCTTCAATAGCTTTGCCGGGTTCGGTTTCCCACTTCACATCTTTACAAGTAATCTCAAATACTTTTACGCCATCCTTAATTTGTGGTTCAAGCTTATTGTTCCAGAAAGATTTATCTTTGCCGATGCCATCCAAAAATATCTTGACACCTTTTTCGTGCAAGACATCCATGTCGGCAGTTGCGTCGGCTTGTTGAGTCATGTCCATGCCAGGCATGGCGGGGGGGGGGGCAGCGGGGGGACAAGCGGCCACGCCTTCGCCTCTGCCGAGGAGCTCGGCCACCCTCCACAAATTTCCGCGCTTTCATTCTTTTTTTTCCCTTTTTATGTGTTTCTTTTTTTGTGATCCCATAATCAACAGAAACCGGGCCGCTCGATGAGCGGCCCGGTTTCTGTTGATTATTCAGTTGGCGGCCTGCCCCACTTACGCTGGCTTGGGGGCTGAGGCCTTCACCGCCTCGGGTTCCCGCCGACCGTGCCAGGGGGTGCCGATCCAGCGCAGCAGGAAGTAGTCCGCGCCGAAGTACCCTGAGACTTTCCAGGCCAAGATCAGCCCGACCGCGATGACGAACAGCAGCGGGTTGGTGCTGGCCGAGCCCGCCAGCATGAAGTTGAAGTTCATCAGCCCGCCAAAGAAGGCGGCGATGCCAGTGAAGGCGCCGATGATCAGGCCGATGCCAACCAGCACCTCACCGTAGGCCACGAGCTTGGCGAACCAGGTGTAAGCCTGGCCATCGAGCAAGACCTGCAAGAAGGAGCGGTACCAATCGAACGTGATGGCCGGCCGCCCGGTCTCGGGGATAGCCACGGCGCTGGTCCAAAAGCCCTTGAGCGCCTCGCCAGTGACGACCCATGCTGGATTTTGCACTTTGTGCAACCCAGCTTCCAACCACTGGAAGCCCAGCCAGATGCGCAGCGGCAGCCACATCAGCCCGGCCAGCGGGTGGCTGATCAACTTCACCACCAGCGGCGGGTCCTGCACGATCTCACCCTTGCGTGTTCGTACGATGCTGTTCATGTTTTCTTCTCCTCTGGATTGTCAGCCAGTCTTTGCCTGTCGCCGGCCGATCTGGCGGCGACTTCGGTTACGATCAATGGCTAGTAGTGTATGAGTAAGTGGGACCGCTCCATAGTGACAAAGTTCATCTTCTTTCGGTGGTTGCCAACCAAGCGAAGTGACATTTGTCACCCGCCCCCGGAGCCGAATGGGGCGGCGGCGAAGCGCGGGGACAGCCCGGGCGCCTCGTCGGCCGCGCGCTCGGAGCGAACCCGGTTGGGGATCATCAGCACCGGCACCGGCGACCCGCGCAGCACCGCTTCCGCCACGCTGCCATACAGCAGCCGGGTCAGCCCCGACCGGCCGTGGGTCGACATGACAATCAGGTCGATGTCCCCGTCCACAGCCGTGGTCACAATGCCGGCGGGTGGCGCGCCGACCAGCACGCGGCTATGGACTGAAACGCCCGGCCGTGCGTGTTCAAGCCCCGCCAGATAATCCTGGGCTTCGACGATC
>QWRL01000021.1:0-7910 GCA_003670425.1 Chloroflexota bacterium
ATAAACCTTGCCGACCTGATAAAAGCGCACGCCAAGCACGCGCGTAGCTGTTTGTGAATCTCGCATGCTCTACTCTACCACCTCTACTGGGATAAATTCATTGGCCTGCTGCGCAATTTGCGCATCCGCTGCTGCCACCATGCGCAGCGCAATCTGCGTCAATGCCATGCCAGTGGCGGAGTTGGGCGCCGAAATAACAATCGGGGTTCCAGAATCTCCGCCGGCCCGCACTGCCGGGTCCATCGGGATCTCACCCCAAAACGGCACGCCCGTGTCATCCGCCAGCCGTGCGCCACCGCCGCTGCCAAACACCTCCATCCGCTCACCATTGGGAAGGCTCAGGTAGCTCATATTCTCAATCACACCCAGCACGGGCACCTTAAGCTGCCGAAACAGCTCAAGGCCGCGGTGCGCATCCGCCACGGATACCTGCTGCGGCAAGGTAACAATTACGCCGCCAACCAGTGCCAGTGTTTGCGCCACGCTCAATTGCGCATCACCCGTGCCCGGCGGCAGATCAACCAGCAGATAGTCGAGATCGCCCCACTCCACATCATTCACAAATTGGCGAATTGCTGAATGCAGCATCGGGCCGCGCCATGCCAGCGGCTGCCCGGGCTTCACCAGAAAGCCCATGCTCATCACGCGCACACCGTGCGCGATTGCGGGGTGCATGCGCGTTCCGGTACTGGGTGGCATGCGATCCACCCCAAGCATGATGTGGCAGTTGGGACCGTACACATCGGCATCCAGCAGCCCGACGCGGCTGCCGCGCTGCGCCAAAACCACGCCAAGGTTTACGGCAACTGTGGACTTGCCAACTCCGCCCTTGCCAGAAGCGATTGCAATCGCAACCGGCTTGGCACTGCTCATAGCGCCCCTGCCGCTTGCGGGCTCCCGTGAGATAACAGAGTAACGAACAAACTAGTCATAGCAGGGAGTTACGCAGCGGCGGGAGCCGGTGCCTTGGCAGCAGCATCCGCCTTCTTGGCAGCTTTCTTGGCTTCTTCTTCAGCCCGCGCCTTCTCTTCAGCGGCATAGTCTGTGGGCCGCAAGCTGGCGTAATAGGCCACCGGCTTGTCGAGCTTTTGCTTGTCATAGATATGCGCGGAGGTCCGGTCGAATGAAGCCAGCTCATAGTCATGGTCCATCTTGATCGCGTCAAACGGACAGTACTCCGCGCAGTAACCGCAGTTCATGCAAATATCAATGTCGATATAAAACGCAGCGGGTTGCGGCACAGGCCGCCCGGTCACCGGATCATTGGAGCGCTTGATCCAGATGCATTGCGGCGGGCACACTTTGGCGCAAATGCCGCACGATGTGCAGCGGTCGTCATGAGTCCCGTCCGCCTTCTCATCGTAAAGCAAGAACGGGATAAACCGGAAGCGCTCCGGAGTCGGCAGTTTCTCTTCCGGGAACTGAACGGTGAACACGCCCTTGCCGCGCGTGCCTTGGCGTTTGTTAAGTGCGGCGGGGTTGTAGTAGCGCTGGCCCAAAAACTTGAGGTCATCGACATACGAGTCGATAAAGTGTTTCAGCGTCACACCCAAACCAGCCAAAATTCCTGATCCGTACATCAATGGCTCCTAGCGATCCACTTCGCCCAGCACAATATCAATTGAGCCGAGAATAACAACAACATCTGCAATCTTGTGGCCCTTGCACATCTCGCCCAGCAGCGTCAGGTTCACAAACGATGGCGCGCGCACATGGTAGCGCCAGGGGTTGGTCTTCCCGGTGGACACAACATAAAAGCCAAGCTCGCCCTTGGGATTTTCAACGCGCCCGTAGGACTCACCGGCGGGCACACGCACGTTGTATTGCGGCTTGCCCGCCAAAATCTCGCCGCCGGTTGGCATGCCCGCCACCACCTGCTGGCAGATGCGCACGCTCTCACGCATCTCATCAATGCGCACCAGATAGCGGTCGTATACATCGCCATTGGGCCGCGTGCAAACATTGAAGTCAAAGCGGTCATAAATGCTGTACGGATCGGCGCGGCGCAAATCATAGTTGACGCCCGAAGCGCGCAACAGCGGGCCGGCAGCGCTGTAGGCAATTGCCTTCTCGCCTGCCAGCACACCCACCCCAATGCAGCGCGCGCGCAGGATTTCACTGTGCGTCAGAAAGCGGTCCAGCTCATCGATGGCATACGGCAGCCGGTTCACCACCAATTCACGCAGAAAGTCCATCGTGTTCTCATCGCGCAGCGCGGCCGGCAAATCCCGTGAGACACCGCCAAAGCGCATGTAGTTGCACATCATGCGGGAACCCGCAGTTGCCTCAAACAAATCAAGGATTAGCTCGCGCTCTTTGATGGCATACAGTGCCGGCGTTTGGAATGCACCCAAGTCATTAAGCAGAAATCCGATCGCCCACATATGGCTGCAAATGCGCGTCAACTCAACCATCAACACGCGCAGATATTCGGCGCGCTCCGGCACCTTCACGCCCATTAGCCGCTCCACAGACAATGCGTAAGCATGGTTGTTGCTCATCGATGCCAGATAGTCGAGCCGGTCGGTATACGGCATGTTTTGCAGGAAGGTGTTGCGCTCGCCAATTTTTTCGTGGTTGCGGTGCAGGTAGCCCATCACGGGTTTCAAGTCCACCACCGTTTCGCCATCCAACACCACAACCATGCGGAACACACCATGGGTGGAGGGATGCTGCGGCCCAATATTGACAACAAGCTTGTCGGTCTTGAGGTGCCCGCCGTTTCCATTGTCAGCCTTGGGCTGCATCAGCTTGTAAATTGCATTCTCAGTTTCCGGGGTCCACTCGTACGGGTCAAAGTCCGGCGGGTATTGCACGTTGGCACCAAATGGATCCAACTCCTCGCTGCGGCGCACATCTCCGCCCGGCCAGCGCGACCCAAACGGCTTGAGGTCTTCCTCAAAAAAAGGTTCCTTCCAATCCTTGCGCATTGGATGGCCCGCAAACCCGTCCCACATCAAAATGCGCCGCAGGTCCGGATGCCCGTCAAAGCGCACACCATACATGTCAAAAATTTCGCGCTCTTGAAATTCAGCGCCGGGATACAGGCCTACAAGCGATGGAACGACGGGATCGTTGCGATCCGCCTGCACTTTAAAATTTAACCCCGGGCCGCCGCTGGTCTTGAAGGCGTGGTAGACCACCTCAATTTGATTGCTGTCCGGGTAATCAACACCGGTAACAGAGGACAAATAGTCATAGCCAAGCTTGTCACGGATTGCACCGGCCACCTGCAGCAGCTGCCCAGCGCCAACCACATAGCCTTCATAGCCTTTGCGCGTGTCGGCCGCAACACCCTCCGGAAAGTGCTCAGCCAGATTTGCAGGCGCGCCGGCCGCCGCTGGTGCAGTTGCACTCATGGCTTAGGCCTCGGCTGGCGCAGCAGCTTGCATTGCGCGCTGCTTGATCAGTTGATATTGGCGCGGATCGACCAGATCAGGGCCAAGCAATGGTACGGGAACCGGCTCATTGGTTTCGGACTTATACCAGCGCACATCGCGCAGCGACTGGCTGTCAATTTTTTCCTGCAGCTTGATCAGACCGTGGAGCAGCGCCTGCGGCGTTGGCGGGCAGCCCGGCACATACACGTCCACCGGCACGTACTTGTCAATGCCCGCTACAACGTTGTAGCCCTCTTTGAACGGGCCGCCACCGCTGGCACACGCGCCCATTGCAATCACGTAGCGCGGCTCCGGCATTTGGTTGTAAAGGCGCACAATTTGCGGCACCATCTTTTTAGTCACGGTCCCGGAAACAATCATCAGATCTGACTGGCGCGGAGTGGCACGGAACACCTCCATGCCAAAGCGCGAGATGTCAAAGCGGCTGGCTGCGGTACAAATCATTTCAATGGCACAGCACGCCAGCCCGAATACCATCGGCCAAATCGATGACCGCCGGCTCCAGTTGTAGATCTTGTCCAATGTCGTAATAGTTACCGACGCCTTGAGTTCGTCAGGCACGGGAATGTCTGGGTTACTGAGCTCGTCAATCATGCAGCATCTAACTCCTCATACCAATCTTGGTAAATTGCGGCCAACAGGCCTTCGTTACATAGCTCCAGGTCATCAGCGAAATCCGGGAGCGCAACCACCCAATCAAAAACCTGGCTAAGTCCCACCGCGGCAAGGTCAACGTCCGGATGTTCAGCCCGCAGACGGCGCGAAATTGCGAAACTCTGGTCCCAGAAAAGATCCTGAGCGCCGCGCCGCGCCTTCAATTCCGCCACAATTTGTCAGCAGCCTTGGGCATTGCAATTCGACACCGCGGAACCAAGCTCCTAAGTTTCACCAGACTTTTAATTATAGAATTTGGGACAGCGTTTGTCAACCAATTTGGTGTTTCGGCTGTATTTGACAAACGTTCCTAGCCTGCTACAATACAGCCAGCAAATGCCTGTACAAAGAGTTTGATCAGCCATCAAATGCACGAAACACGCGCCCAGATTGTAGGGCTTCTGCGCCAAAGCGCACGGACGGTTCCGGAGCTAAAGAACCTTTTGGGGATCTCAGCCATGACCGTGCGCCATCACTTGCAGTTTTTGCAGCGCGAAGGGCTTGTGCGGGCGCCGCAAACTGTGAGGCGCGCTGCGCCCGGTCGGCCGCGTTTTGCCTACCAGCTCTCGCCAAAAGCAGCCGCCAACTCGCCGAAAGAATTCGCCGCACTGGCTGGCCATCTCATTGACGCCATTAAATCCGCAGCGGGCAGTGCGGAAAAAGTTTTTTCCGAACTGGTGAACAAACTCTCCGCTGAATCACCGTGTGCTGCGCAAACTGCGACCATCGAAAGCCGCTTGGACGGGGCAGCCACTTTCCTCTCCACCAAAGGCTATGTTGCCAGCTGGGAGCAATCTGCGGCGGGCCCGCTGCTGCACACCAACAACTGCCCCTACGATGGGCTGGCAGGCCAACATCCCGAACTGTGCAAAATGGACCTTGAGCTGATCACCCGGGTGACCGGCGCCGATGTAAAACGGGTCTGCCACGCGCCTCAGGGTGATGCCACTTGCTCCTACCTGATCATGCCAGCAATTGGCGCAGTTCAAGCCGCTGGGTAAACAGAACTACCAGCCTAAAGTATAATCACGCCTTAACCGATAACTACTAACGGAGTACCAAATGTCAGCTTCAATTTCATTCGCACCTGATTCCCAATTGGACACAGTCGAGGAGGCCATCACCTTGACGAGCGCTGCGCACACCAAGATTCAGTCCCTGCTGACTGAACGAAACATGCTGGACAGCGGACTGCGCGTGTTTGTAAGTGGCGGCGGCTGCTCCGGCATGCAGTACGGCATGGCCATCGAACCCGCGCCACGAGAATTTGACACGGTGGTGCAGCACTCGGGCGTAAAAGTTTTTGTTGACCCGACTTCGATGATGTACCTTTCAAAGGCATCCATCGACTACGTTGACAATATCATGGGCGGCGGCTTCCGCATTGACAACCCGAATGCAAAAACCACTTGTGGCTGCGGACATTCGTTCCGCACGGAAGACAGCGCCGAAGCAAGCGGCGGTGGTTGTGGCAGCGGCGGCTGCGGCCACTAACAGCACACTTTGAACCAAAACAAAAAAGAGGCGGCCGAGCCGCCTCTTTTTTGTTCCCCACCAGCGGCGAAAACGCCGGCTGCGAATTCGCAACGTAGCCGCTGCGCAGCGCAGCTTTTGCCGCCCGCAGTGTTGCAGCGGGCTGTGCAGAGCGCAGCGCCTAGCCGCGCTGCTGCATTACCGCAATGATTGCAAACACCAGACTCAACGCCAGCAGTCCGCCGATGTAATAGATTGGCGGCACCCGCGCCGGCCCCGCCGCCTCGGGCGCAAAAGTTGGAATCACAATCGGCGGTGCGGGCGTGAAGGTGGGCAGGCGTGTGGCGGCGGCGGTTGCCGGGCCACCGGACTCGGTGTCATAAATGAGCGTAGTGCTGATGCTGAGCGTCGGCGTTGGCGGCGGCACCACTACCGCAAGGTCCATCAGTTCCGCGTCGCGCACTGTAACCAGCGCCGCATAAATCCACGCTTGGCTGCCGGGTGCACCGGGATACTCTACTTGGATCCACTCGCCAACTTCGGTGCGCCCCAATGCGGGTGCCATCTGCCCGGCTACAAGCACGCCCACCTGATCAAAGTAAGTGGCCGGTCCCGTGCGCACATTAACTTTTTCCGGCACATAAACATACGGGCCGCCCACGGTGGCCGTCGGCACAAATGTGGGCGTAACGGACGGGCCGGGCGTAGGCGTGTCAGTCTCTGCGCGCGCCGGTGCGGCAGCAAAGCCCGTCGCGATAAAGACCAGCAACGCAACAATCGCAGCGCGAAAAAATATTGTGGACTTCATGCCAACGCTGCTTGTATTACGCGCGCAGTATACCTGAGCACGCCTGCGGCCCGCTATGGAACGCGAAAGCCGCCCAGCTCCACCGCAGCATCACGCCAAGCCGTGCCGGCCGCATCCGTTGCGCCCAAGCGCGCTCCGCTCGCCGGATCGTACCAGCCGGCCAGCAACGTGTAGGCACCAGCCGCAAGCGTTTCCGGAAGTACCACCGTGCGCAAATCCTGCAGCGTGTGCCCGGGCTGCCATGCGCTGGTTGGCCAGTCGCCTTGCAATGGCGGGCCATCAGCTTGCGCCACGAGCTTTCCATCCGCGTCGATTACATGCAAGAACAAGGTGTAATCAGCCGCCTGTGTCTTGTCCGCCTGCCAATAAAGTGTGACATCCAAATTGTTGTTAACTGCGACGATGCCGTCTGTGCCGCGCAAGCGCATGCCGCCCTCAAAGCTGCTGCCCGCTGGCTGGCTGATGGCATATTCCCGCGGCACCAGCTCATCCAACATTCCAACATCCAGCAGCACCGAGGACACCGGACTGCCGTCCGCTGCGGTAATCGACAAGCGGTTATCCAGCGCATCCAGCCAGAAAGACACGTCCAAGCGCAAGCGCGTTGGCGCGGCCGCATCGGGTGCCACGCGCAACTCATAGGTGTCCGCGTACACAGCGCCCGCCAGCCAGTTGGAAGTAGGCAGCAGGCCAGCACCGGGCCATGTGTCCAGCTTGCCAACATTTTGCATTGCGCGCCCGTGCACATTTAGCGCCAGGTTGTAGTCGGCATTTAGCGGGCGCAGTGCCCGCCAGTAGAGCGTCACGCGCACGCGATCGCCGGCGTGCACTTTGGTTTGCCCGATGCGGTAAGCCGCAAGCTCCAGCTCCGCATTGAACACAAGCTGCACGGGCTGGCTGCCAGCCGGTACAGCTGCAAGTGGCGCCGGCGCGGCATAGTGCGGCGCAATGTACAACGGCGGTATCACCAACGCCTGCACGAACAACGCAAATGCAGAAACGCGCGCAAGCCGGCGCTCGTGCGGCCAGCCCGCCAGCTTGATGACGCCGGCTGCGAGCATGACCGCAATCACCCCGATCGCGCCAAGCACCAGCCGCCCCTGAAATGCAACCTGCGCCAGCGAGCGATAGACGACGCCACCCATAGTGAGCATCAGGAACAGCAGCGCAAACGCGTGTGGCGCATACGGGGTGCGCGCGCGGCCGGGCTGGCCGCGCACTTCCAAGACGGCGCGCATGCCGCCACCCACTGCCAGCAGCACCACAGCGGTAAACACCACATAGACCCAGCGGCCGGGCAAAATACTAAACGCGCCAAACACACCCCACAGCGAAAACCACCAGCCTTGGAACTCCGCCAACAACCCCAGCGCGGAGCCCGCCCGCGCACTCTGCGCGCCGAGCATTGTCTGCATCATCCGCTCACCCAGCACCTCGTGGTACAGCGCCCAGTTGCGGTAGAACCACCAACCTGCAATCGCTGCAATCCAAAGCGCGCATAAACCCGCCGCGCGCAGCAGCTCTGCCCACTGCCCGCTGCGCCACGCCCGCCACAAAAAAAACATTGCAACTAC
>QWRL01000021.1:7920-20228 GCA_003670425.1 Chloroflexota bacterium
CCCTGTCCCGGCTTCGGTAACCACCACCAAACAGCCGTACTCACAGCCCAGCCCCGCCTAGCCCGCGCCTCCCGCGGCGCCCCTCCCCCCGGCCCGCCGCCCCGCGCCCGCCACAAAAAAAACATTGCAACTACCGGCAGCAGCACAATCCCGGACAGTTTGCACATGATTGCAATTCCAATTCCAACGCCAAGCGTGTGGGGCAGCACAGCCGGGCTCAAAATATTGCTGGCGGGCGGCCCGCCAGCTTCGGCGCGCACGGCGCGTGCCACGGCCAGTAACAGCGCTGTGGATACAAACCACACCGCATTGTCATTGTTCACCGAGGCGCTGATAAACAAAAACATGGGGTTGAATGCAGCCAGTGCGGCAGCCATTAAAGCCAGGCCTTCACGCTGCGGGTACAACTCCAGCGCCAGCTGCCACACCAGCGCAACGGTGCCGGCTCCCAACAGCAGCGAGAAGCCGCGCAGCAAGTACACCGCAAGCGTGGTGCCGTGCCACGGAAAACTCTCGGCGGCACTATGGCGCAGCATATTCGCGTTCACAAGCGTGCCCGGCACACCCGCTTGCGCAAAAGGGTTGTATACATAGCGCGCAGGAAAATCTGCGTCATCCACCCACCGCGTTAGCAACGCGGCCACGGCGTAATACAGCGGCGGCTGGCTGCCCACCTGCCGGTAGCTTGTGCGCACACCCGGCACCTGCACCGGCAAACCGCGCCCATCCGCCAGCTCGCGCACAAAGCCGTAGTGCCACACCTCATCAGACGCCTCAAAAGTTGGCGTGGCAAGTGCGTATAGCACGCCAGCGCAAATGTAGGCAGCCAATAATAGTGGCAGCGGGCGCAGCAAATTAAATAGGGGACGCGATCGCAGCACGCTGTGCGATGTCATGCGCGCAGCGCGCTAACTGCTGCCCGCTTGCGGGCGAATGCCATAACGGCGCAGAGTCTCCGGCCAGAGCAGCCAAGCCAGCCCCAGCAGCGGCTGGAACAACGGGAAGTAACCGTAGTCCGCGCCAAAGTGGCGCCACACAGTTGCGCCCACCAGCGCCGGATACACAAGGCTCAAGCCACCCACCAGCAGCGTCAGTGCCGTCTCCAATGCCAGCACCGCCACAGAGAGCCGCCACGCCCAAGCGCGCCGATACACAAACCCGATTGTGGCCAGCAAGTACAGGCAGGCCGCAAGTGCGCTCAACGCCGGCGGTAAATAATCCGTGACACCAGCTTTGAACAGCAGTTGATAGAGCGCGCGCACGCCGGTGGACAGCGCAAGGATGGGGTAACTGACCGCAAGAATGCGGCCAAACGCGTCGAGCAGAATGGCATTGATGGCCGGCGGATGCTCGGTCCGCTCAGTTTGCATGCGTGCCGCTTAGATTGCGAAGTGCGCCAGCGGGTGGCCCGGCTCTGCCTGCACGCGCACTTGCAAACCGTCCGCCAGCTTGAGCGTATGGGGCTGCAGGCTGTGCACAATGCGGCCCGATGGCAGGCGCACACGATAAACGTTGACCGCGCCCCGAAAGCTGCGCCCAAGCACCTTTGCTTTGCTTTGCGGGTCGGCAGCCAAGCTCACATCATCCGCGCGGATAGCCACCTCCACGCGCTGGCCCACTGGCAGCGCCACCGGCTGCCGCACTAGCCCAATTTCCGTCTGCAAGCCCTGCTCACTTATCTCTGCGCGAATAAAATCTGCCTGACCCATAAACTCCGCCACGAAGCGCGTGGAGGGCGCAAAGAACAGTTCTTCCGGCGTGCCCACTTGCTCAAGGCGCCCCGCATTGAACACTGCAATGCGATCGCCCATGAACAGCGCCTCATCTTGATCGTGCGTTACAAAAATTGCCGTGAGGCGGTTGGCTTTGAGGATGTCGCGAATTTCCGCGCGCACCTGCTGCCGCAGGCCCGCATCCAAATTGGAGAATGGCTCGTCCAGCAGCAGCACAGCCGGGTGCGGCGCAAGCGCCCGTGCAATCGCCACGCGCTGCTGCTGCCCGCCGGAGAGCTCATGCGGCATGCGTCCGCCCACACCGCACAATCCCACCACGCGCAGGCCATCTTGCACGCGGGTCTCGCTGGCGCGGCGCTGCACGCCAAACGCAATATTTTGCGAAACACTTAGATGCGGGAACAAAGCGTAATCCTGAAACACCATGCCCACGCGCCGGTTTTCCGTCGCCACAAAAACTCCATCACCGGCAACCGGCTGATTGCCGATTCGGATGGAGCCGGCATCTGGAACTTCCAACCCGGCTATCAAGCGCAAGGTGGTGGTCTTGCCGCAACCGCTTGGCCCCAGCAGCACCAAGATCTCGCCCTGCTCCACCGCCAGATCCAAATGGTGCACAGCACTGACCACGTCAAAAGACTTGGCCAAGCCGCGGCATTCAACAGCGAATTCACTCATTGATATGTTTCGCGCAGGGTGAAAATTGCCAGTGGCACAGAAGAGATCCCAATCAATAATACCGCAGGCAGCGCCGCAGCGGCAAAATAGGCTTGGGTGACTGCACCCCAAATTGAAGTGGCGAGCGTGCCCATGCCGGGCGGTGCCAAAATCAGGGTTGCCGGCAGCTCCTTCATGGCGGTCAGAAACACGATTGCCAGCGCAGCCAATACGCCGTTGCGCATGAGCGGCAGCGTAATGGAACGCAGCACCTGCGCCGGCGCGCGCCCAAGCGTGCGTCCGGCCTCCATCAGGCCCGGGTTCACCCTGCCAAGCGCCGCGCGCAACGCACCAACAGCCCCCCGCCCACACCGGATGAGATAGCCCCCCCGCCGCCGCAACACCGATTGATAAATTGCCGGCACATAACGCGCACCAAAGAACACCAGCGCCAGCCCAACAACAATGCCCGGCAGCGCAAACGCCGCGTAAGCAACCCGCTCCAGCAGCCGGCCGCTGCCCGAGCGCTGCCGCCCCGCCAGCAGTACCAGCGGCAGCGCACCCAGCAGCGCCAGTGGCGCTGCAACCAAACACACAAACACGGAGTTGCCAGTTGCGCTCCAAAGCGCCGGCATTGGTGTGCCCAACGCCAGGCCGCGCACCAGCCAAAACAGCAAAACGGCCGCGGGCATGCCAACACCCAGCAGCGCCACTGCTGCGCAAAACAGCAGTGCCGGCCAGCGCCACGGCCCAAGGCGCACCATCATTGGCTTGCGCTTGGCAGCCGCATGCCCGCGATGGTAGCGCGCACGGCCGCGCGTGTTCAACTCCAGTGCCTGCAATCCCACAGTGAGCGCCACCAGCATCAGCGCCAGCACCGCTGCACCAGTGCGGTCAAAAGCAGCCTGATATTGGATGTAGATGACGCGCGTGAAAGTGCCAAAGCGCATGACGGACACTGCGCCGAAATCCCGCAGTGTATAAAGCGCTGCGAGCAAGCCACCGCCTGCCAGTGCGGGGCGCAGCAACGGCAGCGTGATGCGCACAAATGTGCGCCAGGGAGTCAACCCCAAACTGCGCCCGGCTTCCTCCAGCGCAGGGTCCATAGTAAGCAGCGCAGCCCGCACCGTCAGCAGCAGGTATGGATAGCACAGCAGAGTGAGCGCCAGCAATGCTCCGGGGAATCCTTCAATATCCGGCAGCCGCTCAACACCCAACGGCTGAAGCAACTGCTGCAGCAAACCGCGTGGACCCAGCACTGAAACCAGCAAGTACGCAAAAATGTAACTTGGGATTACGAGCGGCAGCGCTGTCAGCACCGCCCACATCTTGCGCAGCGGCAAGTCTGTGCGTGTGGTGAGCCACGCCAGCGGCACGGCCAATATCGCGCTGGCCAGTGGCACCGCCAGCGCCAGTGCCGCAGAGCGCGCCAGCACCCGCATAGTTCGCGCCTCAACCAAAAGCTGCAGTGCCGCCGGGCCCGCTTCGCTGGCGCGCACCACCAGATAAATCAGCGGCAAGAGAACCAGACTAAGCACACCGGCTGCTGCCCCGCGCAACAACCAGCGCCCGCCACTCGCCCGCCAAAAACTCTGCGGGCGTGCAAACGTCGGCTGGATTGAGCTGCGCCGCTGGTCGGGCATCACTCCAGTGCGCCCACTTCTTTCAATAATTTGATAGTGCCCCGCGTGTCAGTCAGGTCGCTGACGCCCACAGCAGCGCTGTTCAAACTGGAAAGCGGCTGCAGGCCGGCTGCAATCTCCACACCCGTAATCACAGGGTATTCAAAAGTTTCCTGCGCAAAGTAGCGCTGCGCCTCGGGCTCAAGCAAATATTCGATGAAGCGCTGCGCATTCGCAGCGTTCGGGGCGGTTGCCAGTTTGCCAACACCCGCCACCATCACCAGCGAGCCCGGCCCGCCACCGGGCAAAAAGTAATTTGCCGCTGCCAATTGGACACCCTCTTCTTTGCTTATTTGCAGCAGGTAATAGTGGTTTGCAAACCCCACTTCAACTTCACCACTTGCAACGGCCTGCACCAGCGGCGTGTTCTTGGGGTACTCTTTGGCATTGTTGGCAATGATTGCCGTCAGCCAGCTGCGGGTTTTGTCCTCGCCCCACAGTTTGCGCATGGCGGTCACCATCACTTGAAAAGAGCCATTGGCCGGCGCCCACCCAATGCGCCCCCGCCACTGCGGCTCCGTGAAGCCCCAAATGTCCGCAGGCAGATCAGCCGGTTGCACCTTGTTGGTGTTGTACACCACCACGCGCGCCCGGCCAGAGACACCCACCCAGTCACCACGCGGAGACTGAAAATTAGCGCCAACGGCAGCAAGCGTTGACTGCGGCAGCGCAGCTAACATGTTGGCAGCTGCAACTGCACCGAGCCCGCCGGGGTCTTGCGCCCAGAACACATCGGCCGGGGACCGGCTGCCCTCCTCGAGCAGCGTTGCCGCCAACTCAGCCGTGCTACCGTACTTCACTTTGACCGCTAAGCCAGTTGCTGTCGTGAATTTCACCAACAGCGGTGCCACCAAACTTTCTTCCCGGCCGGAATACAGCACTACTTCCCCGCCAATCCCCTGCCCGGCTTGAGGCGCGCTGCTAACTGCTGCCGCTGGCTGCGCCGTCGCCCCATTCGGTGTGCATCCAGCCAGCAACACGCCAGCCAAAAAAATCGCTCTAAAATACTTCCAGTCCATTGTGATAAAAGTTCTCCTGCGTGGTTTGCCACACATTACGGCACCACTATTCACAAGTCTAGGCTCGCCGGTTAACAACCGATCTGCAATTTGGAAACTCTAAAGTTAACCATGGTAATTGCGGCCATCCGCAGCCTTGCAGGCAATATAATATACTCTGCACTTACATATTACCGAATGAAAAACATCGATGGAAAAATCAACTGACCAGGCTCCGCGCCGGATGCAGGCGTGCGCCGTTCTAACTGACACAAGACGCGAGTATCTCGCCGAAATATTCCGCTTGGAGCAGCCACAATCCGCACCCGTGATTGTTTCCGCGCTGGCAGAGCGCCTGCAAGTTTCGCCGCCGGCTGTTGTGAAGATGGTGCAGCGCCTCGAGCGCGAAGGCTTTCTGGAGCGTGAGCCGTACCGCGGCGTAAACCTCACGGCGGAAGGCCGGCAAGTGGCACTCGGCGCCATCCGGCGCCACCGCTTGATCGAGACATTTCTGGTCAAGGTGATGGGCTTCACTTGGGACGAAGTGCATGACATGGTGCACTCACTCGAAGGCGCGATCAACACAGCGTTTGAGGACCGCGCCGACGCACTATCCGGCTACCCGACACGCTGCCCGCACGGTGACCCCATCCCCACCCGCGCCGGGCACATGCCCGAAATGAACGACCAGAGCTTGCTCGATTTTCCAGTGGGCACACGCGGCGACCTGAGCCGCATCCGCAATCACACGCCGGAACGCCTGCGCTACCTGGGGGAACTCGGCTTGCGGCCGGGTGTGGCACTGGAGATCAAAGGGCGCGCTCCGCTGCGCGGGCCCGTGCGCCTGCAAGCAGCCGGGCAAGAGCACATTGTGGGCGCAGACCTCGCCCAAGATTTATTCATCGAGAATATCGTGGCGTGAGACCGCGCCCGCACGGCGCGGATGGCTTTCGCTAACGCAGCGTTACGGTAACGGGTGAGCTGCGGGTTTCGTTGCCGGCCGCATCCACCGCGCGCACGGCAATGGTGTGCGCGCCCGCACCCCGCATGCGCCAACGCGTGGTGTATGGCGCCACGGTAAGTTTCTCGAAACTTTTTCCATCAACCAAAATTTCGACAAACGCGAGCGACAAATCGTCACGCACGCGCGGCTCAATGATAATTGACTCATCATTGAGGCTGAACACCTCGCCCTGCCCCGGGTTGATTAGGCTGGCTTCCGGCGGCTGGTTGTCAACTGTAACTTGCACCGTGGAGTTTTCAAATTGCTGGTCACCACGCACTACCATTAGCTGCAGAGTGTAAAGACCGCTCAACCCGGTGGTGTCCCAGCGCTCCAACTCACCCAGCCGCACCGGGTCGGTGCGGTCACCACCCACTGTGGACCAGGTCTCCGGATTCAGCCCCGCACCAAACTGCACCCGCCACAGCTGCATGCCGTCAATTTGAGTAGTGCCGACCAGCGGCACAATCTGGCGCACATAGGTGAAGGCGCCCGGCGCGGTTAGCTGCACCTTGGGGGCTTCGTCCGGCGCTGCGGGCAGCGTGTCAAACTCGCGCGGGGGCTGCGCCATGCCCATGGCCTCAATCCAGTCCGCCGCCTCTGCCGGCAAAATTTGGTAGACGCGCTCCTCAACCAACTCGGCCGGAGTTTGCACTGTGGCCAGCCGCCCGGAATCGCGGTTCACCCGAAATTTTTGCCAGACGTTGTCCGGCGTGGTGGGCTGCGTGCCTTGCACAAAAATCTCGCGCACCATTGTTTTGCAATCATCAGTAGGGAGCAAGCCGGATGGGAAGCACACGCGCAGGGGCACGATGCCGGGCGGCGAGTCCCAGCCAATAGCCTGCAACTGCAGCACGCGCACTGCATGGCGCATCACCGCGTTCCAGATGGCAGCCGCCCCCATCAGGCCGGAAGTTTTATCCATGGGGGAATTGTCTGAGTTGCCAACCCACACGCCCACCGCCAGCTGCGGCGTGTAACCAATCGTCCATCCATCCACATAATTATTGGTGGTGCCGGTCTTGGCAGCTGCGGGGCGGCCAATCTCGAGCGCGTTGCCCGTGCCGAAGGCCGGCACGCGTGCCTGTTCGTCGGAGAGTACATCCGTGATCAGATAGGCGAGCTCGGGGCTGAGCACGGGCTGTTGCTGCGGCTGCGTAAAGTCACAAGCGGATGCGCCGTCCGCACCGCATGCTTGCACAAGATTGCCGGCGCGATCCTCAATGCGCAGGATGGTGATTGGATCAAGCGTGCGAAAGCCGGCACGCTGCTGCGCGGGCGGCACGCGGTAGCCCGCCATCGTGCCGTTGTTGGCGAGCACGCCGTAGGCATAGGTCATGTCCAGCAACGTCACCTCTCCGCCGCCGAGTGTGAGCGCCAGACCAGCGCCCGCCTGCTCCGCTTGCAGGGTGTTGATGCCCAGCAGGTGCGCAGCGCGCACCACATTTTGCACGCCTACCCAGCTCATCACCTGCACGGCGGGAATGTTATAGGAGTTGGCAAGCGCGGAGCGCAAACTTTGCGGGCCATGAAATTTGCGATCGTAGTTGTCCGGCACGTATGGCACGCCGCCGGTGTCGAACGCTGTGCGCACATCCAGCACCATCGTGGCCGGCGTGTAGCCCTGCGAAAATGCCGTTAGATATGTGAACGGCTTGAATGCCGATCCGGGCTGGCGCAATCCATCCACCGCCACATTGAAGCGCCCGTCAATTTCATCGCGCCAGTAATCGTAGGAGCCAACCATGGCAAGCAATTGGCCGCTGCGCGGGTCCAGCACGGTCACCGCAGTGTTGGTGGCTTTGTGGTCAACACCCGCATCGGCTGCGCGCAGTGGCGGCAGCAGCGCGGCAGCATCGCAATTGCCGGCGCGCGCGGCATGCACGCCCAGCGCATCACCACCGTTCAGCCGGTCCAAATGTGTGCGCGCAACGCACTCCACCTGGTCCTGAAGGTCCAAATCCAATGCCGTGCGCACCGTGAGTCCCCCGCGGCACCCCAGCGCCCGCCCCAGCTGCTCCACAAGTTGCGAGAGCGCGAACAACACATAGTGCGGTGCAATCAGGCTGGTGCGGCGCTCGGTGGAATGCACCTTGGCAAGCACATCCTCCGCCGCAGCCTGCTCAGCTTCGGCGGCAGAAATATCCCCCTGCTCCACCATCGCCTTTAGCACGCGCTCTTGGCGGCGCTTGGCGTCGGCTGGCGCATCAATTGGATTGAGCCCGGGATACTGCGGGATGGCAGCCAGCAGCGCGCTCTCCGCCAGGTTCAGACCCACAGCGGACTTGCCAAAATACACGCGCGCGGCGGCATCCACGCCGTATGCCAAATTGCCGTAGAAGTTCGTGTTGAGGTACCACTCCAAAATCTGCGACTTGCTAAAACGGTTGGCAGCCTCGGCGGCAATCAGCAGCTCGCGAAACTTGCGTTTGTAGCTGGATTCGGCCAGAGCGTTGGGCGACAGGATTACATTTTTTACCAGCTGCTGCGTGATGGTGCTGCCGCCTTGAATGGCGCCAACACATGTTTCCGGCTGCAGAATGCATTGTGGCCGGCGTAAATTTTCCCGCAGCGCGCGCAAGATTCCAAAAATATCGTAACCGGGATTTGTCAAAAAGCTGCGGTCTTCAATCGCGATCGTAGCCTGCTGCAATTCCGGCGGGATCCATTCAATGTTTAGCCACTGCCGGTCTCCAGCGCGCGGGTCAATCACTTTGTAGAGCAAATGTTTGCCGGTGCGGTCGTACAACTGGGTGGTGAGAAAAAACTCGTTGTTCGATGACTGAAAGGCGCTGCTGAGCCTGGCGGCACTCGGCAGTTCCTGCGCGTAGCTGGCGTACAGCTGCGAAACCGCAATCGCCGCCGCCAGCACAAGGATCACCATGCCCGCCAGAACAGCCAGCACTGCGGCAAATACAACGCGCACGCTGCGCCGCACACCTGAATGTGCAGCCATCCGCTGCGCACTGCGCTTGCGCACAAGCCCAATTACTGTGCTCATGCTCTAGATTTTAACATGCCCACACTTATAATGAGCGCAATGAAAATCGCAGTGCTGTCCGATATTCATGGTGTGCTGCCCGCATTGCAGAGTGTGCTGGCAGATGTGGATGCGTGGCGGCCGGATGCTGTGGTGGTGAACGGCGATATTGTGAACCGCGGGCCCAGCCCGCTGGCTTGCTGGCAACTGCTGGCGGAACGGCAGCGCACAAATGGATGGCAGCTGCTGCGCGGCAACCACGAAGATTTTGTGATCAAAATGACCCTGCCGGACGCGCCGCAATCCGGTGCGCAGCTTGAGCTGCAACGGTCTGCACTGTGGACCAGCCAGCAGCTGCCCGGCCAGATTGGCGCACTGCAAGCGCTGCCCGCATTCACGCACATGCAGGATGCTGCGGGCGGCGGGCTGCATTTTGTGCATGCCTCCATGGCCGGCAACCGCGATGGCTTGCACCGCTCGGCGACAAACGCAACAATCCGCAAACAAATTGAGCCGCTACCGCGCGTGTTTTGCACGGCGCACACCCACTGGGCGTGGATGCGCACTTTGGATGCGACGCTTATCATCAACTCAGGCTCGGTGGGCTCGCCTTTTGACGGCGATCAGCGCGCAGCGTACGCGCAGCTAACTTGGCGGCAGCCGTTTAACGGCGGCGGAAGTTGGAGCGCACAAATTGTGCGCGTGCCCTACGACCGGGCTCAAACGCAAAGAGATTATGAAACCACGGGCTACCTGCATGACTCTGGTGCACTGACTGCCGTGCTGCATACGGAGTGGCGCCTTGCACGGTCCTTGTGGCCGGCGTGGTCGGCGCGTTACGAGGCGGATGTGCTGGCCGGCAACATCAGCGCTGCCCATGCCGCAGCGGAGTTCCTGCGCAGCGTTGCGGAGTAACCTATTCAGTTTTTTTGAGCACCATAAAGTGCGAAAGGCCAAACGCACGCAGCGGCGTGTGCTCCAGTGCCTGCAGTGCGGAGCGCAGCGCAGAACCCGCAGCGCCCCAGCGCGCAACCAGATTGTCGTAGCCGCCAAAGATCAGCGTGTGCGCCACAACAGTGACGGGCAGCTGCAGCTGCAGCGCGCGCAGCGCACGCGCGGTATATGCGCGCACATGCCCCGCAAGTTTGTTGCGCAGCACGTCCGGCAAATAGTTCACCAGCGGGGCATTGCCAAAACGGTAGCGGCCACGCCAGTGCACACCATGCGTCTCAAAGGGATACCAGCGGTTTGGCGCAAAAATGACGGCGCGCCCGCCCGGGCGCAGCACCCGCACCAGCTCACGCATGGCTTGGCGGTCATCCTGCACGTGCTCAAGCACTTCATGCGAAAGCACAACATCAAAGCTGCCGGACGGATAGGGCAGCGCTTCGCACGCACCGCACACCAGTGCCGGGAGCGCTACCACCGGATGCTGCACACGCGCAAACTCAATATCAAGGCCGTGCACTTCTGCGCCCTGTTCGCGCAGCTTTTGCACGTACGTGCCCACGCCGCAGCCATCAACCAGCACCATGCGGCCGCGCAGTGCCGGCGTGTGCGCCAGTATTAGCTGCAGCCGGCGCTGCTGCCCCGCCCGCCACACATAAGAAGGTTCACCGCGCAGCATTGCGCGCGGGCCGGGATCACTCACTTTTCCGCCCAGTGCAGTGCAATCGTGCCCAGCATCAGCCTTTGATAACCTACATTCCGGAAGCCGGCTTGCGCAAACTTTTGCTGCAGCGCCTCCGGTTGCAAAAATTTTTCGGTGGTGCTGGGGAGATAAGCGTAAGCCGCCGCCTGCCCGGTTACCAGCCAGCCCAGCAGCGGAATGATGAGGCGGAAGTGCAGCAGGATCAGCGGCCGCAGCCAATTGTCCGGCGGCGGAGTTGTGTCCAGGCAGGCAACCCGCCCGCCCGCGCGCAGCACGCGGTGCTGCTCAGCCAGCGCCACGTCAATATCAATCACATTGCGCAGCAAGAATCCAGAAGTGACCGCATCAAATGTCCCGCCGGCAAATGGCAGGCGCAGCGCATCCGAGCCCGTCCAGCGCACGTTGCGCTTGGCTGCGCGCAAGCGCCCCACTTGCATCATCTCCAGCGCAAAATCTGCGCCAACACAAAGCGCAGTTTTTCCGCTGGCCAGCGCTTCACCCGCGATATCACCGGTGCCGGTGCCAAGATCAAGCATGCGCCCATTCTGTTGGAGCGCTATTTTTTGCAGGAGCAGGCGGCGCCAATACAAGTCCTGCCCAAATGTCATCAGGCGGTTCATGATGTCGTAGCGCCGGGCGATGCGGCCAAACATGGCCTGCACATAACCCGCGCGCTCGGCGCCAGAGGAGGGGATCAAGAGATTTCCGGTTCAGGCTCCGGATCTGCATCCATGGGCTCGGCTGCATGTGCGTCGGCTTGCGCCGCGGGCTGGTACGGCGCTGCCGGTTCGGCATCGGCATCGGCATCAGCGTCTACTTCCACTATAACTTCGGCATCAACTGCTGCATTATGGTCCGTGTGGCGATCGGCAGCGTGGATGCCAAACGGAGCATCATGACCATCATCAAAATTCGCGGCCGCAAAACCATCGTCGCCTTCCAAACTGTCCGGCATGACAATGGTATGGCGGTTCTTGACCACGGCCAGCTGCGCTTCGCTGATTTTGGCACCCGTTAAGTTTGCGCCTTCAAGGTCTGCATCCAACAGCTGGGCGCCGCTCAAATCCACAAAGCGCAGATCCGCCTGTGCAAGCTGCGCGGAGCGCAAATCCGCATGCTGCAGATTGCAATGGGATAGCAGCGCACCCGTCAGGTTTGCTCCCTGCAAATCTGACTGCTGCAAGTTTGCTTCGGTGAGATCGCAGCCGGATAGATTGGCACCACTCAGGTCTGCCTGACGCAACGCAGCCTTGCGCAGCACCGCCTGCTGCAAATCCGCTTCGCGCAGCACACAGCGCCACAAGTTAGCGCGCTCCAGGCGGGCCTCCACCAGCGACGCAGTTGCCAGGCGGCACTGGCCAAGGTCGGCGCCCGTGAGATTTGCACGCGCCAGGTTTGCGCCATAAAGATTGGCAAGGCAAAGAATTGCCTCGCGCAAATCTGCGCCTTCCAGATTCACCTGGCGCAGGTTGGCACCGGTGAGGTTTACCCCCGGTTCAATTTTGTAGCCGTCAATTTGAGTCATTGTAAATGCCTGCCCAATCCAGCAAGCCCGGTTGATTGTGCCACACAATTACTTGTGCAGGCACCCGCTTGACGAAAGA
>QWRL01000022.1 GCA_003670425.1 Chloroflexota bacterium
AACACCCGCGCCCTCCTCAGTCTTGGTGCGCGCTGCGGCAGAAGTAGATGCGGCGGTGGAATTGTCTGTGATAGTGCCGGCCTATAACGAAGCCGGCCGCATTGCGGATAGCCTCACGGAAATCTGCCGGTACCTTGACCTGCGCGGGCAGTGCTACGAAGTGATCCCGGTCAGCGACGGCTCCCGCGATGGCAGCGCAGCAGAGATTGATGCTGCAGCGCTGCGCCTCAGCCGTGTAAATGCCCGCATACAGCCGCTGTATTTCAAAGCAAACATGGGCAAGGGCGCTGCGGTACGCGCCGGCATTTTGCGCGCGCGCGGTGCAATCGTGATGTACCTTGACACGGACCTGTCGATCCCGATTGCAATTGCCGCCGACTTTGCAGCGTGCATCAGTGCTGGTGCAGATATTGCGATTGCGTCCCGCTACTTGCCGGGATCTGACGCAGGGAGCGTCCGCCCCGCGCGGCGCTTGCTGAGCGCAGTCTACCGTTGGCTTGCGGCAGTTATTCTCGGCATTCGCTGCAGTGATATTCAGTGCGGCGCCAAAGCCTTTCGGCGCACAGTTGCCGTGCGCCTCTTTCAGTTGCAGCGCCTCGACGGATTTTCTTTTGATGCGGAGGTGATGTTCCTTGCAGGCCGCGCTGGTTACCGTGTGGCGGAGGTGCCCTTCACGCTTCGTGTTTCCAAACATTCCTCAGTCCGGCTTGTTGCCGAGTCCGCCGTAATGTTTTTGGATTTGTTTCGCATTCGCTTCAACAACCTGCGCGGCTTGTATAAATCCACTGCGGCTGCTGGAAAAGTGGGGGGGGGGGCGATTTAAAGTTTACGTTTTGAGTTGGCGCAGCATGAGCGCCAATACTTGGCGCTGGACGTTGCCGCTCACGCTGTTTCTTGGATTAGGCGATCAGTGCCAGCGCACATTGTGCGGCGCAAACTTTTCTGATTGCAGGCAATAGCTGTTGGTGACAGCGCGCTGCTCAAAGTGGGCTGCATCACCAACCGCCAACGCCGCCAAATTCTTTATCCCGGCATTGCCGGCTGGGGCAGCAACCACTTTTTGTTGACGTGCCCTGCGATTGCCCGGCGTGCCCGCGCACTAATACAGCTTGGGTATGTTGTCGATCTTTCTTAAGACTTCATCCAGGTTCAATCCAATCAGCCGCGAAAAATATTCAATGCTTTCAAACTTGGGCTGATTGTCACTTTCCACCAGCTGCAGGGCAGCAGCTCGATCAAGCAACCCCTCCCGGATTTGATTGGACCGAAACGCATCAAACTCGGTGAACCCGGCAATCTGGTAGTAGATGTAGTTGTTGAAAGCCGTCTGGCCATCGCCCATGCGCCACTGGGTCTGGCCAAAACGCTGGTCGGACTCCCATGCGTACTCCGCGTTGAGCACGCGGTTGATTTCGTTTTCCTCCCATGCAAGATAATGAAACAAGTATAGGAAGTCCGCCGTCACCAGAAAGCTGATAATGTAGGATCGGATTGAGTCAAAGAAAGACTCGTTGATGTAGGCCGGGTTTTTGATGTACTGCAGGCAGTACCAGGCCGCCAAACGAATCTTGTTGCTCAGCGGGTGCAGCTGAAAGTCGTGGTTTTCACGCAATGGTTTGTGGTTAATGCCGGTGAAGCCCACCATGAACTCACGATGTTCCAGCTGGTGGCCAGAGCACAAGACAGTCAGGTCCAGCTTCAGCTCTTTTTGCAGGGCGCGGCCGAAATGATAAAACTCCTTGTCCCCCGCCTGAAAGAGCGGGACCATGCCAAGCTGCGGCTGCTTGAGCCAGGCATGAATGTTCTTTCTGACAAAGCGGCGCTTCTTCAATATGTCCGGTGAACGGATGATGTGTTCAATGCCAAGCTTGCCGCAAACCTTGGCCTGGTTCCTCCGCGAAACGTCTGTGGTCAGGCCCCAGTCAAATGTGTAGGCGATGGGATGCATGCCATAGGTTGTCTTCAGGATATGCAGGCCATAGCACGAGTCTCTGCCGCCGCTCAAGCCCACGAGGCAGTCCGGGCTGCCGTCTTTGGAGCGGAAGCGGTCCAGGCGCTGCCGCAGCGCATCTTCGCCCTTGAGCTTTTGATGCGCGTGGTTGCGGCAAAAACTGCACACGCCATCCCGGTCAAAGTCCACAAATGGATAAGTGTGCGGCAGGATGCATTTGGTGCAGCGCCGCAGCGTTTGCACGCTGGAGCGGTAGAACTCAACCGCAAATGCCGGGCTGTCAGCGCGGCCAGCGGCGGGTGTGCGCTGCGCACTGGATGTCTTCGGCTGGCGCGGAATTGGCGCCTGCTCAAAAATCTGGAAGTCAAAGCTCAGCCGCAGATAGTGGCCCGCAGGCACATGCTGAATGGCGCCGGCGTTCGCCTGAAAGGTTTGCGATGCCGCCAAAAATTGTTTTAGAAAATAGCTTTCCGATGCAAAACATAAAATATTGTTTTGTGCATTGAGCGCAAAATAAAGTGAACCGGTGTTGGTGGCAAGCACCAGCTCCTGCTTGTGGTCCAGGAAAGCCGCAATGCTAAAGGAGCCTTCGAGGTTGGCTTGCACAGCCGCCAATACGGCAGCCAGATCCCGGGTTTGTGCGTACTGCCCGCTCATGTAATCAAACAGCACGCGCGTGTCGTTGGGCGCCGCAGTGCCTTCGGAATTAGCTGCCCGTTTTGCGGCAGGGTCCGGCTGAATCTGTGCTGCGTTGGTAATGATGCCGTTGTGCACGCCAATGAAACTGCCGGCATAGACCGGCTGATTGTTGTCGGCAACGCTGGCCGAGCCGTCAGTTACGAGGCGGCAGTGGTTGATGCACGCAAACGGCCCGGTGGCGCGCTGTGCGCCGAGCGTGTCGTTCAGGATCTGGTCGAAGCCGGCAAGTTCGATGAATTGGAGCGGGTCGATGGCTCTTTGAAAAATCCGGTACTTCTCATTGGCATACGTGACAAGCCCGGCAGAATCCCTGCCTCTTTGCGCGGACAGCCTGTAAAGCCCGGCCAAGTCTTGCTTGAAGAGTTCAAAGTCAAGTTGCGCGCTGTCCTTGACAGCAAACCCAAAGATGCCGCACATTTGCCTACAATCTCCCTGATTTTAGAAAATGAGAAGGTTGGCTGGATTTAGGGGCAGTATCGAGCATGTTGACTGGGGGCGCGGGTGGCCGGAAAATTTATCCTGCCGATAAATTTTACTGCATCTGTTTGGAGGCTGCGGCTCCCAAGCCCACAAGATCCACGCAACTTCCCCGCAATTAATTCACATTCGATTGCCGGTCAAAGGGCTGCGTTGGGCTACACTCGACTGAATTACAGGGCTCGCGACCGCAGCGCGGAAAGCGACATATTACGGCGCGCGGGAACTGCTAGCTGCGGTCTTTTGGGGCGAATGAGTTTCGCTCGCGACGCGCAATCCCGCGCGGTTTAGTGCAGGAGATAAATATTGTGATCAGACGCACCATCACCATTGGAGTTGCGCTTGCAGCGGCTCTGGCCGTGGGATTGTGGTATTGGCAGCGCACTACCACCGCTGCTGCCGCAAGTGCGGCAGCCAGCGTGCAAACTGCGGTGCTGGAACGCGGCACGCTGGTGGTGGCCGTGAACGCGTCTGGCACGCTGGCAGCCGCGCAATCGGCGGCGCTCAACTGGCAAACATCCGGCGTGGTTGCCAAGGTGGCGGTTACTGTGGGCAGTCTGGTCAAGGCCGGTGACACGCTGGTTGAGCTGGACCCCGCAAGTTTTTCACCGGCTGTGCAGCAGGCCCAAATTGACGTCTTTACCCTGCAGGATAGTTTAGACACTTTGCTGGCGGGCACCAGTGCGGAACTTGTGGCGAAGGCCAAGCTGGCCGTGGTGGAGGCAGAAGCTGCTGTTACAGCGGCCCAGACAAAGGTCAGCAACGCCGCCAGTGTGGATGTTGGCTACTATGAAACCCAGTCGGCCAAGGCGAACAACACTTTATCTGCTGCGCGGCAGAATGCCGAGATCACCAATTTTCAAATTAATGTGCAAGCCGCTGCAAAGACCTTGCAAGATGCAGGCAAGGTGATTGACGACATCAAGGGCTTGAACATGACCGACTCAAGAAACCAGCCCGAAGCCGTGTACACGCGCCTGAAGGCTGCCCAGGCAACCTATGATCGCGCACAGCTGGCGTACCAGACCGAGCTGTACAAATTAGAGCAGGCGCAGAACAGCGATGCAAGCACAATTCAAACTGCGCAAGCTGCAGCGGACACCGCCAAGAGCGCGCTGGCTTCCGCGCGCTTCGGCCCGAATGCAGCGACGATTGCGCTGTATCAGGCGCAGCTGGATTTGGCGCAGGCCAGCTTGCTAAAGGCACAGGCTGACCTGGCAGCGCTGCAAGCCGGGCCGGACGAACCGGCGATTGCAGCTGCGCGCCTGAAACTTGCCACTGCAAAGTCCACCGTGCAACTGGTGCGATTGGTTGCGCCCTTTACCGGCACTGTGGCGGCTGTGTCCAACAAAGTGGGTGACAGCGTGGCCACCAATCAGCCGGCGCTGGTGCTTGCCGATTTAAGCGCGCTGGAGATTAAAGTTGACGTGGCAGAAATGGATATCAACCATGTGCAGGTTGGCCAGACAGTCACTGTAATGTCTGATGCAGCGCCGGGCAAAAATTTTACGGGCAAGGTATCCGTGGTGCCTTTTCTCGGAACCAGCCAGCAGGGTGTGGTGACTTTTCCGGTGATGGTTGTTGTACCTGCGCCGGATCCCGCACTAAAGCCGGGAATGACCGCGGCTGTGAGCATTGTTACCGAGAGCCACGCTGATGTCTTGCTTGTGCCCAACCGTGCCATCCGTGTGGCAAGCGGACGCCGGTCGGTGTCCGTGCTGGTTGAGGGTGAGCAGATTGAAGTGCCGGTAACGCTTGGCTTGACGAATGAAACCTACAGCGAGGTAAGCAGTGGGTTACTCCGGGGAGGCGATGCGGTTGTGCTAAATCCCACCAATACAACACAGTCTGGCGCGGGCGGTCTTTTTGGAATCTTCGGTGGCGGGCGTGGCGGCGGGGGTGGCGGGGGTGGCCCGCGCGGCGGTGATTAAGACGCGGGAACTGTTGATTACTGCTTGCGCATTTGGAACTGTGGCGCCTCAATTCTCGTTTTGATTGGTTTGTGTTGATGGAGAGTACGAAAATGAATCGCAAAATCTTGCCGGGCTTGGTTGGGGTGTTGCTGCTGCTGGTGGTGGCTGCGGGCGCCTTTTATGGCGGCATGCGGTTTCAAGGGATGCGCTCCTCCGGTACGCGGGCAAACTTTTTTGCAAATCGCGGTGGTGCTGATGGCGCAAATTTTGGTGGTGGTGGTGGCGGCGGCCGGCGCAGCAACATGGGACAGATAAAAAGTATTGAAGGCAATGTAATTATCGTGAGCACGCAGCAAGAGCGCCTGCAGGTGACGGTGACCGATGCCACGAAGTATCAAAGACTTGTTGACGGCAAACTTGATGACCTGCAGGTGGGCGCCAACATCATTGTGCGCGGCGAGAGTGATGCGAATGGCGTTGTGAACGCAGTCAGCATTCAGCTGGCAGATTCGGTGCCCGCGCCGCTGCCATGACCGAAAACCAAAGATTGGCGGGAAGACTGCCGTGATCGAAATCGACAACGTCAAAAAAATCTACCGGCTGGGTGCGGTGGAAGTGGCTGCGCTGGCCGGCGTGTCTTTGCAGATTGCACGCAGTGAAGTGGTTGCCATCGTTGGGCAATCGGGCTCGGGCAAAAGTACGCTGATGAATATTATTGGTTGCCTGGACAAACCCACCAGCGGCGGGTACCGCCTCGACGGCGTTGGCGTGGAGACGCTGGGCGCAGACGAACTTGCGGTTGTGCGCAATCGCAAGATTGGGTTTGTGTTCCAGAGTTTCAACCTGCTGTCACGCGTGAGCGCCCGGCGCAACGTGGAACTTCCGCTGCTGTATGCCGGCGTTGGTGCGGGGCGGCGCGAGCGCGCAGCGGCAGCGCTGCGCTCAGTGGGATTGGAGGATCGCATGGACCATCGGCCCACAGAGCTGTCCGGCGGGCAGCAGCAGCGCGTGGCAATTGCGCGTGCACTGGTAAATGACCCCGCCATTATTCTGGCCGATGAACCGACCGGCAATCTGGACACGCAATCGGGCGCGGAGATCATGCGCCTCCTGCTGGGCCTCAATCAGGAGCGCGGCATCACGATCATTTTTGTGACCCATGACCCGGCCATCAGCGCGCAGACCCAGCGCGTGATTCGCCTGCGCGATGGATTGATAGAGCGGAGCGCGGCGTGAATCTCTGGCAGGGTGCTGTTACCGCGCTGGATAGTTTGCGCGCCAACAAGCTGCGCTCGGCGCTGACGGTGCTGGGAATTGTGATCGGGGTGGCAGCTGTTATCTCACTCGTATCAATCGGGCGTGGTGCGCGCGCCTTTATTACTTCGCAAATTCAGAGCATGGGCACCAATCTGGTTTTTGTGCGGCCCGGCAGTGCGCAGCAAGGCGGCGTTGGCGGTGCGGCGGGCAGTGCGCCGACGCTAACGGAGGAAGATGCGGCGGCGCTGTCCGGCCTTGCGGCGGTGACGGGAATTGCGCCGGAGATAACCGGCCGGGCGCAGCTGGCCTACCTGGGCCATAACATGAATACGCGCGCGGTGGGCGTCACGGCGGACTATTTGGTGGTGCGCAACATGATTATGGCGGATGGCGAATTTGTCTCGGACGCAAATGTGGTCGCGCACTCTTCTGTGGTGGTGCTGGGGAGCGCCGTTGCAAACACATTGTTTGGCGGTGCGGGCGGGTCTGTGGGCCAAACGGTGCGGGTGAACGGCCAGCCGTACCGCGTGGTTGGTGTGCTGGCAAGCAAGGGCGGCAGCGGCTTCGGAAATCAGGATGACCAGGTGTTGGTGCCGCTCTCCGCGGCACAATCGCGTTTGCTGGGCGGCGCTCGTTTTCGCGGGGCGAATGTGGTTGGCACAATCAATGTGCAAATTTCCAGCGCCGATGAAGTGCCGGCGGCAATCATCAGCATTACGGAAACGCTGCGTGCCCGCCATGGCACGGCGGAGGGCAGTGATGATTTCATTGTGCAGAATCAGCAAGACACGCTGGCCACCATCACCCAGGTGACAAATGTGCTGACGATTTTTCTGAGCGGCATCGCTGCAATTTCGCTGCTGGTGGGCGGCATCGGAATCATGAACATCATGCTGGTTTCGGTCACCGAGCGCACGCGCGAGATCGGCATACGCAAAGCGGTGGGTGCGCGCGGCCGTGACATCCTTTATCAGTTTTTGGTGGAGGCGGCTGTGCTGAGCCTGCTGGGCGGATTGATTGGTGTGGCTCTGGGCTGGGCGATTGCGCAGCTGGTTGGGCGGGTGCAGTTGGGCGGGTCGGCGATTGTGCCGGTGGTGGGATTGGATGCGGTGCTGCTGGCTGCGGGCTTCTCCACTGCGATAGGTTTGTTTTTTGGCATTTACCCGGCTAGCCGGGCGGCAAACCTGGAGCCGGTGGACGCGCTGCGCTACGAGTAAGCGCCGCCGCGCCCAATCGCATCGCCAGCGGTTCGGGCAGCCGCCGTGCAGCATACCGGCACCGGATCACAACTCCGCAATTTATATTTTTCCAGCCAGTGACTGCGGATCGCGGATAATACACTCTGTGGCGCAGCAATGACGCAGCACTCCAGCGCATACGCCGCGCTGCACACGCGCCTCGCGGCGGGCGAGGTGCTGGTGCTGGATGGTGGCACGGGCACAGAGCTGCAGCGGCGCGGGGTTGCCATGGATCCGGCCGCGTGGTGCGGCCCGGCCACACTGGGCAACGACCAGTTACTGACGCAAATTCACCTTGACTACATCAATGCCGGAGCAGATGTGATCACAGCCAATACCTTTGCGGCGGGGCGGGTGATGCTGGCTGCCGCGGGCTACGCAAGCCAGGTGGAAGAGATTAACCAGCGGGCGGTGGCAGCAGCGCTCAAAGCCCGCGCGCAAGCTGCAGCCAACGGCCGGCACGTGGCGGTGGCGGGATCAATCTCGCACATGGTGCCGGTGGAAGCGGGCACCGCCCACATTGATCCGCGGCTTGTGCCGCCCGATGCGCAGTTTTCAGAATCTGTATATGAGCAGGCGCAGCATTTGCGCCGCGCCGGCGTTGACCACCTGATGCTTGAGATGATGTACCACCCGGGCCGGATTGCGCTGGTGCTGCAGGCAGTGGCCACATGCGGCCTGCCGGTTTGGTTTGGCTTGAGTGCGCGGCGCGGCAAAGACGGCAGCGTGGTGAGTTTCCATCATCTTGACGAAATTGCGCTGGCCGAAATCGTCGCGCTTATTCCGGCGACTGGCATTGATGCGGCTGGTGTGATGCATAGCGGAGCGGAACTTGTGGGCGATGCGTTGAACTTGATCCGCACGCACTTCAAGGGGGCGCTGACCGCCTATCCGGATTCTGGTTACTTTGAGATGCCGGATTGGAAGTTTGTGGATGTGGTGGAGCCGGCGCGTCTGGAGCAGTTTTATGCGCAGTGGTTGGCGGCGGGTGCGCAGGTGATTGGCGGGTGCTGCGGCCTTGGCGTTGCGCATATTGAAGCTGCGGCGCGGGCGCGCGCTGCGGCGCTGAAGACTGCAGCAACCACCAAAAAAATCTAGCCTGAAACGCGAAGCTTGCTGCCGCGCTTGCCGGCTGGTTGTGGTCCCGGCAAAGATGCTAAGGCGTTACCGTTACGCGGCCGATGCAAACTGTGGTGGCAGCAGCGCAGCCGGATGGAGCCAGCAGCTTTAGGCGCGCACTGGTTTGCGAATCATAGATGCCGGCTAGGAGCAAATACTGCCCCGGGGTTAAGTCTGCAGGCAGCAACAACGCATGCCGGTCCAGTACAGCGTGTTGCAGCGGCCACTGATTGAGCGGCAGAAATCCATCGGCCAGCTCGTGGTCGCTTTGTGCGCCGGGCGGCGCATCCAAAAAACTCAAATGCACGAAGACCCGGTCGAAGCCGGTGACCGTTCCGTTTGTCCCCCACAGCAAATTTAGGTAGAGCACCGCGCCGCGCTGGATTGAGGCGGGTGGCGTGGTGTACTTCACAGAGACGTTTTGTTCGAGGAGTGCCTGCTCCGGCCAGGATTGCGGCGCAGGTTCGGCGCGCACGAACAACGCCAATTGCGTATTGCCGTACCAGCGCTCAAATGCCAGCGCCGCATTGCGGTTCAGCCAGGCATTCAGCGGAACTTCGCGGGCGTGCACATCCGCCAGATAATTGACAACCCACACTCTTGGATGCGCAGCAAAGATCTCGGCGAGGGAATCAGGTCCGCTGGTGAAGTTTTCGGGGCCGCGGTAAAACTTGAGTGTGCCGGGCGCATAGCTGGCAAAGTAGCCCGCCTGCCAGACATACGGCGCAAGCACCGCATCGTCCGGCTTGGCCAGCAGCTGCACTTGCTTCACAAGCGGCCGGTAATCTTCATTTACATCTGCGGGCTGCGAAAACGGCGCCAGCGTGGCGGGCAGCAGGGTTGCGCTAATAGCAACCAGTGCGGCCATGCCAGCCCAGCGCCAAGCCTGCGTTAAGCGCTGCAAGCCGGCAGCGGCAAGCAGGCACAAGCCGGGCACGGCCGTAAATCCCAGGCGCGTACCGCGGGCAACCGCTTCGCCGGGGGTGTAGCGCACCAGCAATATCAATGCAATCGCGCCGCAGATTCCCACGGCAAGCAACAGCGCTTCTGCGCGCTTGCGATTGAGCAGCGTTGCGAGCCCGACCATTGCAACAAAAATATATAAGGCGGTGGCCACGGGTGCGGTCGGCAGGCCAGCGGAAATGTAACCCGTGATCAGAGGCTGAATGGCAGCGGATGCCGGCCAGCCAAGCTGCAATTGCGAGGCCCCACCCAGCCTTGCAGATTGCAGCGCCAGCAACTGGGAGCGCGCAAAAAATATCCAGGGTGCAACCAAGATCATGACTGCGGCGGCGGCCGGCAGCCACTGGCGCAGTGCTGCGCGCCGCAGCGCAACTATGGTGACAATCTGCGCCGCCGGCACAACGGCAAAGGCGTAGTGCGTGCACAGGCCCAAGGCCACGCTGCCCACATTCAGCAGCCACCACCAGCGGGACGCCGCCGGGCTGGCTGTCAGCCGCAAAAATGCGTACAGCGAAATTGCCGCCAACAAGATGCCCAGGCTATACATGCGCGTTTCGCGCGCGTAGTACATGCAGTATGGTGAAGCGATGCTGAGCGCAGCCGCAATTAGCGCGCCGGCATGGCCGGTGAGGCGCCGGCCGGCCGCATAAAGTGTTGCCACACCCAACACGCTCGTCAGCACAGACAGGCTGCGCACGCTGAAGGGCGCCGCGCCGATAAGCTTGATCCAGGCGCTCAGCAGTAAAAAATATACGGGCGGGTGCACATCAGCGGCCGTCGTGCGCAGCAAAGCCAGCGGGGCCAGGCGCGCCACATAAATGCTGAAGCCTTCGTCCCACCACAAGGGGCGCAGATCAAGCTGGTGCACAAACAAGGCGCTGGCAAGCAGGCACAGCAACGCGCCTGTGCTGTAATGCAGCCCGCGCTTGGATGCGCGGTGGGTTGGGCCGGCTGGTTGGGCGGTTGCGAGCGTGGCAGGCATGTGGCGCTGCAATCAAGTGATGATTGCGCTGCGCATATTATCGGCCACGCGCTGTGGCCGCTTCGGCGCAAGCGCCACGGCTGCGCGGCGGCGGATGCAGTGGAAGCAGCTGCCCCGCCCACGGGTACAATCTATCTTCGCCATGGCAATTTCCAAAACCGAAGTGCAGCATATTGCGGAGCTGGCCCGATTGCAGCTCAGCGAGGCGGAGCTGGCAGAGTACGCAGTGCAGCTCTCGGCGGTGCTGGAATATGCGGCTAGCCTGAACGCGCTGGATCTGGCGGGAGTGCCGCCCACTGCAAGCGTGCAGGCGCTGCACACCGTACTGCGCGCCGATGTGGTGCGGCCGCCGATGGAACGCGATGTGCTGCTTGCAAATGCGGCCGAGACCGCGGCCGGGTGCTTCCGCGTGCCGCCCGCGCAGGAATAGGGCAGCGGCATGGAGTTGACCGCCCTTTCCTTAAGTGCTGCGGCTGCTTTGCTGCGCGCTGGCGAAGTGAGCAGCGTGCAGCTGACCGAGGCTGCCCTGCAGCGCACCGCTGCCGCAGACGGAAAGCTGCACGCCTTTTTGCACGTGGATGCAGCCGGGGCAATGCTGCAAGCACGCGCAGCGGATGCCAGCTTTGCGGCATGGCGCAAAGACCCGGCCGGCGCGCAGCCCGCTGCCGTTGCCGGGCTGCCGCTCGCCATTAAGGACGTGTTGTGTGTGGCGGGCTTGCCGGCCACTGCCGGGTCGCGCATCCTGCAGGGTTTCATTGCACCGTATGACGCCACAGCCATCAGCCGGCTGCGCGCAGCGGGCGCCGTGTTCACCGGCAAGACCAACACGGATGAATTTGCGATGGGATCGTCAACGGAGAACTCGGGCTATGGGCCCACGCGCAACCCGTTTGATTTGGCGCGCGTGCCGGGCGGGTCTTCCGGGGGCAGTGCGGCGGCGGTGGCGGCGCGCATGGCGTATGGCGCGCTGGGCAGTGACACCGGCGGCAGCGTGCGCCAGCCGGCAGCGCTGTGCGGCCTGGTGGGACTCAAGCCAACTTATGGGCGTGTGTCGCGCTATGGCTTGATTGCATACGGTTCGTCGCTGGATCAGGTGGGGCCGCTGGCGCGCAGCGTGGCCGATGTTGCGCTGCTGCTGGGCGCAATTGCCGGGCACGATCCGCTCGACTCCACCAGCCTCAACGAGCCGGTGCCGGATTACGCAGCCGCGCTGCAGGCAAGTTCGCTAAGCGGGTTGCGCGTGGGCGTGCCCGCAGAATATTTTGCTGCCGGTATGCAGCCGGAGGTGGAGCAGGCGGTGCGCGCAGCAATCGAGCAGCTGCGGGCGCTGGGTGCGCTGCCGCGCCCCGTAACGCTGCCGCACACGGCGCAGGCCCTGCCCACATACTACATGATTGCGCCAGCGGAGGCATCCGCAAACCTGGCGCGCTTTGATGGCGTGCGCTACGGGCCGCGCGTGGCGGGCGGCAGCTTGTGGGAGCAGGTGCGCGCCACACGCGGCGCGGGCTTTGGCGCGGAGGCAAAGCGCCGCATCATGCTTGGCACCTACGCCCTCTCCGCCGGATACTACGATGCCTTTTACGTGCGCGCGCAGCAGGCGCGCACGCTGATCAAACGCGATTTTGAATCTGTGTTCAAGGATGTGGACGTGCTGGCCTGTGCAACCACGCCCACTACGGCGTTTAAGCTTGGTGAGAAGGTGGATGATCCGCTTACAATGTACCTGAGCGATGTATTTACGCTGGCAGTAAATCTGGCCGGCTTGCCGGCGATTTCGCTGCCGTGCGGGCTGGATGCCGGCGGGCTGCCCATCGGGCTGCAGCTGATTGGCCCGGCGTTGAGCGAGGTGCGCCTCTTGCAGGTGGCACAGGCTTACGAGCAGGCAGCCGGCTGGCAGGCGCCGCAGCTGGCGGTATAAGTAAAAAGGGAGAATGTTGTAAATGAAAGTTATTGTTCCGATGGCGGGCTACGGCACGCGCCTGCGGCCGCATACCTTTAGCAAACCCAAGCCGCTGATCAATGTGGCGGGCAAGCCGGTGTTGGGGCATGTGCTCGACATGCTGTCCGGTGTGGCGGTAGAGGAGTACATCTTTATCACCGGCTATCTTGGCGAGCAGATTGAGCAGTATGTGGGTGCGCAATATCCCGGCCTGCATGCCAGCTTCTTTGAGCAGAAGGAGCTGAACGGCCAGTCCCCGGCGGTGCATCTGGGCAAGGAGCGCGTGGACGGGCCGCTGCTGATTGTGTTTGTGGATACGATTATTGAAACGGACTTGAGCCAGCTGGCGCATGAGAAGGCCGATGCCGTGGCGTGGGTGAAGCGCGTGGCAGATCCGCGGCGCTTTGGCGTGGCGGAGCTGGCAGCAGACGGCAGAGTGCGGCGCCTGGTGGAAAAACCCAAGAGCATGGAAAACAACCTGGCGGTGGTGGGCTTTTACTATTTGAAGGACGGGCCGCGCTTGATGGATGCAATTGAACGCCAGCTGCGCGCGGGCATTCAAACCGCCAATGAATACTTTTTGGCGGACGCCATGCAGCTGCTGCTGGCGGACGGGCTGCACATGCGCGTGCAGGAGGTGGAGGTTTGGGAGGACTGCGGCAAGCCGGAGACGGTGCTGCACACCAACCGCTACCTGCTCGAGAACGGCCATGACAATAGTTCCGTCAACACGCAGCCGGATGTGATTGTGGTGCCGCCGGTGAACATTCACCCCGACGCACAAATTCACAATTCCATCATCGGGCCGCATGTGACGATTGGCGCCGGCTGTACGATTGAGTCCTCGATTGTGCGCGACTCGATTGTGGAAGAGGAGGCGCAGATCATCAATGCCAATCTGGCTGGTTCGCTGGTGGGCCGCGGCGCGCGCGTGAGCGGGCGGGCGCGGCGTTTTAATGTTGGTGATTTTTCCGAGGTTGGTTTTGAGTGAAGTGCGCGTGCACTGCGCGGGCGGCGATGGATATCCGCAGCAGCCGCGCGTGTTTGAGTTGCTCGGCGTGCGCTACAGCGTGGCGCAGGTGCTGCAAGAGTGGCGCCTGCCGGATAGCGTTGGCTATCGCGTAAGCACGGCGGACGGCGCGCAGTACGAGCTGGTGTACCGGCCGGCGCGCGAAGTGTGGGAAGTGCATGCGCTGGTGGATTGAAGCGCACAGCGTTTTGAGCCGAAAAAAAACGATGGAGACAGCATGATTATTGGCGTGCCGAAAGAGATCAAAGACAACGAGTACCGCGTGGCGCTGACACCCGCTGCCGTGGAAACTCTGGTGCATGCCGGCCATAGCGTGCTGGTGCAGGCGGCGGCTGGCGAGGGCAGCGGCTTTCCCGATGCCGAGTTCACGGCGGCTGGTGCGCAGCTGGCGCCGGACGCAGCGGCTGTGTTTGCGCAGGCCGACATGATTATGAAGGTAAAAGAGCCGCAAGCCGTGGAGTACGAGCAGCTGCTGCGGCCGGGCCCGCTGCTGTTCACGTATCTGCATCTGGCAGCGGAGGACAAACTTGCGCGGGCGCTGCTGCAGCGCGGCATTAACAGCGTGGCCTATGAGACGGTGGTGCTGCCCAACGGCACCACGCCGATGTTGACGCCCATGAGCGAAGTAGCGGGGCGCATGGCGGTGCAGGTGGCAGCGCACTATCTGGAGCGGGCGCATGGCGGGCGTGGCAAGCTGCTGGGCGGCGTGCCCGGCGTGCGCCCGGCGGATGTGGTGATTATTGGCGGCGGTGTGGTGGGCAGCAATGCGGCGCGCATTGCGCTGGGCATGGGTGCGCATGTAACCGTGCTGGATCTGAGCGGCGAGCGCCTGCGCTACCTGGCGGATGTACTGCACGGCAACCTGACCACGCTGGCATCCAACCGGCGCAACATTGCGGACACGGTGCGCGTGGCGGATGTGGTGATTGGTGCGGTGCTCATTCCCGGTGCGCGCGCACCGCGGCTTGTAACGCGCGAGATGATCAGCACCATGAACGCGGGCTCGGTGGTGGTGGATGTGGCGATTGACCAGGGCGGCTGCATTGAGACCATCCGGCCCACCAGCCACAGCGAGCCGGTGTACCTGGTGGATGGCGTAGTGCACTACGGCGTCACCAACATGCCGGGGGCCGTGGCGCGCACCTCAACCTATGCGCTCTCCAATGCCACGCTGCCGTACGCGCTGCGCATTGCGGGCCAGGGGTTTGCAGCGGCTGCGGCTGCCGATCCGGCACTGGCACAGGGCGCCAACACATGGGCCGGCAAGCTTACGCATGCAGCCGTGGCCGAGGCACTGGGAATGCAGTTCACGCCGCTGGCCAGCGCACTTAACTAACAAATTAGCTAAAGCCTGCCCGCAGCGCCTCGCATTTATTTTTTTCCGGTACTGTAGATGAAAGACTTCACCGCACGCCATGTGGCGGCGCTGGCGCCTTCGGGCATCCGCAAGTACTTCGACATTGCCAACGGCATGGGCGATGTGATTTCACTTGGGATTGGCGAGCCAGATTTTGTGACGCCGCCTGCAATCCTGCAGGCAGGCGTGGATGCGCTGCTGCGCGGCGCAACCCATTACACACCCAACAACGGGCTGCCTGAGTTATGCGAGGCAATTGCGCAGCACATGGCGCGCCGCTATGGCGTGCACTACGATGCGGGCAGCGAAATTCTGGTGACGGTGGGCGTGTCTGAGGCGCTGCATCTGGCGCTTTCGGCCACGCTTGACCCCGGTGACGAAGTCATCATCCCCGCGCCGTGCTTTGTGGCCTACCCGGCGCTGGTGGCGCTGACGCATGGTGTGCCGCACATGCTGCGCACCGTGGCAGCGGACAACTTTGAGCTGGCGCCGGCTGCGTTGCGGGCAGCCCTAAGCCCGCGCAGCAAAGCGCTGCTGATTGGTTATCCCAGCAACCCCACGGGAACGGTCATGCCGCGCGCCGCGCTGCAAGCTGTGCTGCAAGTGGCTGCAGACCAAGACCTGCTGGTGATCTCAGACGAGATTTATGACCGGCTGGTGTATGGCTGCGAGCATGTGTGCGTGGCGGCGCTGCCCGGCATGCGTGAGCGCACCATCACACTGGGCGGCTTCTCCAAAGATTATGCGATGACCGGCTGGCGCCTGGGATTCGCCGCCGGGCCGGAGCACCTTATCAGCGCGCTGCGCAAGATCCATCAGTACACAATTATGTCCGCGCCCACGCCGGCGCAGCATGCGGCGCTGGCAGCGCTGGCCGGCGGCGATGCGGCCGTGGAAGAAATGCGCCTGCGCTATGACCGGCGCAGAGTGCTGATTCATACCGGCTTGAACGCGCTGGGGCTGGCGTGCTGCGAACCGCAGGGCGCATTCTATGCATTCCCCGCCATTGGCACGAGCGGCATGGACGACCATACTTTTGCGGACCGGCTGCTGGCCGAGGAACGCGTGGCGGTGGTGCCTGGCTCCGCATTTGGCCCGGGCGGCGAGGGGCATGTGCGCTGCTCGTACGCCACGTCTTACGATAATATTGCAGAGGCGCTGCTGCGCATGGGCAATTTTATGCGCCGCCACGGGTAGCGCATGGAGTACGAACCCGTCATCGGGCTGGAGGTGCATGCCGAGCTGCTGACGCGCTCCAAAATGTATTGCGCATGCGCTGTGGTGGACTCCACGGTGGCCGAGCCCAACCGCTATGTGTGCCCGGTATGCGCGGGCATGCCCGGCACGCTGCCCGTCGTCAACCAGCGCGCCATTGAGTTTGCGCTGCGCGTGGCGCTGGCGCTTAACTGCGAGGTGGCGCCGCAGAACGTGTTTGCGCGCAAAAATTATTTTTACCCGGATCTGCCGAAGGGCTACCAGATATCGCAGTACGAGCTGCCGCTGGCGCGCAATGGGTTTGTGCTGCTGGCAACGGCCAACGGCGAGCGGCGTGTGCGCATCCGGCGCGTGCATCTGGAGGAAGACACCGGCAAACTGTTTCACATTGATGGCGCTGACGGCAGCGTGCCGGCCTCGCTGGTGGACCTCAACCGCGCGGGCGTGCCGCTGCTGGAGATTGTGACCGAGCCGGACATCACTTCTGTGGCAGAGCTGGAGGCGTATGCCAAAAAGCTGCGCAGCGTACTGCGCTATCTGGGCGTCAACAACGGCGACATGGAAAAGGGCGTGATCCGTTTTGAGGCCAACATCTCTGTGCGCGCAGCGGGCACAACGCTGCTGAACACCCGCACCGAAATAAAAAATCTTAATTCATTTCGGGCGCTGGTGCGCGGCTGTGAGCATGAGTTGGCGCGCCAAACCGCGGTGTACCGCAGCGGCGGGGCAGTGCAGCAGCAAACGCTGGGCTGGAACGAGGCGCGCGGCGAGACCTATGTGCAGCGCAGCAAAGAGCAGGCGCATGACTACCGCTACTTTCCCGAACCGGACCTGCCGCCGGTGCAGGTGGATGCGGCGTGGCTGGCTGCCGTGCGCAGCGCGCTGCCGGAACTGCCGGATGCCAAGCTGGCGCGCTTCCGTGCGCTGGGCCTGAATGACTACGATGCCGACGTGCTGGTGGCGGAACAGGCCACGGCGGATTATTTTGATGCGGCGCTGCGGGCAGCGCAGCCGGTGGCCCCCGCGGTGGAAGCCAAGGCAATTGCCAACTGGATCAGCAGCCAGCTGTTCGGGCTGTTGAACAGCAGCGCAGTTGATATTGAGGCGTGCCGCGTGCAGCCGGCAGCGCTGGTGCAGCTGATCCACATGGTGCAGGCCGGCCGCATTAACGCCGGCACCGGCAAGCAGGTGCTGAAGCAAATGTTTGAAACGGGTGCGACGGCGGAGGCAGTGGTGGCGGAGCGCGGCCTGGCGCAGGTGAATGACAGCGCGGAGATCCGCGCCGGCGTTGCCGCGGTGATTGCGGCCAATGCGCAGCAGGTGGCGCAGTACTTGAGCGGCAAAGACACGATGGCCAAGTGGTTTTTTGGGCAGGCGATGCGGGCGCTGGGCGGGCAGGCCAACCCGGCGCTGGTGCAGCAGGTGCTGGACGAAGAGCTGCAGCGTGTCCGCACGCAAGCCGGCGCATGAACGCGCGTGCACCGCAGCCCGTTTGCGATTACACGCACTCCAACTACCAGCAGGAATTTTGGGGGCAGGGCGCGCGCGCATATGAAGACTTGGCCGAGCGCATTGCGCTGCGCAAGCTGCTGCCGCGCGGCGGGCAGCTGTGCCTGGAGGTTGGCGCCGGTGCCGGGCGCCTGACGGATGAGCTGCAGGCGTTTGGGCGCGTGGTGCTGCTGGACTATTCGCGCACGCAGCTGCAGCAGGCGCAGGCGCGCCTGGGGCGCAGCGCGCGCTTCATTTATGTGGCGGCCGACGTGTACCAGCTGCCGTTTGTGGCGCGCCAGTTTGATTGTGTGACGATGGTGCGTGTGCTGCACCATATGGCAGATGCGCCGGCTGCGCTGGCGGGAGTGGCAGCGCTGCTGCGCCCCGCTGCGCCGCTGCTGCTGGAGTTTGCCAGCAAGCTGCATGTGAAGGCAATTGCGCGCTACGCACTGGGCATGCAGGCGTGGAGCCCGTTTAGTTTGGAGCCGGTGGAGTTTGCTGTGCTGAACTTTGACTTTCATCCGCGCGCGGTGCGCGCGTGGCTGGCCGCAGCTGGCATGCGCGTGGAGCAGCACAAAACAATTTCGCACTTGCGGGCGGCATTTTTGAAGCGCACGCTGCCGTACCGGCTGCTGGCCGCCATTGACGGCTGGCTGCAGGAGACCGGCAACTTGTGGCAGCTGACGCCGAGTGTGATGGTGCGGGCTGTGGCCGCGCAGTCTGGTGCCGGCGCTGCCCCGCTGGCTGCGGCGGAGCATGCGCTGTTTTGCTGCCCGCTGTGCCGCAGCGCAGCACTGGGCGCCACGGCTGCCGGCTTGAACTGTGCCCAGTGCGGCCGCCATTGGGCGCTGCAAGACGGCATCTATGACTTTAAGACCCAGCCAGAATAGATTTAAGGAGCCTGCGCATGACTGTAAAACGCACCCACTTCCCGGTTGAAATTGCGGGCGTGAAGCGGCGCCTGCCGCTGTTTCAAGTGGCGCCGGGCTTGCGCATTGCAATTCTTAACATTCTGGGCGATACAGAGCTGGTGCAGGCAGCCGCCCGCCAGCTGGGCCGCAAACTTTCCAAGCTGCGCTATGACGTGCTGGTGACGGCGGAGGCAAAGAGCATTCCGCTTGTTTACGCACTATCAGTTGTCACCAAAAAGCCGTACGTGGTGCTGCGCAAGACTTACAAGAGCTACATGGGCAATGTGGTGCAGGCGGAAACGCTGTCGATCACGACGGGCGCGCCGCAGACGCTGTACTTGGACGAGAAGGACCGCAAGCTGATTTCCGGCCGGCGCGTGCTGCTGGTGGATGATGTGATCAGCACGGGCTCGACGCTGCAGGGTATGCGCCTGGTGATGGACCGTGCTGGCGCGCGCACCGCGGGCGTGGCGGCAATATTTACCGAGGGCGAGCGCTCACAGTGGCAGGACATTCTCGCGCTCGGCCACCTGCCGCTGTTTCCGGATTAAGGGGCGCGCGCAGGCGCGTGTTATTGTTACGCGCATCAACTCTCCGCGAACACCAAACAAAAGCGGTCTTTGACCTGAAGTAAATGGTTGGTTGGGGTTATCATAAAGTGGTGCTTGAAGAGAGTGGGTGCAGGGCGTATTGTGTCCGTGGCGGTTGTGGATTGAATTTCCTATCCGTTACCGTAACGGCATGAAGCGCCTGATACAGCACTATCTTGAGATGGTCATCGCCATGTTCGCCGGCATGATGGCCTGGGGGTGGCTGAGCGCCATGCTGTTCGGCCAGGGTGGAGCAATGGGCATGCACGCTTCGGAAGTGATCGACGCCGAACAATCCCTCATGTCCCAGATCGGCGGCATCACCGCGATGGACCTCTCGATGATCATCCCGATGATCCTGTGGATGCGCTACCGGGGGCACTCGTGGCGCCACGGCGCCGAGATGTCGGCCGCGATGGTCGTGCCAGCCCTTCCGGTCTATGCGGCCGAACTGATCTGGCCCGGAACGTTCGGACCGATGTCAGCGATGTGGAGCCACGGGGCGATGCTTCTGGGCATGGCCGTCCTCATGATCGCCCAACGCGACATGTATGCCGGGCATGACCATGCCCATGCAGCCCAAACAACTGACGCCACGCCGAAGTTCACCCACTGACACCGCCCCGGTTGCCGACACACGCCACAGTTGCTGGCGCGCATCTATGGGGTGTTTGCGCTCAAGTGCAGCTTGGTTAGGTAGGTGGCTATAATTTCGCCACCTGCTATGCAACTGAGAATTCTTCACAAATCCGCTTTCTATGTTGGACGGAGCGTCTTGAGAGGCGGTTGGCTTTCTATTGCTGCAAATGCAGCTTTTTCACTCAGCGCTGCACCAGCAATCTGGCTGGGTGGTGCTTGGGCCACACTCTGTAGTGGGGTTCAGGTTT